>MFYY01000193.1:633-16241 GCA_001787855.1 Candidatus Riflebacteria bacterium GWC2_50_8 | reverse complement strand
AAACGCTGCCTGTCTCGATTTACATGCGACTAGCCAGCGCCGACATCGAAGGTGCTGTTGGCGCAATTGCTCTGCTGATCGGCGTCAGTTTGCTGGTGCTCTATTTTTCGCGATTTATTACTTCCAGGTGATCTGTTTTGCTTAACATCGAAAACATCAATATTGTTGCCGGCAAATTCAGGGTGCAGAATTTTTCGCTGCGGCTGCAGGAAGGCCTGTGCCACGTTCTTGTCGGCACCACCGGCAGCGGCAAGACCCTGCTGCTTGAAACCATAGCTGGTCTGCGCCGCCAGGAAAGCGGCATTATTACCTTCGCCGATCGCAACATCAGCCATCTCGAACCTGAGCTGCGCAATGTATCGTATTTGCCCCAGGATCTCTGCCTGTTTCCTAATATGCTGGTCAGGGAAAACATCTGCTATGGTCTGCGCATGAAGGGAATTGGTGCCGCTGAAGCTGCCCGGCGTCTGCAGCCGCTCGCCGTTTCGCTCGATATTGCGCATCTGCTCGACCGCCATGTCGATCATCTGAGCGGCGGCGAAAAACAGCGCACAGCACTGGCGCGTACACTGATTTCAGATAATCCCATGGTGCTGCTCGATGAGCCGTTTTCTTCACTTAACCTGGGCCTGAAAAGAAAGCTCTGGCATCTGCTGAAAAAAATGCAGCGCGAACAGGGCTGGACTCTGCTGCTGGTGACTCATGATCTCGAAGAGGCGCTTCTTCTCGGCGATGATTTGAGTCTGATCGCGAACGGTATGCTTGTTGATTCCGGCCCGAAAAATCAGGTTTACTGCTACCCGAAGACGGTTTCTGCCGCCTGCATTCTCGGTACCGAAAACTTTCTGCCTGGCGAATTTGTCGGCAGAAGCGATGGTTTATGCAACTTTCACTGCCCGGATTTTCCGGCAAATCTGTCGGTGTCAGCTTCTTATCCAACTCTGGCCGGCGATAATCTCGATAAACTGCGCTTTAAACTCGGAATCAAAGCTGCAGACATAAAACTCTGCCGCCCCGACAGTGCCGGTGCCGGTGCCGTTGGCTGTTGCAGCATCGAAGCGATTCACGAAAAAGGGCGAACCGCTACACTGGTTCTGCGCAGCAAAACCAGCAACTTGACGATGCTGGCCGAAGTTTCGCTCAAAGAGTTGGCCGGGCATGTCCCCGGTGACGAAGTAGGCATCAGCATCTCACCAGAAGCCATCATGGCACTGGTTGAGAAATGAAATTACCCCACAAAAGTTCATCGTGACGAACAGAGCACCGGGCCGGTCTGCCTCAACACCAATCAGCCTGATACTTTTGCCAGGCTATAGATACATCTCCGGCAAGGTTTTCGCGGTTACGAAGAGGGTCACAGATTTTAACTTATTATGCCTGTTCGAACGGGCTCTCTGGTATAATGAATTCAGGCAAACGGAAATATTCCGAATGCCACGCCATTCAGGCGGAAAATATTGATGTATGAAAGGAGCGGACACATGGGAGATAAAGGTGGAAAGAAAGACAAGGACAAGTCTAAAAAACAGACAACCAAGAAGAATGACGAGAAGGTCAAGCACGCACAAGAAAAGCAGCCCAAAAGTAAACCTTAGTATTTTGCCCGCTTAATCACTCGGGCAGAGAGTTGTGATTACAGTTTTTGGCTGAGCCAAAAAGATAACTGGCGCAGCTGCGGTGTCGAACTACAAGCCAGACCCGCAGTTCGCACCAGTTTTTTTTTCTGGACCAGGTTGCGGGGTAGGGCGCTTTTTCTTATAATCTAGTACAAATCTCTATGATATGGAGTTTTGCATGAAGTTCGCGTCGAAACAGCTGTGTTTTCTCAGCCTGTTGCTGACTATCTCTCTGCTGCTGGCACCCTTTGTCGAAGCGGCCGAGGTGTCGCTGTTTCAGCGCATCAAACTCAAAACCCAGGCCAAAATTGACCAGTTCAAAGACGGTGACTGGTGGCTGACCAAGGCTGCCTCTACGGCTGCCGGTTTTGTCGTTGGTAAAGCGGGTGGGGCGGTTGGCGCGGGAATAGGCTATGTGCTTGGCGCAGCGGTCGGCGGGCCACTTGCCGCCGGTATGGGTGCAATGGTTGGTTATCGAATTGGCGATATCGTTACCAAGACTTTTGCCAAGGCAATCAGTGCATTAGTGACACAATGGAAGATAAAAGACGGGCGCCCGGTAACTCTGGGTTCGGTCATAGACGCGACGAAAACAGTTAACAAGGCCTCGCTGACCGCAGATGCGATCGGCGCTGTTATTGGCGACCTGATTGGCGGCACCATGGGCGCCGCAGCCGGGATAGCTTTGTTGTCATGCGGCGGACCGCTGGTATTGCCAATTTTAGGCACTATTTCTGCTGCATATCTTGGCAGTAAACTGGGCAAGTCGATTGGCGGCAGTATAGGACGCTGGATCGGTCGCAAGGTTCTTAAAAAAGGCTACGAAGCTTATGCCGCCAGCGGCATGTCTGAAGACAAAGACGAAACTCAGGCCGAACCTGGCCTGGTTAAGATCGAAGAACCGGCTGCCCCTGCCGATGTTGCTCAGACAGAAGCGGCTGCCGCCTCAGCGCCGGCAAGTTCAGCCCTGAAGCAGGCTCATTCAGAATACGAACGTGCATATCGCGAGTATGCCGATGCCGTAACATCTACCAGCACCAGTGATAGTGAAAAGCAGCAGAAACTGCAGAACTATCGCCAGGCCTACGAAGCCTATCGCACCGCTATCGCCGCCGGACACTGAGTCTGACTTTTGTCTCAGCAATTCCCGGTGAGAAGCCAAACTATTGCCTTTTCTCTGTCATTCTGCTCGAGCGGCGCGTCATCACAGTAATAATCCATTCGATTGCTGAAGAGGGTTCTAGAGGTGTTTCGTTTTATTCTTCCATGCATTTTTCCACAGATTTTCACAGATTGCACAGATGATCTTAGGATAACTGCAAATAAAACATATAATAAACTCCTGAACAATCTGCGATAATCCTTTAATCTGTGGATAACTCTTCAAAAGAGCCGGTATAATTACCATGATTCGTTTGACGGACAAGTAGTCCAAACGAAATTTTTCGTAAAGTCCTCATAGATAGGCAAATGGAGAATTGCTGTATTCATCACTGCGGCTTTGACAAAATAGCGTGGCTGCTCTAAGCTGATGAGGTTAGCCGATACGGCTGGCTGACTCTGAAACGACCTTTTACGGGAATTTTGATGAAATCCTTTTTCGCCAGGTTGCTGGTGGTGTTTATTTTCGGGCTTTTGCCGGCAGTTTCACTGTATCTGGTGGCGCATCGCCTGTTCGATCAGCATCGATATTCGCGTTTCGAAGAGGTAAAGACCAGACTGCGCCAGGAACTTATTCGAACCGCTGACGCCAGCTCGGCTGGCAGTTTTTATTTTAGATTGATTGAAAGTCTTCTGCAGCAGGCTGGAAAAAAAGGTGTAGCCCCCGCTGAAAAAACGCGTCTTATCATGAGAGCGCAGTCGTTGTGCGGTTCAGATCTGGCGGTCTATTTTTTTGACGAGAAAGGTATCGCGCAGACTCTGCCCGGTTATTTGCCGCCTAACCGTTTTGTCATCAGCAAGATATGGGATATTTTGGCAGAAACTCCAGCATACCGGAGCGGCGACGAACAGCGTCAGCTTAAGCGTATTCAGATTCTGCTCGGAGCAGAGGCGAGTGCCGGTGTCATCAAAAATCACGAAGGGCAGCTGCTCAGTCTCAAAAAAAAGAGAATCGGCGGTTACCTGTACTGGAAGAGGTGGTCTTCTGAAAGCCTTGCCGGTGCGCTCGTGATTGTGTTTCCTGTTCTTAAGCCGCAGGAAATTCTTGCCAGAATTTTCAGCCGGGGTAGCGAAGAAAATCTTCAGCTGGCCTATTGGAGCCATGATCAGAGCGATCCCCTGTTTCAAAAAGGCGCACAGAGTGACTTTAACTATCTGCGCGGCAAGATCGAAAAGACCTCGGCAGAATACCTTGTAGAAGCCGGCAGGCTATGGCTAACGCTGCATACCGGCGCCGGCGTTTATCTCGGCTCTTTGTCAGTTGCAGGTTTGAGCGGCAATGCAGCGGCTGGAATGCTTAATCTTCTTCTGGCAATAGCACTGGCCGGCATGGCGATACTTTTATTCAGCAGCTCATTTGATCTGCGCAGTATATATCTGCGAACTGGCAGCAAATTGCTGGCGCTGCTTCTGGTAGCGATCGCCTTTCCGACGGCCGGTCTTCTGCTGACAGGTATAACGGCAATTTCTACCCACGAAAGGGTTTTGTGGTCGCGACTCGAAAAGGAAAAGGTTACCAGACTGTCGGCGATTGAAGATGATTTTTCAGAAGAAGAAAGAAGCTTTGGCAGGCACTGTGAGTCTTTGCACAACCTCGTTCTCAATGATTATTCATCTGCAACGTATTCGCGTGCTGCTTCAGCAATGATTGCTTCAGGGCAGGCGATCAGGGTCGACCTTGTCGCACTCGATGGCGAACCGATAAGCGTGTTGAATTCCGGGAGCTGGTTCGAAGGCCTTGAAAAGTCAATCGACGCCTATTGCAGATACCTGGTCGAGAATAGACTTGCTCAAAGATCGCGGCTGGAGAATGTCAAGATCAAACGCAAGTCTGACGCAGTCCTGAAAGATGTTTTTACCAGCCCGGATTTTGGCTTTGCCCAGATAACCGAAGCCCCCGGGCAGATTCACAGTGTGCGGTTTGGAATGAACGAGTTGTTATGGCACTGGAACATGATCAATGTCCCCGGCCATCCGGCTGCTATTCTGAGCATATTTCAGGCAAAGAATATTGCGCGCGAAAACTTTTTGCGCAGGGTTATGCATGAACACGCGGGTAATGCGGAAATTTTCGCGGTTTTTAATTCTGCTCAGCAGCGCTGGCTTGATAAGCGTATTGGCGATGTCGCAGGGAGTGATGAGCTGATGCGTGCTGCTCTTTTGACTGATAAGCCGGAACTGCGCAGGATAGGGACTGAAAAGCAGAAATGGCTGGCTCTCGCTTATCCTGGCAAGGTGCTGGAGCCCTACAGTCTGATGATCATGACCGATGAGCGGGTGGTGAGTGAGCGCATCGCATCATTGTATCGTCTTCTTGCCATCGCTGTTATCGTAATACTGGTCGTCGCACTTTTGATTGCGCGGTTATTGACCGTAGCTTTTCTCAAGCCGGTTATGGAGCTGGATCGTGGCATGATGCTGGTGCAAAAGCGTCATCCAGATGCCAGGGTAAGTATTGACGCAGGCGACGAGTTTGGCGAACTTGGTCTTGCCTTTAACCAGATGGTTGATGAACTTAACGAGATGCAGCTGGCCAGGTCGGTTCAGGAGTCGCTTTTTCCACAGGAAAAACTCGCAATTCCAGGGTTCGACACGGCTGTCTTCAATATGGCGGCCAGCGATCTGGGCGGCGATTACTGCGATTATGTGAAGCTTGACGAAAGTCGCTATCTCTTTTTGATCGGCGATGTCAGTGGGCATGGCACCTCAGCCGCCCTGTGTATGGCCATGGCAAAGGCTGCTGTTTTCAAAGCCTGCCGCGATGGCTTTGACTTTCTTGAACTTCCCGGCAAAATTTCTGCTCTTCTACTGCGCACTCTCAGCCGCAAAAAAATGATGACCATGCTGTTCATGCTCCTGAACACAGAAGATTGCACGTTGAAGCTGATCAATGCCGGACATAACTGGCCATTAATAATCAGGCGCGACGGCAGTTTCGAAGAAATCTCTCTGGCCGGGATGCCTCTTGGCGTGCGCGAGTCACGAAAAGAACCTGATTCCAGGCTTTTGCAACTTAATCCCGGTGATGCGCTCTTTTCTTATACTGATGCGCTGATCGAATGTCAGGCCCCTGACGGAACGGTTTACGGTCATGAAGCAATGTATGTTGAGCTGGCGCGACTTTCGCGACTATCGCCAGCTGCTACGGTTGCCCATATGAAGGCAGTGTGGAGCGCCTTTCTTGGCGGCGGTATACAGCAGGACGACCTGACCATGCTGGTGATCAAAAATATGACAAAGGAGCCGCCGGATGCAGCCTGAAGCTCGCAAAAATATTTCGCGCGGCATTTTTCCGGCCATAGCTGGACTGTTTCTACTGCTTCTGTTGCCGATTTCGGTGATCTGGCTGCTTGGCAGCGCGATTATCGAACAAAGCAGCTCAAACCAGCGGGCCGCGAGTGAAGAAGCCCTGTTGAAGCGGGCTGAAGCAATAAGTGAACATCTCGATCCCGAGATATTTTTTGCGGCGCATTTCAGCCGGTTTTGCGAGGATTTGTATGATGGCTCTGCTATTGACTCTGAAAAGGTTAGAAAGCTCGCGGAAAATTTTCACGCCGGCCAGCTTGGCTTTTTCCCGGCAATATTTGCAGAAGGGAGGCTGGTAACGCCTGCTGAACTGCTCGGAGAGCATGCGACTCCGCTGGTCGATGCCTGGGAGCTTGCGCATGATTACTCGCGTAAGCCTGGTTTTGTTACTTCCAAGCATCTGAATACGTTGTTTGGAGCTGCCTATTCAACGAGTCTGCTGCAGCAACACGAGGGGCGCATCATGAATTTCAGCGGCTTCAGGGGCGCTGGTTACATCTTCTATAAGAGAACTCCGCAATACCGGAAAGGATCAAAAGCACACAGGGCTGATGGGGTTTTTATTGTTTTGTGGTCTTTACCTGGAATCGAAGATCTCAAAAACTATCTGCCGGCCGATCTTACCAATGGCATCAATATGCAGATTCAGTTGCGGGCTGCCGTACCTGCAGGTGCTGACCACAGGATACAGACCATCTGCAAAAGAATTGGCGAACGCTTTCTGGTAGTCAGCAAAAAAAATGACGGGCTCGATCCTTTGTTTGCGCGAACTCTGCTGCGCGTATTCCTGCTGGTTCTGTTGATGACAGTTGTTCTGCTGGCCAGAGAAAGCAATTTGCTGGCCGGTATGCGCACCGCATCGATCAGGGTAAAACTGGTGGGCCTGATTCTCTATGCCGTTGCCCTGCCTCTTTCCGGATTGATGTATTTCGGCTGGAAATACGTTGCCGAGCGCAGGGAATTGCTGATTCAGGATGCATATCTTGCCTGTCACAGCAGCATCAATGAATTTGAGAACGGCTTCGAAAAAGAAAAGGCGCAGATGCTTAATCTGTTCAGATCTTTCAAGAATTTCCCTGAAATGAAGTCTGATCCGGCAAGCCTGACGAAAAAATTTCGCAAACTTGATGTCGACAGAGTTATTAACTGGGTCGAAGTGCGTGATATAAATGCAGATGTGGTGCTTACCATTCAGAGAAAGGAAACAGCTCAACAGCTTGGTCTTCTTGGCAAAGCAGTTGCGCGCATGGGCATAAACAATTTTCTCGGTGACCGTCTCAGGGGCAGGGCATTGTCGTTGAATGCATCAGAAGTGCTGGTTCAGGAATTTCTTGAGGGCCCTTTTGGCGGCTGGGCGAGGATCTTTGAAAGTCCCAACGAGTTGCACCAGATTTCTTTTGGCGGATTCGAAATACTCTGGTATTGGGATGTGTTTGAAGACCCGGAAATGAAAGCTGCCTTTATCGTTGTCGATCAACATGTGCGTTGGGCGGTAAGAAACTATCTGGTCAACAACCTGAAGCGGAGAATTTCTTTTGGGCGTGGCGCAATTCGCCAGTTTGCGTGGTCTACCGTTTATTCAGAACTATGGCCAGATGATGCCGGGTCTACTCATGAACTGATGCACTTTGTCAGACAGGTAATGCGCAGCAATGGTCCGCAGAGCAGCATTGTCAGGTGGAACGGCGCCGGATGGATCGCTGCCGGAGCACCGGGTAAAAAGGTTGTCGACAATGTTTTGATCAGCCTTTACCCGCTTGATGAGGTCGATCGGGAGATTGCCGACATCAGATCAGATCTGATCTGGGGTATTGCGTTCGCGCTGATACTGGCGTTGCTCGTCGGTTCACTGTTCTCGCACACCATAATCAGACCGGTAGCGAACTTGATGACAGGTGTTCAGGCGCTCAGGCGGCGTGATACCAGTCATCATCTTGAGATACTTCAGAACGATGAGCTGGGGCGGCTGTCGGCAACCTTTAACGCAACTACAGAAACTCTCGCTGACATAATTTCTGCCAAGGCCATACAGGAACAGCTGATTCCCGAGAAAGCTCCTGAAATCGCGGGATTTGCTGCTGATCTGGTTTATGTTCCGGCGGCCGACCTTGGAGGCGATTACTGTGACATCATGGCATTGGGCGAAGGGCGCTGGCTGCTGGTAATCGGTGATGTTACCGGACATGGCGTAAGCTCGGCAATGGTAACCACCATGATCAAGGCTGTCGTCAGCGACTACGTGATGAGCGGCAGTCTGTCTTTGCATGACATGTTCAGCTGCCTCAATGAGCTTTTGTTCAGCCAGTTTAAGCGTAAGAAATGCATGACCCTTTTTGCTGCGCTACTTGACAGCAACTCAGGGAAGCTTGACTGTATCAACGCCGGGCACCCTTTGCCAATGCTCTTTTCGCAGGGAAATCGCCAGCCGTTTCCGCAGTTGTTCAAGCCGCCGCTCGGTTTCAGCCTGCGTAATCAGGAATTTCCACAGGCGACAATCAGCATGGCGCCGGGTGATTGCCTGTTTTTCTTTACCGACATACTTATTGAAACGCTTGATGAATCTGGCCAGCCCTATGGCTCTGCCGGCCTTGGAAAGATCTGTGAAGGACTTTTACATCTGCAACCAGCCGAGATGAGAAGCGAAATTCTCAAATCGGTGCAGCGCCCGGGAAAAGAACTTGATGACGACCTGACTCTGATTATTCTCAAACGAAATTCTGCCAGCGAGGTAAAACATGAAAGCTAACTTTATACTGTATGTCGCCGATCAAAAGCTCAGCACAGATTTTTATGCCGCCGTTCTAGCCCGACAGCCTGACCTTAATGTTCCGGGAATGACCGAATTTAGAATTTCAGAATCCTGCGTGCTTGGTTTAATGCCAGAAGCCGGGATTAAAAGGCTTCTTGGCGAGAGTTTGCCGGACCCGTCCGCAGCAAATGGCATTCCACGCGCAGAAGTGTATTTGACTGTCGATGGCCCGCAGGCTTACCACCAGCGCGCTATCGAGAACGGTGCGAGAGAGCTCAGCCCACTCGCGCTTAGAAACTGGGGTGACGAGGTTGCCTACAGTCTTGACCCTGACGGACACGTGCTGTGCTTCGCCGGTTCCCGGTAGTATTCTCGTGATGCTTCATAAATTGCTATAATTAGTATGAGATTGTTGTTGAATAGAGAGATCTAATGAAAAAAGTCAGGCGAATCAACGCGAATTACATTTTCATTCAAGCTTACAACCTTTATTGTAAGGCGCAAAAGGCCGAGCAGAAAGATTACATAAGGGCATTAAATCTTTATCGGCAGGCGCTTTCTCTAATTGACTCAATACTTGAGCGGTTTCCTTCTTCTACTCTTGCCTTGAAAATTGCCCAGCGCAAGTTTCGGCTGGGTAACAGCACTTATGCCGGTATAAACAAGAAAATTGACCAGCTGAAACAAAACGCCTGGCGTCAGGAACTGCTCGAAATCCTGCATGACTGCGCCCGAAATATTAAACAGAACAGAATCAGCTGTGAGAAACTCGCCGATCTCGCCCGGCTTTTCATGCTCAACAACCAGAAGGAACGGGCGGTGGTAATTGTCGGCGAGGCTGTTGACCTTGCTGAGACTATTGAGAAACCAGCAACGCGCAACCGCATTCTCAGTTTTCTGGCGGTAAAGTATGCGGATATTGGCGAGTTCGAGCGTGCCCTGACCTTATCGGCATTCTTTTCAGACAGAATGGACCAGATCAGGCTGCTTACAAGTCTTGGTCATGCATATTTCGAAAGAAAGTTGCGTGACCGCGCCCGCCAGCTTTTTATAAGTGCCATTGATATGCTTGAGCATACGCCTGAGAATGATGTTCGCATAACCGGCACGGCCTGGACTGCTTACAAACTTGCCGAAAGTGGCGAGTATTTCTGGGCGTTTGAGGTTGCCGAGTCGATAGCTGACAGCGAGAGCAAACTGGCGGTCATGCATCAGATCGTTGAACACTTGATTGACTCCGGGAAATGTTTGAACACCCACGAAATTGTGAAGAAAATAGAAGACCCAGAAATAAGATCCGAACTGACAGTGAGCCTGGTGATAAAACATTCATCCGATGGTTTTTTTTCGCAGGCGCGGGAAGTTGCAGCGAGTATTTCAAAGCCATTTCTGAAAGCCAGAGCATTGCTGGCCATTGCCGCTGAGCATAAAGACAGGTCAGTTCTGGCAGTTGCCTGTGATCTGATCAATGAAGCCATCAAGCTTGTTGACCAGATTCAAGCGGTTCCCGAGAAAATACTGATTTTGACACGCTCTTCATCGGCTTTTTACAAGCTGAGACAGGAAAGCAGCGTGCATGAATCGATGAAAAGGGCTTTCAATCTCTTGTCTAATTTCAGCAGTGAACAACAACGCTCAGAATATGTAGTTTTTCTGTTGAAAAACTGCCTGGAATTCGGGCAGCTGGAGCTGGCAAATGAAATGCTCGGTCAGATTACCGATACTCCGGCCAGAGATCTTGCCGTGGTTGAGGTGGCGGCCAGGCATGCATTGATCGATAATTTTACTCTGGCCCGCGATACACTGGCCGCGATAAAAGATACTTCGTGCAGATACCGGGGCTACTTGCGAATTATTGCCGTCAATCAGGAGAACCGAAATTATCGTGACAAGCTGCTGCTGCTTAATGAGGTCGTTGCAGGAGTTTCGCAGTTTCCTTCAGCAGATGATTCAGACCAGATACTTGCCGAATGTGCTGTGCTGCTGGCGAAAGCTGATAGATTTCACAGTGCCCTGCAGCTGCAGGAAAAAGTTTCGGCCTCGAATCGTGATGACCTTCTGTGGCGGCTTGCCGACATTAAATTCAGCAGTGACCATCTTGAGGAGGGCGTAGAGGTGCTACGTCTGATAGCCGACCAGAGCCGTAGAATTGCCAGGATGATTGAGCTTGGTATCGCCATATTTAACGGCGAATATGTTAACGCGACTTTTACCGCCGGAGATTTTATGCCGGTTGCATTCTCCTTCTGGCTGGACGAAAAAGAAAAGCTCGAATCGGGTCAGTAAATCTGGGTTTTGCCGGGTCTGAGCGGTCAGGGAGCTGCGCTCGATATTGGCAGATAATCGTTGATCAGAGCACGGTTTTCGGGCAGGCTTTCAAGGTATACGAAGCGTCTGAAACTGTGCTCTTCTTTCTCATCAGGTGGCGTGCTGACCTTGAGGTCGACGATGATACCCCTCGCATTCTGCGGGCCGACATTCACAAGTTTAAAGGCGAGTTTGATTTTGCGGTCAGGATATAGCCGATGCTCTTCGCCTTCAGTTTCTCGCAACAGGCCGCGATTGTCTTCGGGCAATCGATAGCTTACCGCGGTTAGGCCGGGGTTGGCACTACTTTCTTCCCAATACAGTTTTTCCAGTGCTAGTTCTCCTGCGGCCAGTTGAGTGTCATCTGCAGTAATGGCCGTGGCCTGCTTGAGATCCTGCACAATCTGCTGCAGGACAATGTCTGAAGCCAGCAGGTTGGTAAGGTGGCTGCTGCCGGTGCGTGACATCTGCATGGCGCTGACCATGAGGCGCCCGACGACAACAAAGATAAGCGCCGCGATCGCCGCCGACACGACGGCTTCGATGAGAGTGACGCCTGATCTGCGGTGGTTACTTTGGCGCATGGATGATTCCTGTTAATTTTAAGCTGCGTTGCTGCTGGTCTGCAATCCAGTTGACCTCTACGACGACTGTGCGATAGAGCAGGGGCCAGTCGGGGTTGTGGGCCGGAGCCAGATCTTCGACGATCAATCTGCGGCTAAAACGCTCTTCGATGCTGATGGTCTCGTCAGCGAGGGTAAGCGCCGGCACTTCGACGCCAGCTTCTCCAGTCGGAGAATATGCATTGAATCCGCTGGCGATAACGAAATCATAGAGCTCGGCGGCATACTGTTGCGCGTAAACTTCGTCGCGAGTCTTGATGGTGCCCATATTACTGCGCGAGAAGAACCACATGATCGGCATGATACCTATGGCCATGATGGTAATCGCCACCACCAGTTCGACGAAAGAAAAGCCGTGTCGGCAGGTTTTGCGCATCATCTGATCTCCTGCGGCTGCTGCCCAAAGCTGAAAGTAAGCAGCTGAGCGTCTTGCGAAACACCGTCGCTGCCGGCCGGCTTTACAGCCAGAGCCGGAAAGTAAACGAGGCTGGTGCCCTGAAAAGTTTCGGCTTCGCTGCTGTTGCGCACCAGCTTTTTCATGGCCAGAGCTCCCCTTAATTCAGCCGGTGGCGCGATAAAGACTACTCTGCCATGGTCGGTTGTCTCGGAAAAAGCAATTACCGCTGCCTGCACCTTCGCATCGGGCGGAGTTTTGAAGACGACGTTGCCGTTGAGCGCGACGAGGTAGAGCAGACAGTCATCGCGAAAACCTGCTGGCGCGACTGGCGCCTCGATTGTCAGATCGCCATTTTCGACAACAATGCCTGCCGATGACATATATTCGAGGCGGCGATTGATAGTGGTTGCGGAAGAAAAACGCACCCAGCCGTCGGCAACAAGCCGGTTCTGACTGAGCAGTCCCTGTTGTTTGAGGAGCTTCATGGCGTCTGGTTCTTCGGAATTGTCGATGTGATAAGACGCCATCGCTTCATCAGCGAAGCCTTTGGCAAAGGCCGACATCATTTTAAGATCAGCCGCGTCCGGGTAAATTTCGGCAAAAACTCCGGGAACCTTATGCGTTGCATCGTGCGCTGAACTTGTAACAAAGCGGTTGAGCAGGTCTGATTCGGGAAAAAGCGCAACCGCATCAGGATTGGTCTGGGTGTGCATAAAACCAAGCCCCTGATTATACGGCCGATGGTTGACGCGTGATGAATAGCGGGTTACATACTGTTTGTAAGAATCAAGGCTGTTGTCGAGCCCGAAAGCGGTCTGGAGATCGGTGTACTCAGGAAGATTTATGCAGTTGTAATAATAGGCATCAGGCAGCATCGGGGCTGAATAAGAAAGGTTGTCGAGATAAAGCGGCCGGCCTGGCCTGCCATCATCTCTTTTCATTATTGCAATAGTCAGATACTGGCTCAGGATATTTCCCTGCACCAGAGTCGGCGAAGGGCGCGCCTGCACGCCAAAAAGCCTGAATATGGAGCTGTAGCGCAGGCGGCCTTCCTGAACCTGCTTGACGCCAAAAAAACCAGATTCTATACGTCGATAAAAAGACAGGTTGCGCTCATCGGTATCGTCAGACACGCCCTGGTCGAGGAAGCTGATCAGCATTCTGCCGTTTTCGGCTGAATTGCCGTCATAAACCGGGTAGAGGCCATCGAAATTCAGCCGGCGGAAAAACTGGAAACCCTCACCGGATTCCGAGTTGAGAGCCACCGCGTCGGAGCGCGCAAGATTGAGAAAAATAGAGGCGTCGCCGCCAAGATACACCAGTCCACGGGCATCTTCGACGAAGTTACGGAACTCAAGTTTTACAGGCAGGTTAAGATTGCCGTCGTTATTGAGCACAAGAGCTCTGGCTTTGCTGCGGGTGTCGGCAAAATTGCCGAATGAATCGACGCTGACCTGGTTGTAACCGGCATCATATTCGCCGGAGTTGAGGCGGGCATTTTCGATGTAAAGGTTATACTTTGACAGCACCGGAACATGCGCTGTGGCAATACGCACCGGGCAGGAATAATTGAAGTCGAGCGTTGTCGAAAAAGTTTCGCTGTGAATAATTGTGAGGCTGACCGTTATTCTTAAATTACCACTTTTATTGCGCGTGTAAGCCTCAGGAGCCGCGCCAGTCTGTATAAAATCATCGCGCATGACAGTGACAGTTATTGCTTCTTTGAGTTCGTCGCCATAACCGGCAGTCTGCCACAACTGTGCCAGCAGCATTGAGAGGTGGCTTGTGTCGTCTCCGTCGAGAAGCGGCAGGGGAAAATGTTTTGCCGATTCGAACTTGCTCAATGGCTGTGAAAGATAGTCGTATAGCCTCGCCATTGCTGATCCCGCTTCTGGCCAGGCGCGTCTTGCCGTTGTGCTGTTGGTGAGCTGAGCCGAATACTTAAGCTTGTGAACGCTGAGCGTTGCAAGTGCGCTCGCAAATTCGCTCAACTTCTGTTTCTTGCCGATCTTGTCGGCTGCATCTGACTGATAGCTTAAAAATCGCGAGTAACCGAGTGCGAAAAGAAACATGCAGAAAAGCACCGCTGTCGTCACCAGAAGAATTGAACCGGTGCGCTTACGCGGAGAACTTTTTCTGTGGCTGAAGGTCAAGGTGCTATTTCCTGGTCGATGTCAATTTCGATAACTCGATTCTTTTCGAGCAGTTGCTGGCGTTCTGGCAGCTTTTGATCGCGCGTTTCCGGGTTGGCGTTATTTACTATGGTTCCGAGATCAAGCGGCTTGGTCATCGTATTTGTGTCAACAGTCTGGTTTTCGGTAACCGTAACGTAGCTCGACCATACATAGCCGCTCAACGGCGACGAAATCTTATACCAGCTCCCGGACGTTGCTTCGATGGTAACAGTGTCGCCATTGACTACATGTCCCTTGACCGGGGAATCCATGCCGGGACCTTCACGAACGATCAGACAGCCATTGTATGGCGCCTGAAGCGGAACGTTTTTAACTTCTCCCTGACGGGCGACGTTGAGCTCTACCGCATTGGCCTGAACTGCTGCCAGAAGCAAAATTAACGGCAACATCAGCAGAAAATCCCGGGAAATATTACGCAAATAAACTGGTTTCATTTTTTGTTCTCCGTTTTGGGCAAAAGAGTTGATTCAATGCGGTTTCCGACAACAGTGTCGACCTTAACCCTGGCGCTGAAATGTTGATTTTTCTGCAAAGGTAAAACTCCCATTTTGTGTCTTATCAGAACAGGCGAACGCAACACCGGGCTTTGTATCAGTATACTGTCAGAGTAATTTTCTTCGATTCGGCCAAACACGACTCTTTCCTGACCTGGCGTGGCCGGCTGAAGCCAGTAGTCAAACCTGTGGCCCGAAACTTTATGACTGGCATCTGCATGCGAAGCAAGCGCAGTTGAGGCAGCGCCAGTCTGAGTTGCTGACGGTGGTTCGGCAATGAAAAGATAAAATACCATGCTCAGAACGATGACAACGGGGACACCAATCTGGGCTGTCATCGGAAGTTGCTGCCAGCGATTGGCCAGGTTTTGCAGGTTGTGCAACAAAATCGCTCCCAGGCTGTGGCTTCCCGAGTAATACGCCTGAGCTGCGATATTTCGGGCAGTAGTTTTTGCCAGCGCTGCAACTTCCGGGTCGTCATCATGTTGTAGTGACGGCAGGCTTTCTGTAAGTTCGCCAGGGTTGATGGCGAGCAGGCAGGAAATGGCGGAACACCGTATTTCGGGGCGACTATGGCGAAGAAGCCTGCTGACGGGGACTGAGAATTGCGGTTTTGCTGTAATGCCTATGAAGTTAAGCATGAATGGCATGATGGTCTCGGGCCAGCAGGTCCATGGCAACTGCTGGAACATTGGTGCTGCCAGCCTGGCTGACTGTGCCGACATCATGGCCAGGGTTGCAGCGACTTCGTCCCATATTG
>MFYY01000193.1:286-613 GCA_001787855.1 Candidatus Riflebacteria bacterium GWC2_50_8 | reverse complement strand
CGCTTTAACGTTTTTACAGGTGAAAAGGATTTCTGGCTGCGCAGTCCGATGGCTTTCAGTGCCGCTTGAATCGCGAATATCTGCATTTCTGCAGTTTCCCCTTGCAACAGGTCGGTTAACTCATCTGTTTCGCAGGTATTTTTTGCGATTAAGCCGATTATCTGGGAAACTTTGGCAGCTGGCGGGTTGCCAGAATACTGTGCGTAGAGTTTTGGCGCAGTCTGTGCCTTCTTAGCAGCTGGCTGAGCGGTTTCTCGGGCTTTCTGCAGTTGACTTTGCTCAATCACTAATCCTTGCTTTTCGGCGCGGCCAAGCATGATTTCTTCA
>MFYY01000192.1:2726-5921 GCA_001787855.1 Candidatus Riflebacteria bacterium GWC2_50_8 | reverse complement strand
TGATCGCCATGCTACCAGCGACTGGATGAAAATCGAACAGGAACGCGGCATCTCGGTTACCACTTCGGTAATGAAGTTCGATTATTCGGATCACGAGATAAACCTGCTCGATACTCCCGGCCACCAGGACTTTTCTGAAGACACCTACCGGGTTTTGACCGCCGTAGATAGTGCTCTGATGGTTATTGACAGCGTGAAGGGCGTCGAAACTCAGACCGAAAAGCTGATGAGTATTTGCCGCATGCGCAATACTCCGATCATGACCTTTATTAATAAGCTTGACCGTGAGGGCCGCATGCCTTTGGATCTGCTGCAGGAAATTGAAGACAAACTGCAGATCGAATGTGCGCCCATGTCATGGCCAATCGGCATGGGCAAAAGTTTTCGCGGCGTCTATAACATGTACAAAAAGCAGATTGTATTGTTCCGGGCCGGCGAAGCGCGCCGGCCTCAGGACACCATGGTAATCGACGATCTTGCCGACAGTCGACTCGATGAACTGCTTGGCTTTCAAGCACAGGAGTTACGTGACGACCTCGAACTGCTGCAGGGTGCGGCCGCGCCATTCGATCACGAGCATTATCTGCGCGGTAATCAGACGCCGGTTTTCTTTGGTAGCGCACTTAACAACTTTGGCGTACAGGAACTTCTCGACGCATTCGTCGAACTCTCACCGCCACCAACGCCGCGCCCGACCGAAACCAGGGTGGTATCGCCTTATGAACCAGATTTTACCGGTTTTGCCTTTAAAATCCAGGCTAACATGGACCCGGCTCATCGTGACCGCATTGCTTTTGTCCGCATCTGTTCCGGTAAATTCACCCGTGGTATGAAAGTCATGCATCATCGGCTCGGCAAGGAAATTACTCTGGCCAACGCAACGATTTTCATGGCCCAGGATCGCCAAAACGTAGAAGAAGCTTACCCGGGCGACATCATTGGTATTCATAACCGTGGAACCATAAAGATTGGCGATACATTTTCGCTTAAAGAGCCTCTGAAATTCACCGGTATTCCTAATTTTTCACCAGAAATTTTCAAGCGGGTCATACTCAAAAATCCGCTCAAGATGAAGCAACTGCAAAAAGGGCTTCTACAGTTGTCTGAAGAAGGTGCGGTTCAGGTTTTTCGCCCTCTGCTTGGCAATGATTATATTCTTGGCGCAGTCGGCGTGCTGCAGTTTGACGTTACCATGTCGCGCCTGAAAGAAGAATATGGTGTTGATGCAATTTATGAGCAGGTAGACTGCTCGACAGCACGCTGGATAGGTAGTAGTGACGAGAAAAAACTTGATGAATTCACGCGTCGCTATAAACCAAGTCTGGCCTATGATACTGCCGAGGCTCTTACCTTCATGGCGCCTGACAAATGGCGGCTCAACTACATAATCAAGGAATGGCCTGAAATAAATTTCTACGAAACCCGCGAACACGTGTGATATTCATCTGAACACAGGTCGTTTTCCAACCGGCTGATTTCTGGAGAAATTCTCTGGAAATCTTGCCAAAATTTCGCTATACTCGGCACGCAATTCTTTTTTAAGGGGTAAACATTGAAGGCTAAGAGAAAGAATGCCGATAATAGTATTAGAAGTAATTTTGAGGAGGCTAAAATGAAACAGGAAAAAGGTTCAAAACACGCCCTTCAGCCAGAATGCAAGACCTGCAGAAGATTCGCCATTTTAAAGGCACCCTGCGCTCCCGAATCGTGCATTTTCAGGACAGAACTGCTCTGAGACAACTATAGCAAGTAACTGCTCTGCTCTGTTGCCGCGCCTGCCGGCCGGTTGCCGGGCAAAAAAAAACTGAGACTCTTGCCTCAGATCTTAATTAGTAACAGTTCAGTCTTCTGTGACTGTACGGCTCTCTGTGTCTCGCTCCCCCTCCCACTTTGTCCCGCGGTGGGTGTTAACCCCGGTCGTGGTACAAAGCGCACCAGTCCAACTTCCACTCTTATTATACCAATTTTATAGCGAATTCCTCAAATTATTTTCTGTATGCCACAGATGAGCTAAGGCCCTGCCTGATGTTCTCCGGCTGCCCGACAAATTTGTTTGCCAGATGACTTCTTTGCTCAGACCATTTGCTGTTGCTGAAATCTGCGAGGTCAAAAAATAAAAACCCGTTGTGCCAGAAATTTCTGTATCTGTGTTAGAATTGAAAAAAATTCTTTCAGAGGTAAAACATGGGCACACTTGAACAGACCACTGCCGTAGAGATCAAGGAAACGAGAATTTCTCTGTCTGAGGCAGGGAAGGGCGACAGCGTGCTTTTTTTGCATGGCAATCCTGGTAGCCGCAAAGATTTTTCCTCTTTTATCGATGGCTTTGCCGCTGATAAATATCATTTTGTCATGCCTGACCGCCCAGGTCATATGTCCAGCGAAGAGTTGATCAATGACAACAATGATCCCTGGCTCGACAGTGAACTTTTTGCCGAGCTTATTGACCGCAAGTGTAGTGGCAAAGCCGTTCTGGTTGGCTATTCAATGGGCAGTTTCATTGCCTGCAAAGTTGCATTGAAGCACCCCGAAAAAGTCCGCGGCATTGTCATGCTGGCACCTTTCGTCATGCCAAACGACCCTGGCGAAAAACCTTCTTCGCTTCCTGATCTTGGTCGTGGCGCAGTATTGGGAACTATTCTCGGCATTCTCATGCCGCTTCTTTCCCAGACCAAAATGCAGCAGCACCTTGAAGCACTTTTTGCACCCGGTAAAGTAGGCGAAGACTACCTTGAAATATGGATGCCGCGCTATACGCGCTTTGAATCCCTCATGGCAACGATAACCGACAAAAATGCCATGTTGCAGAGTCTGAAAGAGGTTCATGGGCGTCTGCCAGAAATCAAATGTCCGATACAGGTGCTGATTGGTGATGGCGACAAGGTCTGCTCGCCTGATCAGCAGGCTTCGCTGCTTGGCGAAAAACTGCCGGCAGCTAAGATAGTTCGACTTGCTGATGCCGGACATTCTCTCAATCTGTCGCATCCTCTCGATTGTCTCAAGGCTATTGACGATCTTTTTGCCCGCCTCTGAACGCTTATTTGACTTTAACTATTCAGCTTATTATCATTGCATCATATTCTTAAGGTTTGAGGCGCTATGACTAACTTTCTCAAGCAGTATGTGCTGTATCAGAAACCGCAGATAAACATGCTTCTAGCGCTTTGTCTGCCGCTGATTGGTGCTGTATACAAT
>MFYY01000192.1:0-2710 GCA_001787855.1 Candidatus Riflebacteria bacterium GWC2_50_8 | reverse complement strand
GCTGGCTCGCCGAGTATCTTTTTCCCCGCCGCGAAAACAAGCCGGCTTCAGCTGCGGCCCTGGTCACAGGCGCTCTGCTTGGGTTGATCAGCCCGCCAAATGTGCCATTCTGGATGGTTGCGGTTGGCGCTTTCTTTTGCATTACTTTTGGCAAGATGGTTTTTGGCGGTTTCGGCAAGAATGTTTTCAACCCGGCCATGGTGGGCAGGTGTTTTCTGTATATCAGTTTCCCGGCGGCTCTTGCTGCCAGCTGGTATGTGCCTTTTCAGGGCGGTGCCGCCGGTTTTGCCGCTTTCTCCACGCTTACCAGAACTGCCGATGTCGATTCCAGCATGTACAACGTCGATTCAATCACCAGCGCAACTACGTTAACTGCTCTCAAGCGGCTCAATCTGGCGCGTCGCGAAGCGATTGCAGGTCAGAACCAGGCAGAAGCTGATCGGGCACTGCAAGCCTTTGAGGGCATTAGTCTAAGTCGTCTGGCTATCGGAAACATCAACGGTTGTCATGGAGCAACCAGCTCGGTTCTGATTCTTCTGGCCATGGCTTTTCTGCTCTATCAGAAAGTTCTTTTCATACCGTTGCTGCTTGGGCCTTTCATCGGCCTTTTCGCTGCCAAACTGCTGCTGCATCTAATGGGGCTCGATACAATGCCGCTGCTGCAGGGCTATCTGATTAATGTCTTTGGCGGCGGCACGCTCTTTGCTGCGGTTTTTATGGTCACTGAGCCGATTTCGGCACCGATTAACAATAAGGCGCGTTGGATCTATGCGATTCTGATTGGTTTTCTCGCCGCAGTTATTCGCAGCCTTTCCGCTTTTAATGCCGGGTTTATGTTTGCCATACTGCTTGGCAATACCTTCGGGCCATTGATCGAGATTGGCGTGACTGAATGGGAGAAGTCGAAAAAGGCGAAACCGGCATGAGCGATAAGATTAAAACCCTGTTGTTTACAATAGTTGTTACCGCTGTTTTTACTTTTCTGGTGAGCGGCATAAATGCTGCCCTCAAGGAGCGTATTGAACTCAACCGCCTGGTTGCCCGGCAAAAGGTCATTTTGAGCCTGTTCGGCCTGATGCCCGCCGACAAGATTATCGCAGAGTCTGATGTGCCGGCGTTGTTTGTTGCCGAAACCGAACCGGTCAAATTCACCGCTACAGCTGATTTCATTTGCTACCGCCGCAAAAATGCGACTGACGAACTTTTTGTTTTTGCCTTTTCCGGCCAGGGTTTCTGGGATAACATTGTCGGCTTTCTGGCCGTCGATGCCAAGAATATGCAGGTCAAAGGAATTGAGTTTACCAGTCACGGCGAGACTCCCGGGCTCGGTGGCCGTATCAGTGAACCCGAATTCAAGGCCCGCTTTAAAGACAAGCCTTTTGCCAACAAGCGTCAGGATGGCCTGCGCCTGAAACTGGTAGCCGAAGGTGCTGCTACGCGCCTTGACGAAGTCGACGGGATTACCGGAGCAACCGGCACTTCCAGCGCGATCGAGAAGATTGTAAATAAAGCGCTGGCGCAGTTTATTACGCAAAAACAGGGAGGGATCAGCAATTGAGCAACGGTCCGGTTAAAGGCTTCGATGCCTTCAAAAGAATGCTCTGGGAAGAAAACCCGGTAATCGGGCAGATTCTCGGTATCTGCTCGGCGCTGGCAGTGACGAATCTGGTCAAGAATACCATGGTCATGTGTCTTGGACTGATTTTTACCCTGGCGATGTCATGTTTGACGGTGTCGCTGATGCGCAATGTGATTCCGCGCCGGGTCAGAATGATTATCCAGGTATTGATCATCGCCGCTTACGTTATTTTTATTAAAATCGTGCTCGACGCATTCTTGCCGGAAATAAGCAATGAACTCGGGCCTTATGTTGGCTTGATCATAACGAACTGTATTGTCATGGGCCGCACCGAAGGCTATGCCATGGCCAACAAACCTTATGATGCTGTTCTAGACGGTGTCGGCGCTGGAATTGGTTATTCGCTTGTGTTGCTGCCGATCGCGATTATTCGCGAACCGCTGGGTCTTGGCACTTTCTTTGGCATGCAGGTGATACCGTCAGACTGGACAAAGTGGAACATGATGGTGATCGCGCCAAGCGGCTTCTTTGCCCTCGCCACCTATATCTGGATCGTGCGCGCGCTCAAATCTGGCGGAGAGAAGAGGTAAACGAATATGGATATACAGAACGTTCACCCATTCGTCATTTTCTTTGCGGCAATCACCACCAACAACATTCTGCTTACCAACTTTCTTGGAATGTGCTCATTTCTGGCGGTTTCCAAAGACCTTAAAAGTTCTCTGGGCCTCGGTGCCGCGGTAATATTCGTGTCTACCTTCACGGCGCCGATTAACTGGCTGGTTTATCACAAGCTGTTGGTGCCATATGAGCTTGAATATCTTCAGTATATTGCTTTTATCATTGTGATTGCGGCGTTTACCCAGATTATCGAAATGGTGGTCGAGCGTGTCAGCACCCTGCTTTATCTGACACTAGGCATCTTTTTGCCATTGATTACCGTTAACTGCGCAATTCTTGGCTGTGCGCTCTTTCTGGTGATCAGGCAATATACATTTATGCAGTCGATTGCTTACGGTCTTGGCGCAGGAACGGGCTGGGCATTGGCTATTGCCGCCCTCGCCGGCATCAGAACCCGCATGGAAAAGAAATCAAAAGTTATCCCGGAACTTGAGGGTGCTGGTATTGCTC
>MFYY01000191.1:4979-6800 GCA_001787855.1 Candidatus Riflebacteria bacterium GWC2_50_8 | reverse complement strand
TTAGTTGCCGGCATTGTATGAACGACTGAACGAGAATGTGATCAGATCACTTCAGTTCGTCAGTGAGAAAGCTGATGATCTGGTCCTGCGGAATGAACTTCGCGTCGCCGCCTGCTCGGCTCTTAACTTCGTATTGTTTATTCTCGATGTTTTTGCCGCTGACAGTAATTCTGATCGGGCAACCGATAAGATCTGAGTCGGCGAATTTAGCCCCGGGATTCACAGTGACGCGGTCATCCCACAATACTTCGAAGTTACTGGCGTTAAGCGAGTTGTAAAGGCTTTCTGATTCCTGCATGATTGCTTCGTCTTTGCCGAGAGAGATGATATGAACCTGGTAAGGCGCGATATGCTTTGGCCAGATTATGCCTTTTTCATCGTTACAGGTTTCAACGATAGTGCCCATGACGCGACCGGGCCCGATACCATAACTACCCATGATAACCGGCTGTTTTGCGCCACTTTCGTCGACATAATTCAGTTCAAGACTATCTGAGAACTTGGTGCCAAGCTTGAATATGTTACCAACTTCAATGGCCTTCTTTTCGACGAAGTCGGCCATGGTCAGGCCAAATTCTCTGGTAATTTCTTCATTGAAGATTTCACGGTTGATCGCGATATTCTTCTCTTCATTGATGTAAATGATATCTTCGCCATATTCGCACAGAGTCTGAAACTCGTGGCTGAACTTGCTGAAAGTGCCACCAGAAGCAAAGGTAACATAGGTTATTTTGCCAAGACCGAGTCGATCAAAGATTTTGACATAGGCTGCCTTGGCTCGTTCATAATATTCATCAAGCTCTTCCTGGCTGCGACAGAACGAATAAAGATCTTTCATGATGAATTCGCGAGTGCGCAAAATGCCTGATTTGGCGCGGGTTTCATTACGAAATTTGGTCTGAAACTGGTAAGGAAAAGCCGGCAGATCTTTATATGAATTAATGAACTTCTTCATCAGTCTGGTGAGCGGTTCTTCATGGGTTGGCGCCAGACCAAGTATCGAACCATTTTTCAGTTCGGTCTTGAACCACACATCCATTTTCTGGTCGTCCCAGCGATCTGTGGCCTGCCAGGCAGCAGGAGACTGCAGAGCGGTCAACAATATTTCCTGACCGCCAATAGCGTTCATTTCTTCCCTGATCACGTTAATGATCTTGTTGAGAACGCGATGGCCAAGGGGCAGATATGAATAGACACCGGCCATTTCCTTGTCGATAAAGCCACTTTTCAGAAGAAGCTGCGAATTAACGCTCACTTCGTCTTTCGGAAGAGTTTTAGAGGTTTTGGTGAACAGTTTTGATTGTTTCATGTTTCTTTGCCTGTAGTTGAATTTGTTGAAAAAATTTCAGGTAAAGAACATACCATGATTTAGCGCATTAGCATAGTAGCAAGCTGCAAGTTGGCTGAAATATTCAGCTGCAGTGTAGCTGGGCATAAGAAAAAGCAACCCACTTGCGATCAGGGGGTTGCTTCTTTTTTCGCAGAAAATTCAGATCAGGGAACGAGTGGCGGCGCAGTTGCCGTTACCGACTGAACTTCAGCCAATGGCGCAGCTTCTGCCAGCGCGGGAGCAGGAGTATTTACGATTGCAGCTTTCTGCAGCGAAGTTTTGCTTGTTTCTGCTTCTGCTTTAACCGGGGGCCTAACCTTCTTCTTCCCTTTCACTGTGTCTTCGGTCTTTGGTGGAGCGGCGTCAAGTTCTTCGTAGCCGCTCATAAACTGGTCAAAACTTGTTCTGTTACCCTCGATAACCATGATGCCTTTGCCGTCGGAAGTCGTCTTAGCGTCGGCGGTCTCGACACCACGGTTGTTATCAGCTTT
>MFYY01000191.1:1684-4902 GCA_001787855.1 Candidatus Riflebacteria bacterium GWC2_50_8 | reverse complement strand
CCATTCTTCCCCAGGCGCTGTTGGGATCGACCTTGGAATACTCAGTGAGGTATTTTCGGGTCAGAGATGTCTCGCCAAGTCGGTAGGAGAGGCATGCCATGTTCCACAGCGATTCATAATCTGAACGATCGCGCTGCCAGGTCTGTGTGTACCAGTAAAGGGCTTCACGAGGCTGACCATTGCGCAGGCAGGTAACCGCCAGCTTGCGGGTGATCTTGTCTGAGGCCGGACTTTGCCGGTGATAGCGCATAAGAACCGGAATCATGCGCGGAGATTCACTTTTCTGCATCACCCGCGGATGCAGAAGGTCTTCGGGAGCCATCAACTGTCGATTTGGCTCGACATAAGTGATTTTCGGCTCTCTGACTGCTCGGCGCGGCTTAGCATCTTTCGGCGGCAGATTTTCCATGATGTAGTCGCCGGAATAACCGAGTTCTCTGACGAGGTCATGAATGTTCTGATCGGCACTGACTGGTGCGCACAGCAGTCCCAGCATTACAGGAATCAGAATTTTTTTCATACAATTTCCTGAATTTAATCTAAAAGCAATAAGTGCTTCTGATAAGTTTTCGGCAGATTTCGCCAAATTTTCATCTATTTTTTTAATTTATACTATGTTAAGCTTATATACAACATATAGTGATCATGGAACAATTCTTGCTGAACAGCAGTGGCTTGAGATTGTACAGGAGTTGTATAAGATGAATAAGAGGTTAGCAAACGCTTTTCGACTGACTCTGGCGGTAGTGGCCGCGATTGTTGTTTCCGTATTTCTCACCGGTTGTCCCGAGGGCGGCGGTGGTGGCGGTGGCACTCCCCCGGTTTATGTTGACCCGGTACATACCAGCTTTACTCTGGTTCCGGCTCAGATTTACGAGACAGGCCGCGCCTACGAGGTATCGGCCTCTGTGCGTGAAACACGGGGCGATGAAATTACCATCAACCACATGTACACTTATAGAACACTGACAACAAAGTCAACTGACTCGTCAAATCCTTATGCCAGCACCTATTACGATACAGACATGAGCTACAATTATTATTCAGGCCTGCCAGCAAGAGTTAATTACGCCATGTTTATACCTGGCACAGCCGGGCTTGACATCGGTGACACCACGACTCCAGCAGACACATTTAATATCCTGAAAGGCTACGGAACCCGCACTATACGCAGCCAGGTCATGATCGGTCGCGCGGGCGAAACCAAGCCGGCATGGTTCAACGGTCTCTTCATCCTTTACAGCGATTATACCAGCTGGAAAAGCCAGAACAAGGTCGGCGTAAAATACTGGGTAAGGCTTGAGGGTTATGATTACAAGCTAAACGACAGCTACAATATCTACATTCCTCTTGAAATCTACTTTGCTGGCGCACTGGCAAGCACTGATCCTTACAGCGATGATTCAAACCCGGTTATTACCGACCCAGACAACGATTACAACCCTTTTTGAATTAAGTTCTGCAAAGCTGGCCAGAAGCGAATTCTGGTCAGCGCAACAGCTCGAATCCTTTCCTGTAAAAACACTGCGATTGTATTGTCTGGCTGATGAATCATAGGATTCAGGAGTAATAGCAGGAAGGAACGATTACGAGAACGATTGAGAAGAGATATACAGCACTGGCGGGTGGCCGCCGATATACAATATAGTAGTACCGAGTGAGAGAAATAAGGAGAACTGAAGATGAGAAGTATGCATCGAGTTCTGGTTCTGGCCTTGATGATTCTGGCGCTGACACCGGGTTTTGCCTTTAACACCGGCAACGACCTGGTCAACAATATTTTTGTGAGCCCGCGCGTCGATTCGTGGCCCGGGCAGCCAACGCAGCCGACACCGCCCACCCCGCCAACCTATCCTGGTAATCCAGGTTACCCGGGCAACCCTGGCAATCCCAATTATCCCGGTAATCCAGGTTATCCTGGTAACGGTGGCTATGAATCACCGGACAAACTGTTTGAAGACGGCAGAAATGCCTATTATCAGGGCAACTATTCATACAGCATCAACCTGTTGCGGCGCTTTCTCGAGCGTTATCCTTATGAATACCGCGCACCTGAAGCAACCTTTATTGTTGCCGAAGCCTATCTCAACTCAACCGATTACAACAACGCACTGCATTACTACCGTCTGGTCAGCAGCAAGTATTCTTACTTTCATCAGGCTGAGCGCGCGACCTATTACATAGGTTTCTGTATGGTCAAGCTCTACGATTACCGCAGCGCGATCAATGAGTTCAGAAACTTTATTTCGCGTTATCCATTCAGCGAATTCGTCGACGATGCCTGGTTCGTTACCGGCATGACTTATGAAAGACTGAATGACAAGGCAAGTGCGATCAGCGCTTATCAGAAAGTCGTTTACGAATTTCCTGACTCGAATTACTTCGCTGAAGCAAAACAGCGGCTCACCGCCTTGCAGAGTGGAAACACAACCCCAGGCTACCCGGACTATCAGCCGCCACAGCCGGTTCCGGTGCCACCGACTAATCCCAGCTATCCCGGACAGCTCAGCGACTACGAACTTTATAACCGTGCCCATTCACAATATGTCTCCGGCAATTTTAATAACGCTGTAACCTATTTTGACGAACTGCTTAAGCGCTTCCCCGGCTCGCAGTATGCTGATGACGCGGCTTTCTGGAAATCCCGCATCAGATATGAGCAGAAAAATTATTTACAGGCCATCAGACTTTTCGAAGATTTCATTCGCTTTTACCCGAACTCAGAATATGTAATAGAAGCAACCTTTGTGCTTGCCCATTCGCAAAAGGAACACGGCAGAATAAATGTTGCCAACAGTCACTATCTGCGTCAGGCTGCCAACAACTTCGCCTGGTTTCAGCAGAAATACCCGACCAATGATTACGCTGCCGAAGCGCTTTTCCAGGCCGGCGAATGCTATGAAATCCTCGGCGATGAATTCACTGCTGACAACTATTTCCGTCAGGCAGTGACAGTATATCCAAACACAGCAGCAGCTATAAAAGCCAAGGAAAAGCTTAACAAGACCTGGTAAAAGACTTCAGAGAAAAGGCCCCGACCGGGGCCTTTTTTTATACCCCGCGCCGGCCAGCATATTTCTCAATGGGTTGTTTAATTTTAAACGTTTTGAGAGTAGAATAGCTTGCCGGTTGGTTAGTAAAATTTCTAAATCTGGCCCTGATTGATTGCGTTAAAGATTACACCATCAGGTATCTTATGGAGGCTTTAATGCAACGTT
>MFYY01000191.1:0-1632 GCA_001787855.1 Candidatus Riflebacteria bacterium GWC2_50_8 | reverse complement strand
GTCAAAAGGCCTGCCACAGACAGCCATAGAGCATCTTAACAAAATTTATGAACTGGCACAGAAGGAAAACCACATGGTCGATGCCGTTAAATCTTTGTGCGACCGCATTGTTCAGGAAGGCACCGTTCAGGGCAACAAGCCTGAGGAGCTCATCACCAGGCTTGAGACAGAGATTGTCACTGCCGATGCCAAGGTTAAGCCTTTGCTCAACATCATTCTGGCCAAGTGGTACTGGCATTACTACAATCGCAACAGTTACCGCTTCATCAATCGTTCACGCACAGAAGGCCTGAATGAAAAGGATTTTACGACCTGGGATCTTCCCAAACTTTTTGCCCATATCGGCAATCTTTACGAGAACGTCCTCAAAAAGGAAGCAACCCTCAAAGCCCTTCCCATAAAAACTCTCGAAGGGTTTCTGCAGGGCGGAAATCAGCCTGAAACGTTGCGCCCGACGCTGTTTGACTTTTTTGCCCACGAGGCTTTGACTTTCTACATGGCCGATGCGCAAAGCGCTGCCAGACCGACGACCGCTTTTGAAATCACGGTTGATTCGCCGGCATTTGGCGATGTCGAAGCTTTCATGAAGTGGCAGCCTGATACACTAGATACTGATTCATGCAACTATCGTGCGGTAAAGCTGTTGCAGCGCCTTCTCAAATCAGCACAGGAAAGCGATAATCTTGACGCTCTGCTTGACAACGACCTGATCAGGCTCGCATGGGTGCGCAGAGTAGCAGTTGGCGACAGCATTTCCGACACCTATATCAGCAGACTCGAAGCTTTTGCCAAAACGCATTCTTCCCACGCCTATTCAGCAACCGCACTGGGTTACGCTGCTCAGGAATTCCAGAGTCTGGGCGAATACGTGAAAGCCCTGGAAGTAGCCGAACGCGGCCGCAGCGCTCATCCGAACAGCTATGGCGCCAGCATTTGCAACAATTTGATCGCCACGATCAAAAGCCGCGAAGTGAGCATCGAAACCGAACGCATCATGTTGCCAGAAGGCGGCCAGGCTACTATTTCGTTCAAAAATATCAATAAGGTTCATTTCAGACTGCTGCCAAGATCGTCTGATGAGCTTTACAAAAAGCAGAATTATTCGCCTGACAGCGTCCAGTGGGATGACTACGCCGCCCTGTTTAAACGAAAACCCGTCGAAAAGTGGAGCGTCGATGTCGACCCGGGCAAAGAATACAAAGCCTGTGAAGCGCTGGTTGATCTTCCCAAGATGCAGCCTGGGCTTTATTACCTGGCAGCCAGTGTTGACGAAGACTTTAACCAGGAGCAAAATGCCCTGCAGATCACTCCGATCATTGTCACCAAGCTCGGCATGGTCATTCGCAAGCGCGAAGGCAAGCAGGAAATCTTTATCGTAAACAATGTATCTGGCGAACCCATGGAAGGGATCAAGGTTCAGGCTTACTCACACGAGTATGACAAAGGCTGGCGTCAGATCCTGAGCGGCTCTACCAACAAAGACGGTATCGCGACTTTCGATTCACAACGTGGCAATGGCTTCTTCATAGCCGAACACAAGGGTCATATCGTATACCGAACCAGCGATTTTTATGCATACCCAAGTAATGATTTCTCGGCAGACACCCGCGTATACTTTTTCACCGAACGTGC
>MFYY01000190.1:14255-17927 GCA_001787855.1 Candidatus Riflebacteria bacterium GWC2_50_8 | reverse complement strand
AATAGTTTGCGTTTGCCCTGGGGCACAGAGGGCAACAACTTAAACGTTCTCAGCTCTTATCACAAGTCTTCTTGTTGCGCCAGCAAAAGATGCAGCTAAGGTTATCACTCCCAGGCAACGATGGTGCCAGCAAACTCGTCGCCCCAGCGCCGATTTCTTTCGCCACTGTAGATGCGGTAAATTTCGTAACAGTTGGCAGCAAAAGCAATCATCATAAGTGGCATTACGACCAGCAGAGTTCCGACTATGCCAATTATCGGAATCATCGCGAACAAACTGCCGATAGCTGACACCAGGTATGGCATGGCCAGCACGGCATTGCGCTGAATAGACTGTTTCAAGGTAATCGGATTGCCCTGAAGGTCAGTAACCCTTATATTCATTGCCTTCTTGCCAGGACTCTGACTGTCGAGTTCGCCCATTTTGTATGGCATGTCTTTGACCAGCACGACAACAGCTGCTGCTGCAAACACAAAAAAGCTGAAAATCGCACCAATAAAAGGCGAAATGAAGGTTACAATAAAGATCAGAACCGACGAGACGACACCAACCAGCACCAGGTCGATAAATGTCGCCAGCAGACGTTTCTGCAAAATCTGGTCGAGATGAAAGGAAACCCCGCCACCTGCTGTTACAGCAGGCTTACCGGCAACACCACCCGGGCCGGAACTGCTGGCCGAAGCCTGCGCCGCCTGTTCCTGGCTGTTTTTTTCGGTAGCTGTCATCTTGTTAAATCCTCCGAAACATCGTAAATTAATATAGACAGTAGTATACAGTGGCACAACACGATTATACAATCAGTTACTGCCAATGCACATATAATGCGCAACTGATTCTCAAGGCAATTGCAAAACCCGCGCTACAAATTGCGGGAAAGTATTTTTAATTACCTCCAGATACCGCTTTTTCGACAGGAGACCAGCAAATCGTTATGAAAATCGGAATAATTTCTGACACACATGTAACCAACTCTGCTGCCTGTACTATACCAGACTGGATCAACAAAGCTTTTGCCGGAGTCGGGCTGATTGTACATGCTGGCGACGTCGAGCATCCAGAGTATCTTGAGGCGTTAAAAAGCATCGCGCCGGTATATGCCGTGCGCGGAAACTGTGATCATAAATCTTTTTCCACACCAGAATCGCTGTCTCTCGAAATTGGCTGCGGCCTGCTCACTGCTGCCCATCGGGCAGCGGTCGCCAGGCAAGCTCTAACTCCGCAAAGCCGGGTTATGGTCTATGGCCATACCCATATTTCGCTGATTCACGATGAAGGCGGCCTGCTGGTTATCAACCCCGGCAGCCCCACCCACCCCCGCGGAGGACTACCTGCATCAGTGGCTGTTCTAGAGGTTAACGGCAACGAACTTTACGCAGAATTAAAGGTGCAACCCTGACTTGCCGATTAGTAGAGAAGAGATAAAAATCATATCAAGGTGGCAACATGAAACGTATCCTCTTTTCGACGGCTTTTGTCTGTGTCATGGCTTTTACAGCCAGTCTTCTGCTTAACTCGCCAGCCGAAACCAATCCTGCGGGCTTCAAGGGCGTGTTTTCAGGTTACCTGTCGTCGGAACCATCTAACCTTGATCCGGCGCGTGGCGTAGACGTCAATGAAGCCAGCATTCAGGCAAAAGTTTTTGACGGCCTCGTGCGCTACGACGAAAAAATGCGCCTGGTCGGCAATCTGGCTGAATCCTGGACCGTTTCTCCCGACGGCAAAGAGCTGGTTTTCCGCCTTAAACAGAATGTTTTTTTTCACAATGGCCAGGTAATGACCTCAAGCGACGTCATCTACTCGCTCGACCGCATTCTCGACCCGGCAGTCGGCTCACCACGCACCTGGGTTCTTGAAAAGGTCGAAGGAGCCGGCGCACGCATGCGCGGCGAAGCCAGCACAGTATCCGGTATCACTGCCATCGACGACTATACAGTTTCTATCAAACTGACAGCTCCGTTCGCGCCATTTTTGTGCCTGCTGAGCATGCCAGCCTGCTATATTCTGCCCTCTGGCAATGCCCATGAAATTTCTGAGCGCAGCTTTTTCGAAAAACCTGCCGGAACCGGCCCATTCAAAATTACCGAACGTGTTCGCGACAGCTACATCAGACTGGTTGCCAACGCCAGCTATCACGGCCAGAAGCCACATCTGGCCCGCCTGGATATGCGCATTATTCCAGAAAACATGAAAGCTGAAATGGAATTCGAAAGCGGCAACCTCGACATGCTGCAGCTTTATCCGGCTAATTATGAGCGTTTCAAGTCAGATCCTGACTTCGCAAAGCGCATTACCGATGTTCCATCTCTCAACGTCTTCTACATTGGCTTTAACAACCAGGTTGCACCATTCGACGACACCAGAGTGCGCCGCGCTCTCAACATGCTTGTTGACCGCGAAAAAATCATCAAAGCTGTATATCAGGGTCGTGCCGTTGCCGCCAACGGCAGCATTCCTCCTGGAATCAGCGGCTACAACGCCAGCTCCAACGGTCTTGAATTCAACCCCGAAGAAGGCAGAAGACTTCTCAAAGAAGCCGGCTACTCAAAAGCCAACCCGCTGACCTTCGACCTTTACCAGCGCTCAGCACAGTCAGCCTTTGAGATTACCAGACTGCTGCAGGGTGAACTTAAAAAGCACGGTGTCAACATCAACCTCAAACCCATGGAATGGAGCGCACTCAAGGATGCGGTCAGCAAAGGTGAAGCGCCGGCCTTCTACATGAGCTGGTTTGGCGACTATCCTGACGGCGAAAACTTTTTGTTTCCGGTATTTCATTCAAGCAACTGGGGCTCTGGCGGCAATCGCGCCCGCTTTAAAAATGACGAAATCGACAGCATGATCGAAGACTCAGTTAAAATTCAGGACGACAACATGCGCGCCGAAGCCTACGACCGCATTAACCGAAGAATTGCCGGGCACGCACCCTGGATTTACCTCTGGCATGCCAGCGAAAGTTACCTGACCAGCGAAAAAGTCAGTAACATGGATTTTTCGCCGATGTTTTTCTGCGACAACGCCACAACTATCTCAGTCAACGATTAAATGCTCGAATTCACGCTCAGAAGACTCTCCGCCACCATACCAGTTCTTCTGGGTATTCTGTTGATCGCATTTGTCGTTCTCTACATGATTCCAGGAGATCCGGCACAGACAATAGCCGGCCCCCGGGCCGACGCCGAAACACTGGCACGCATCGCCGAAGAAATGGGCCTTGACCAGCCGCTCCACCTGCGGTTTTCGTCTTATCTCGGGCGCATTTTCAGTGGTGATCTTGGTGATTCGGTGGTCTCTGGCAAACCAGTGCTCGAGTCGGTTGTCGAAAAGTTGCCATACACCCTTAAACTCGCAGCCTTTGCCATGACCTTCTCAATCGTGCTCGGCATTCTGGCAGGCGTCATCAGCGCCATAACCCAGGGCCGCTGGCTCGATCGTGTCTGCACTCTCTTTTCGGTAGCCGGCATCAGTATCCCGGTCTTTTTGTCTGGTCTGGTGTTTCTCTATGTCTTTGCCGTCAAACTCAGATGGTTTCCGACTTCGGGCTTTGCGGCCGACAACTCGCTGCTGCCCTTTATTCTTCCGGCTTTCACGCTGGGCATAAGATCCGCCGCCTTTCTGGCGCGCATCGTGCGCAGCAGTATGATCGAGGTGCTCAACCAGGATTTCATCAGAACA
>MFYY01000190.1:0-14247 GCA_001787855.1 Candidatus Riflebacteria bacterium GWC2_50_8 | reverse complement strand
TTCTGTTCAGACATGGCCTGGTTAACGCGCTGATTCCGGTAATAACCGTCATCGGCCTCGACCTGTCGAGCTACCTCAACGGTTCAGTCATCGTCGAGACAATCTTCGATCTGCCCGGAATCGGCCGCTTTGCCATGGATGCCATTCTACAGCGCGACTACCCGGTAATTCAGGGCATCGTGCTGCTTGGCGCGATCGTCTTTATTCTGGTAAATCTGTTGGTTGACCTGCTTTATGCCTGGATCAATCCGAAAATCCGCGACGAAATGCTGGGAAAAACCGCGCGATGAAAAAACTTCTACGCAACCTGACCTTTGCCGGATGGCTCAGTTTTATTGGAATAGTGCTGGTATTGCTGGTCGCCATCTTTGCGCCATTCCTGACCGCGAACGACCCGATGGAAACCGACCCGATGCGCCGCCTCAGCAAAGAAGAAGGCTTTCCGCTCGGCTGCGACCAGCTTGGCCAGTGCGTCTATTCGCGACTGATCTACGGCGCGCGCCTGTCTCTTATCATCGGCTTCTCGGCACGATTTTCGGCTTTGCTGATCGGCCTGGCCGTAGGCCTCGCCGCAGGTTATGCCGGCGGCTGGCTCGACTGGTTTCTGATGCGGGTTGTAGACATGTTTCTGGCTTTTCCAAGTCTGCTGCTGGCAATCGCTGTTTCGATGGTCATGGGCAGCGGTATTAAAACGGTCATCTTCGCGCTGGCCATAGTTGGTTGGGCCGAAATGGCGCGCATTATCCGCTCATCCGCACTCGAACTCCGCTCCGCCGAATACGTCGTGGCCGCGCGCACTCTTGGCGCCAGTCATCTACGCATAGTGCTCACTCACATTTTGCCCAACTGCCTGCCGCTGATCACCGTTATTTTCACGATGGGAATGGCGACAGCCGTGTTATCAGAAGCCAGCCTCAGTTTTCTCGGACTTGGCGTCGACCCTTCGCTGCCGACCTGGGGCGGCATGGTCGCTTCAGCCAAAGATTACATGCTGCGACGCCCCGAACTGGTAGCTTATCCCGGCCTGTGTATTGCGTTTCTGGTAATAGTTTTCAATATCTTCGGCGACGAACTGCGCGATATCCTTGATCCATCACGCAAAGGAAACTGGTAATATGAGCAACAAACGCCCGGTAATCGGTATTGCCTACGCTGACTCTTCGGTGCGCGACAGCGAAATGCGCATCAGAACTTATGTCTCACGCAAGTATTTTCACGCAGTTCAGCTGGCCGGTGGACTACCTATTCTGCTGCCGGCACCGGCGCTGGCGCAAAATGGTTCTGACCAGACCGATCTGGCAATGTTTGCTGAGCGTTATCTCGGCATGATCGACGGCCTGCTGCTGCCCGGCGGCGAAGACGTTCACCCGCGTTACCAGGGCGAAGACCCGGCCGTTGCACTCGATCTGGTCAACCCGTTTCGTGATGAATTTGAATTGAACCTGGCAAAAATGGCCTATGAACTTTATAAAATGCCAGTTCTTGGCATCTGTCGAGGCTGCCAGGTAATGGCTATTGCGCTCGGTGGCAAAGTACATCAGGATCTTGCCGGTATCGCACGGGTGCAGCATTCACAAAAGGCGCCACGCTGGGCAGTTTCACATCAGCTCAAGCTCGAAAGCGGCTCAAAACTGGCAGAAATTCTTAAAGCTGCCAACAACGAAGTATTCACCAACTCGTTTCATCACCAGGCAATAAAAGAAGTTCCGCCTGGATTCGCCTGCAGCGCGCGCGCTGGTGATGGCGTTATCGAAGCAATCGAGTGCGTTGCCGACCGCTTTTATATTGGCGTGCAATGGCACCCGGAAGAAACCATCGGCGGCGATCAGCCCAGTCGCAATCTCTTTGCCGGCCTGGTCGAAGCCGCCAGCCACCACATCGTCAACGCCAAGCTCAATTGATCAGCGCAGAGTAGTGCGTATCTTCGCAGTTCTGAACTGATTTCTCAGCTCTGAAGGCTCGCCAATCGGGTTAAAATTTCGCGCAAAAAAGCCGGCCGAACTGTTTCCAGCAACTGCCATATTCTGCCAGGTCAGCGACACTGTGTGCGTCTGATTGCCCGGCAGATCGACGATAACCTTGTAAGTCTGGTGAATACTGAGGTTTCCGGTAAGAGGCACGCGAAAAGCGAGACCCTCGTCGGGCATGTGCAGCAACTCGATCTTGCGCGAACCCAGCGCCGCAATTCTGTTGCCCTCATAAACCTTGACGTTGAGAGTCACCATTCCCGGCGCGTAAGCACGCGGAAACACGCGGAAATATGCTTCATTGTCTGACAAACTGCAGCCGACAACTTCGATTACTTCGTTTGCAACAGTCTTAAAGCCGCTGAGAGAAAATACAAACATCGCCGTAACTATGATCAGACCCATAACTCGCCGCATACTATTCTCCCTATATCGTCTCTAGTATGTACATCGGCATTTATGCGATAAAACATTAGGTAGTAGCGAAAGATAATGAAAAAAGCCCGCAAAATCAGCATGACAAAGAACATTTGTGAATTCAGGAGTGAAAGCATTTATAAAAACATCAGCAGGGCGCAGGCAGGCGAAGGTTAAAAATTTAACCAGCCTGATTTTGAAAAGTGAATGATGACGACCACGGCAACCGCCCAGATCACCAGATTGATCTGCAGGGGCCGGTCATTCATTACCACCTCTGACGGGTTTTCGCCCTGGTCCTGAATATGAATCAGATAGAGGTAGCGCAAAATGCCATAAAGCACCATCGGCACGGTATAAACCAGCTTGTCACTGCCGAATTTGGCAATTGTATCAGCGCTCACCGTGTAGAAAGAATAGGTAACAATAGCTATGGCAGCCAGAATAGAGGTCATCTGGTCGATAAACGAAAGCGAATACTGCGCCAGAATCTTGCGGTGGCGAACAGCCTCATCCTGATAGGTAGCGATTTCCTGACGCCGCTTGGCAAGCCCGAGAAACATCGCCAGCATCATCGTCGAAAGTATCAGCCAGTGCGATATATAAATAGTCGGCTCAAGCGCCTTGAGCGAGCCAACTCCGGCGGTTGCCCGCAGCACAAAACCAGTTGCGATACACATCACATCAAGAATAACCATATTCTTGAGTTTAAAGCTGTATGCCAGATTAAGCATAAAATAAGCCAGAGCGAGAAAAAAGAACATCTGCGACAGGTTGTAAGCGGCAACCAGGCTGATCAACAGGAGCAAGATCAGAGCGGCCTTCGCCTCAGTCAACGACAGATCACCGGCCGCGATCGGGCGTTTCGACTTCTGCGGGTGCAAACGGTCCTTTTCGACGTCCGCAATATCATTGAGCAGGTAAACACTGCCCGAAAGACCGCAGAAAATCAGAAAACCGGCAGTGGCGTAAAGCCAGGCTACCGGCTCAAACAACAGCCCCTTCTCCGAAAACATCAGCGCGGCAAACAGTATAAGATTCTTTATCCACTGCTTTGGCCTGAGACTGAAAAAAACCGGCGCAATCATTCGCTTGTCCTCTGTTCTATCGATATGCTGTCTGACTCGCGCTGTATTCTATCAGCAACCCCCCTCGCTGTAAACATCGAAAGAATCGAGAGCCTGTTTGTTGTTTGTTTATTTGTGGCAACTCGCCGGGAATGTGGTAAAATTCGATAAAATCGAGACTTCTCATTTCAGCATGCAGAACCCTGACAGCGAAATACTTCTGATCAGCATCGACGCCGAACCGGCAGGCAATCTTCTTAACCTGCGCAGTTTTGGCAATCGCTTTGCGCCGCTCGGTCTCTATTGCCTTGCCGCAACGGCTCCCTGCCGCATTGCAACTCTCGTCGGCAGCGATACCGCCCAGTTTTACGACAGCCTTTCTATTTTCGGAAAAGTGCGTGCAATAATTGTGCAGTTTAACCATCCCGCTGCCCCCGAGATGTCTGCGCGTCTCATCAGCCGCCTGCGTCAGCAGTTTCCGGCCGCGAAAATCGGTGCCAGCAGACAACAGCAGACGCACACCGAGCTCTTTGATTTTGCGATCAGCGGCACCGGCAAAACCGCAATATTGCGAATATTACGCGGCGAAACCCCGCTCGGCAACTTTGACCAGCCAACCGATGAAAGCTTTTCTATTCTCGACATCCCGGAAGAGCCGCTCACTGATGGCGATTATGAGATACATCCAGAGAAATGGCTGGCCGGGCGCACTATCGAGATCTTTCAACCCTGGTTGGGCCTGCTCGACCAGTCAGACCGGCACAGCTCGTGGCCCGGAATTGAGTGGATAACCCGGCTGCTGAACTGGCTCAAACTGTCAGGTTATAACGCGCTGCACTTTCGACCATCCGGGCTGGCCACTGAACACCTGCATGAACTGCGCTCGGTCATGCTCAATCTCGAAATGCCATTTGCCGTCAGCTTTAAAATCAGTGAACTGCTGCATTTTTCACGCGTCGGCGCGCCGCTTCGACAAATCTGGCTTTACCACCCGAATCGCGAGAATGCCGCGCTCACTCTCGAAAAGCTTGCCCAGATAAGAGCGGCCGACTGTCTTCCATGCCTGCAGCTCGATCACAGCGACTTTGCTCTGCCGGCTGAGGGCGCCTTAATCGCTGCAGCAGAACGCATTAATCTAAGTGACCTTCAGTGCTGGACGCTTTCCGATCTCAAACTGGTTACGTCCAGATTCTGGCGCCGCCGCTTTTTTGTCAGGCTGTTTGGCCTGCGCAGTGCCGCCGAACTGATAATGTTCATGAAAACGTCGTATAATATTCTCGACATCCTACTTTCTTCAGAAAGAGGCAGGTAAATTATGATGATCCATGTTGTTAACGGCCCCAACCTCAACTTGCTTGGCAAGCGCGAACCCGCCATCTATGGCACCCGCACCCTCAAAGATATCACCGAGGAACTCGAAGAAACCGCTTTCTGCAACAGCGTTCAGATCAGTTTCCTGCAGAGTAATCACGAAGGCGAGATTATCGACTATCTGCAGAAATTGAAAGCGGAAGATTCGGTCATTCTCAATGCCGGCGGACTCGCACACACCAGCGTCTGCCTGCGCGACTGCATTGCCGCTATCGAAGCCGAAGTTATCGAAGTACACATTTCGAATATCATGGCCCGCGAGACTTTCAGACAGACTTCACTGCTCAGCCCGGTCTGCAAAGGCGTAATCATGGGCCTCGGCACCGATGTTTACCGTGTCGCCCTTGAATGGCTGATAGAAAGAGAATAATAATTGGCAAGTCCTGGCAAAATAGAGCTTCTGGCGCCGGCCGGCACTGCCGCCTGTCTCAAGGCAGCATGCCTCGCCGGAGCTGATGCGATATACCTCGCCGGGCAGCGCTTTGGTGCCAGGGCTTTTGCCGGCAACTTCGACGAAAAAGGGCTGCGCTGGGCACGACGTGTCACCGAAGCACTCGACAAGAAGCTTTACGTAACCCTTAACACCATTGTATTTGAGCATGAGTTCAAGCTTCTCGAAGAAGCTCTCGACTTTTACGAGATTTTACAACCCGATGCCCTGATCATTCAAGATCCCGGCGTCGCAGCGCTGATTCGTCGCCGAAAAAGCAGAATACCGCTGCACTTGAGCACACAGGCCGCCTGGTTCGGCCAGGGTGGCCGCAAAGAACTCGCCGACCTCAACATTTCACGGGTAATACTGCCACGTGAACTCAGCTACGAAGAAATCTGCGACCTGCACAAAGCTTATCCCGATCTCGAACTCGAAGCGTTCGTGCATGGCGCCATGTGCTACAGCATTTCAGGGCGCTGTTTCTGGAGCATAGCTCTGGGCAGTCGCTCCGGCAACCGCGGCACCTGCGCTCAACCATGTCGCCGCGAATATCAGCTCAACGGCAAACCTGAGAATGCCAGCTGCTGCTTCAGCCCGAAAGACCTGCGCCTGATCTCACAAATCGCCCAGCTGCGAAACAGCGGCCTGACATCTCTCAAGATAGAAGGGCGTATGAAAGGCCCGGAATACGTTTATCAGACAGTCAGAACATATCGCGAAGCCCTTGACCAGACTGGCCAGCCGCGACCGGAAATGCTCGACGAAGTTTTTTCGCGGGCAGCTTCCACTGGCTTCTTTGCTGGACCGGCAGCACCCGAAGACTGGCGCACCGGAACGAATGTCGGGCGCGAAGGAGCCCTGGCAGCCACCACCACCGGCAATACCAGCGAAGGTCTCGTTGAACTCAAGATCCTGCAGACACTGGCACCGGGCGATGGCGTATTCTGGTACAACCGCGGCGAAAAACAGGGCAGCCGCATCACCTGGGTTAAGACCGACCGAAAACGCCCCGACTTCGCTCTGGTAAGAGGTCTCCCCCCAGGATTAAAGGCCGGCACCGAAATTCGCCGTTCATCACAGGGTAGCAGCGAAAACCTTGAATCACAGTGGAACCGTGACTGGGAACGCCGACCGGTCGATCTCTTCTGGTCAGGTCATGATGGCACGCCACTCGCAGTCGAAACGATAATTAACGAACACCCGCTGCGCCTGGAAACCGACGAAACCCTGCAACTGGCCATGAACAAAGGGCTCGAAGACGGACCGCTGCAGGAAAAATTTACCGTTCTCGGCGAACTTTTTAAAACCGGGCGCCACGTCACCGCACGACTCAGCAAGGGTCTGCACATCAGCGGTAGCGCTCTAAAACGCCTCAAACGCAATCTTGTCGAATACATCTACAAGCTCGAACAGTTGCCGCCACCCAGAGAAAAAACCAGTATTGCCGAGATGATCATCGCCGCCGGCGAAAATCGCCAGGTCGACTATTCACAACACTTTTCGGCCACACAACATCCGCAGATACGTCTGCGTGTCTGGAACCAGAGTTTTCCATTCCTGCGCGACATCCACCCCGACTGCTGGATATTGCCCTGGAACGGCGATCAATCAAGAGCCGACCTGGTAATTCACAGCAAAACCTCTTGGTGGCTGGCTCCGGTCATTACCCGGCAACATTTCGAAACAATCCTCGAACAGCTAAAACCGTTAGACTCAGGTGAATTCCTATGCTTTGGCTGGGAAGCATTTGATCTCGCACGCCTGCTGCCGCAACTGAAGTTTTCGCTCGACTGGAGCTTCAACACCTGCAATATGGCGGCTCTCGACTTTATCAGAAGCCGCGGCGTCGAACCGATTCTCAGCCGAGAATGGAAAGACGAGCGCATTCCCGAGAACCTGACCGCCTTTCGCACCAGCTGCGCCTGGAACCCGCTGGTCTCATTCTCGCGCTTTAAATCAGACTTTGCGCCCGGAAAGGTCATCCAGAACCCTCACAACGACAAGTTTTTTCAGTTGCCGGTTGGCAACGGCATCATCGCAACTTTTCTCGAAGATATCCCGGCTTCGCTCACCCGCCATGGCAATGCGTCGTTGCAGATCGATATCGCAATTTCCCCACAGGAAAATCCGGTCCAGGTCGCTAAAGACCTGAACCGGATGCTTGCAGCTTTTAAAGCGGCTTAGAAACCTTTTTCGACAAACCCGCGCGCCTGCGGCTTAACCGTAAGCACAGCACAAGGCGATTTTCGGGCTATTTCATAACTGTTGCCACCAAGCCATGAGTCGATAAAACCGCTCTGGCCATGCGCGCCTATGATGATCAGGCTTACTTCGTTTTCACGGGCATAGTCGATGACGCACTCGTAAACCATCCCGCCCTTTACTTTTTTAATGATGTCGAGATTCTGAAACTGCTCAGGAACAAATTCATCGAGTTGCTTTCTGTTCTGAACTTCCCATTTCTGGGCAGTATCGAGAGTATCACCGAGCGAACCAGCCTGCATGACTTCTTCTTCAATAACGTTGAGCAGATGAATCTGCGCGCCATATTCTCTGGCAAAAGTAGCGGCATAGCGCAAAGCCAGAGATGAGCCTTCCGAAAAGTCGACCGGTACAAGTATCTTGTTAATCTTGATCATTGAAGAACCTTCCCATTTATATTTGCTGTATTTTACAATTCAAACACAGCAGGGTCAAATTTATTTAATCCAGATCGGAGTGCGGCCAGTAGTCAGCACATTGATATCGAGGCCGTCGATGCGGCTGACAGCAACACTTTCGCCCACCTGGAAGGTTACATGCTTGTTGTCGGGAGAAAGCGCCGGGAAAAGGCCACCGACGTTGGGGCGCTGTAACTGCTTGGTCTCGATGTCCATATACTCGAGTTCATTGCTGCCATAGCGGTCGGTGAAATACACGAGATATTTGTCATCATTAGTGAAAACCGGAAAGGTTTCGTTAACTTTTTTGGTGTCGGTCAGCCTGATGATACCCTGCGCCAATGTTGAAATCAGGTAGAGATCATTGCTGCCATCTTCGGCAAGCACAGAGGTAGCGATCCATTCGCCGTTCTTTGACCAGTTGGCGGCGGTTACCTTGAGATCCTGGGAAATTTTGTTGGCGCGTTTGCGGTCAAGGCTGTAAACGAACAGCTCAGCCTTGCCATCGCAGGTGGTGTAAAGAAAAAACTTGCCGTCTGGCGAGAAATCTTCGATCGCAGCGCCGGTAAGCACCTTTTTGATGCGATCACCAGTGCGATTGAGCAGATATATCTCTGAAGTCATGTCGGGAGTTTTGTTGGTAAAGCCGATCCAGCCAGATGCTTCATTGAAACGTGGAAACATCATATTGTTAAAAGATGGTGTCAGCCGGGTTTTATCGGTTCCATCGGGATTTATACTGGTCAGAAAATGTGAATCAGGCGCAGCAGAGTCAATATAGAGAATCTTGCCGGTCATCGGCGGGTTTTCGCTCTGGGCCGACAGGCTTGCAGCAATCAACAGCATAACAACGATAAAAACTGTCCTCTTCATGGTTCCAGCCTTTCGAATAAATAAAATCGGGCAGGGGTTGGATTCCCCCTGCCCGCAGTATAAACCAAATTACTTTCGCGGCCAACTATATTTTAGCTGAAGCTTTTAGTGATGTTTTCGAGTTTTCCGATGTTGGTCTCAAGGTCTTTGTTATCGCTGTCGAGATCTTTGATTTCGCTCTTGAGCTTGGCAACGGCCTTGTAGTTGGCTGCATCGTAAGCGTCAAGCTTGGCAAGTTCAGCTGCTGCTGCCTTTGCCCGGACACGGTTAGCCTTCGCTTCTTCCTTGAGTTTGCCAGTTTCGGTCTTTGTTGCTTCCAGAGCTTTTCCCATTTTGGCCCAGGCTTCTTTGAGTCTGGCCTTATCCTGTTCAACTCTCTTACCGGCACTCTGAATGTTCTGGCCAACGAGACCAAGGAAGAAGTTGGTGCGGTCCTTGTCGACCATCTTTTCGTAATGCAGCTGTGAAGCAAGAAGGGTCTTCTGCAGGTCTACCAGATTATAGCCCTGATAGAAATAATCAAAAGGACTGCTCTTGAAGATTTTGCCTTCGCGGACAAGAGTCATGCCATCGTGGATAGTCTTGTAATACTCAGAAGACTTCATGCTGAGTTCGGGCATCTTGAGATCTTTAAGGAATTTCTGATACTGCACGTTTGCCGATTTCGCCATCTCAGCATCAGTCTTAACTGGAGCAGTCGGTTTGGTTTCAGTAGCAGGTTTTACCTCAGTAGCAGGCTTAGTTTCAGTAGCCGGCTTAGTCTCAGTGGCAGGTTTTACCTCAGTAGCTGGCTTAGTCTCAGTAGCCGGCTTGGTTTCGGTAGCTGGCTTAGTCTCAGTAGCGGGTTTGGTTTCGGTAGCAGGCTTGGTTTCAGTTGTCGGCTTGCTTGCGGTTTCATCTCCACCAACGATGCCGCGCAACTTATCGAGCCATTTCTGCCACCATGATTTCTTCTCAGTAGAAGTGGTTGTTGGTGCTGAAGCCTGAGTGCCAGCGCTATCAAGTTTGGCAATCTGTTCGTTGGTCAGCGGCAGGTTGTTGTCGCCTACCAGTTCAACTTTGCCCACTTTGTCGAGGCGATAAAAATAGCCTACCGGCGGATTCATCGCCATCCATTCTTCTTCGGTCATAAATTTGTTCTCGATCATGAACCTGATGGTTTTGGCATTCAGATCGGCGATACGCTGCCCCTGGGCCAGCAGTGCCCTGTTAGCAGAGTCAAGTGCGCTCTGCAGCTTGGCAAGCTTCTCTTTGATCGACCATTTTGGGAGATTGGTTACATCAGCAGTAGACGAGCCATTGCCCGGATCAACAGTAACTGTGGAACTGGCAACCGGTGTTGCTGGTTTGACAACCGGCTTTTCCTTTTCGACCGGAACTTTGAGATTCCAGCCGGAATGGATCAGATCGGGGTTTTTGAGCAAAGAAGGAAACGCATCTTTATTGGCATCGACAATCTCGCGGTAGCGGTTGCCATCGCCAAGCAGCTCTTCGGCTATTTTCCAAAGACTGTCGCCGGCTTTAACAGAGTAGCCGACAACCTCAATGGCTTTTTCAACCTTCTTTTCTACGGGCGCATCGCTGTCGGCCAGTTTCTGGATTTCATCAGAAATGGCCTTAATCTCTTGTGTGACAGCGTCAACTTCGGTGCTGACGTTAAACAATCCGCTGGTTTGCGACTGGTCAGCAGCGAACAGAGCATTGCTGCTCAACATCAAAGCGAACAATAAAAAAATGATTCCCTTGCGATTCATTGCTTCACCTCGCGAAAGTATTTAGTTATATTACATTATACTCATATTACGTTCTGTACGGAAACAAAGTTTCAGATTTTTTTTCAGCCACCACGTACACAAACTTCCGCCATTTTTTACTACCTCTATAGTCTTGCCAAAGTACTCGCCCCGCGTTCGACTAACGCTCAGCTATTTTAGTGCGCTTGCCTTTGCACTGATAAATTTTTGAAACTTTGTGGCTCGTGTGTTATTCTTGATTGGAAAATGCAAAAAGAACAGCTGAGGAGATAAATCTTATGTGGCCTAGATGGATACGAGCACTGGCTACGCTCTGGGTAGCCTGGGACAGCAGACAACGCAAAACACTCGACTGGTTCTGGGTATTGGTCGTATTGCTGCTTGGCCCCTTGCTTCTACCGGTTTATTTGACAACACGACCTCTGCTTAATGGCGAAAGACGCGTCGGTGGCCTGTTGTGGAACCTTTTTCTCAGTCTCGAAAACTTTGCGACCTGGGTCGTTGGCCTGGCCGCAGCCGCTGTTTTCATCGAAAACTTCACAACCCCGCATGACCCCAATATACCAGATGTGCGACGCGCCGAGATGAAAGCTGGCAGCCTGGCCGGAGTTTTTATCTTCATATTCCTGGTCGGCCTTGAAAAACTGGGTTTTGAATACTTTCGTCAGCATGTAGAAAATAGCCTGACCGAATCCTGATCAGGAGCGGCACTATAAAATACGGGAACCGGCCGATGCGCACAATAACCGCTGCTTTTGTCATGGTATTTCTGCTGATCTCGTTTTTACCAGCCAATGCGACCGGGCGGCTTGCCTACGGCCCTGTTCAACCAACCGAGGGCCCTGGCGGCGCGATGTATCAACACGCAGCAATGACCACCTGGGAACGCGGCATAAACCATGAACGCTACCAGGTCTTTGAACCTTCCGGACCGTCTCTCGAAAAAGCAGGCCTGGTAATACTTTTACACGACTGGCTGACCGAAGATCCCGAATACTACATGGGTCTGATCCGCCATTTGTGCCGGCGCGGCAAGGTGGTCCTGTTTCCACGCTTTCAGGGCACTGGCGCCCGCGACGAAGACTATCACACGAACATCGTCAGAACGGTGAAGGATTTTTTACTGCAGTCTTTCGCCCGCAGCGGAACCCAGATCGACCGCGACCATGTCGCCATGATCGGCCATGGTGCCGGCGGCGTGCTGGCCGCCAATGTTGCTGCCACAACCGATTATTTCGGCCTGCCCAGGTTTGCGACGTTGCTGCTGCTCATGCCACACCAGCGTTCACTGAAGCTGCTCGACCTGACCGGAATCAGCAGACAAACCCGCATGGTTATCATAAGCGGCGATCGAACCGATCCGGTCAACGACCAGACCGCCCGCGACATATTCTATGCTGCCGACCGAATTAAATCGCACAACAAGGTATTCATCACAGTATTGTCTGATTTTTACGGCCAGCCCCCACTGATTGCCGACGAACTCGCACCCCTGGCACCAGAACGGCCTATTTACGAACGACTCCTGGTCAAGCGTCGTTACGAATACGTCAAAACGTTTCGCGAACCTTATGTCGCCAGTTCGCTGCGCACACAACATATCGATTCATTCGACTGGTTCGCAATATTTCGGGTATTCGACGCGCTTGAACAGGCGTTCATACAACAGACCGGACTCAATGTCTTTAAGAACACTGCTGAACTCCGGTTTATGGGCTATTGGAGCGACGGCAAAAAACTCAAAGGCCTCATCGTAACGGATCGACCCTGAAGAGGTGAAAATGCGCAGCAAAATATTACTGGTAGTGGCAATTCTTCTCATTTCAATGCTGGCACTGGTTGGAAACCATCATCAGCGTGAATTGCCGGGATTTCCCGACGACAGCAGCCTGATAAAACTCATTCAAGAACGTTCTCCAGAAACCTTCTGGCAGAAACTGGCCGCGCTCACCGCTCGTGGCGATCTTGACAGTGCCTTGACCGGCACGACTTTGCGCAAATTTGACAAGATTTCGGCGACCATCGGCATGGATGATCGAGCCAGCATAGATGCGGTGCGTGCCGTTGTCTTTTTCAGACTCAAAAATTACGAACAGGCCGCCGTTTTGCTGCGCCATGTAATTGCGACCAGCCGTTCATCTGGCGAAACATCACATTGCCAGACCCTGCTTGCCGAAATCGACAAATTCAGTAACCGACAGCCAGACAGCTCTGTGCCCGCAACAGCTCAACCAGCCGGCAAAAGCCTCTTTTTCCTGGTCCTGTGGATTCTGCTCATATTTTTCCCGGCGGCGGTACTCAATGTTGAAAAGCATACCTGGCTGAGCAGATACTCTTCGCGAACCGACAGGCGCGGCCCGTTCATCGCATTCATCTACTCGCCGATGTGCAACATACTGCTGGCTATTTCGGCAATATTGTTACTCTTACTGGCAGTACCACGCCATCTTGGCATCGAATCCAGATTCGTTTTTCTGACATTGCATCTGTTAATCAGCTGGTTTTTCTGCCAGATCCCGCTGCACAGCATCGAAAGCCTGGTCAAGAAAAACAGCACCGGCCTGCTCAGCTATTGCCGTGAACAGTTGACACTCAGTGTTGTCAGACACCTGACACTGATCAGCGGCATAATCACCCTGCTTATTCTGCACAACATGGTTGTCTGGTTGCCAATTTGGCCAATAACCCGGCCGCTCGGGGCTGCCGTCGCGCCAGTTGTCTTTTTTGCCTCGATTCTTCTGATTCTTCAACTGCTTTTGCCATGGCTTCTCTTTCTCAAAAGGCGGAAGGCGGCCGAAACTGAACCGGTGCGCCCACAACGCATCTTTACTGCCGGCAATGGTTATCGCCAGGGCATTGTCGAAACCGGCGCCCTGAGCGTCAACGCTACCTCAATTATTTTTGGCGGAATGGAAAACCACCTTGCTCAAGAGAATTTGCAGCTGCTGCTCGATCGCAGCGCGCGCAAGTTTGGCATTCGTGCGACCTTTAACGACTTTCTGCTCGTTATCAGTTTCGGCTGCGCCATTTCGATTCTGCCTGCCATCAACCCGATTTTCTGGGCACGCCTGTTCGCCTCAGGCCCATATTTTATCGAGGCACTGGCGCTGCTTTCAGCCGCCGCATTCTGTGGAATTCTCTGCCGCGCACTCGAACGTCAGCAGCAGAAAGAAGTCGACGCCGGCTTTGTCGCCGAAAACCGCAGTGACCTTCTGCTCAGAAGCCTGGAGGCTATCAACAAGCTCAACTTTTTCCCTGACAACATGCGCGAAGGTGAACGCAGCGAGTTTGACCCGTTGTCACTCGACGAATCGCGGGTTAATCTGCGCACTGCCACCGGCCTGTATCTACCGGCGACCTCGCGGCCTGACGGCCTCGTGCTGGTTTCACTCTGGCGCGGCCGCCTGGCAATTGACTGGAAACTCGGACACGAAGAGTCAATTTTCCTGACTTCGCTCGATTACCAGGTCACCGCCAATGATACTGAAGAAGAGTTATGCGCGCTGGCTGCCAGACACAACCGGCTCGGCGCCGAATGCATTTATCTTGCCCGGAGTCAGCAACTCAAAATTGTTTTCTGCAGTCAGAAATTCAGCGCTTTTACCGCCGAAACGCCTTTGCCGCAGGACAAAATCTGCCAGATATGCAGCGAAGCCATGCTTAAAGCTTCACAGTTCGGCCCGTATAAATGGGAAAGCACCCCGG
>MFYY01000189.1:21727-22566 GCA_001787855.1 Candidatus Riflebacteria bacterium GWC2_50_8 | reverse complement strand
GAAATGTCGCAAAAACCCCGTTCAGAATAAATCTGACCCGTGATCCATTGCCTTCTTCGCTGTTGGCACCAAGCGCTACCAGCAAAGCCTCAATGTCTCTCCAAGGAATATTGGCTCTGACTGGAATTTCAAAGATGGACTTCAGGGTCTTTGAATGTTTGCTGTTCACAATAATATGATACTGTAAATAAGTATCATTGTAAAGGCGGTATTTGTTACGCTCAGCTGCCGGCTGGTGAGAATACGAGCTTTACGATATTCTGCCAACAGCCAGCGAGCCGCTGCCACTGGGAAAATTCATGCTGAAACCGGGCGAATCGCTTCACCTTGGCGAATGCCCAGAAGACAAAAAATAGAGTGACTGCAGTGCTTATTATGCATTGCGTCACGAAGAACTTCTGATTTATTTCAGCATTTCATGCTAAAATTGCGTCAGGAGAGCCGGTGATGAAAAAGTTTTTCAGACTGCAGATTTCTACACTGTCATATCTGGCATGGTCAGGTCTTTATCTTGTATTCGAGTTTCTGCGGCATCAGGGATGGACCGTTGATTTATGCCTTTTCGACACTCTGCACGCTGATTTTGCAATAAACATGGTTTCACCGTTTCTTCTTGTCGCCTGCGGCTTTTTTGTGGCATACCTTCCGGCAAGCTGGAAACCACGTGAATTGTTTGTTTCTCTGCTCATCGGTCTGTTCTGTGGTTCCTTGATTTTGCTATTTATGAGTCTATTGTGGAACATGGGCGGCGTGTCGCTTCTGCTGGGTGCTGTGCTGTTTTTGTCACGGGTGAACTGGTTGCGCTTTGTCGCTGGCAATGATCTGGGCGGTATCTATCT
>MFYY01000189.1:11688-21662 GCA_001787855.1 Candidatus Riflebacteria bacterium GWC2_50_8 | reverse complement strand
TTTCGGTCGAGAGAACTTCGGCTATGAGAATCTCGATTTTGTTCCACTGTTCGGAACCATATATTTTTTTCTGCAGGCAATTTTTGAGGAATTAATGCTTAGATTGAAGGGGCATGCCAGGAAAGATGGTTCAATAACCTGGGCTGAAGAAAAGCAAAGCCGTATCGAATAGCAGATATCTTATGCTGAAACGGCTTTTTTGAGGCATTTCGCGCCTTGCTCATGGCGATTAGTGGTCAAAACTCAAGGTTGATACTGGCGGTGTAGCGGCGGTCTTCTTTTTCGCCGGGGCGCTGGCCGAGTTCTTCGCCGTAGGTGGCGGCCTGCAGGCGCAGGGCATACCAGCTCAGAGCGAAACCGGCGGTCGGGTAGCCTCCGCGCATACCGCAAAGAAGGTGCAGGCCTTCGGCGAGTTCTACCTGCATGCCGAGACGCAGTTTGGTCAGAGCGGTTTTGTCATCGCCGTTTTCCCAGTAGTCGGCGGCGAGAACGAGCTTTTCGTTGCGCTCTGGTGTACCGGTCAGCGGTTTGATCGAAGTGCCGATAGCAAACTGACGTTCGAGCGTGCCGGCTTCTTCGCTGTAGTCTGTGCTTAAAACGTTGCCGACAAATAGACCGAGCGAAGTCTGCCACGGGTTATTGAGCTGCCAGAGCGCGCCGAGGTCGAAGTCGAGCGTGGCGCCCGAGCGGTCGGTATCTTTGAGCGCACCAGGCGTCAGAGCGGCAAAATCGCGGGCGTAATAGCTCTGTTCGGTAGTTTTTCGGGTCGCCACTTTCATGGTCGCGCCCCACCAGCCGATGGTGCGGTCTTTGAACAACATCTGTGTCTCGTTAAAACCGCGTGCAATAGAGCCAGAGAGCACGGTGTCCTGGTAAACTTCTGATTTGACCACTGGATTGGCCGGGTTTTCGACTGCGAACATTTCTGAGTCGTTGTAATAAGCGGCCATGCCGAAACCGGTGCCGCCGAGATAGTAGCCCATGGCCGTCCAGGCCTGATAACCGGTTTTGCCCATGATTTCCATGAGGTTGTTGTAGTTGGAAGTGCGCGATGCGGCGGTATCAGCGTCGTTGAGTTGCTTGATTCTGCCATTTACCTTGCTGTAGTGTTCACTCTGTGTCCCCTGGGCGTTGATCACTGAGTATGCGCTTTTCTGCTGCAGACCGAGACCGGCCGGGTTGGTGAACAGGGCCTGATGGTCGTTGGCGATGGCGACGCTGGTGCCGCCCATGCCGAGCGTGCGTGCACTTTCATAGACAAACTGACTGCTGGCGGAGACTGGCAGTGCCGTCAGGCACGCGAAAGTAAATGCCAGCAACGATTTTATGGTGTTAGTGTTTTTCATCAGCTGGCTCCGTCGAGGCTCATGAGTTCTGCCTTGAACTTTTCTTCGGAGGAATCGAACCAGGCGTTGGCCTGCTGCAGAATGGTCGCGAAATTACCGACCGCCAGTATGGTGGCGCGGTTGGCCGGGGTGTATTTTCCGGTGTGGTTCTGCCCATGAATTGGAGAAACCGTCATCCAGTCAGTGCCTCGTCCGTCGAGAGCCAGGGTGAGCTCAATGAATGCGCGCTCAAGTGAAAACGCCGAAGTCTGGTCGGTAAGCCGACTGTACAGCTGCTGCCAGCTCAGGGTTTTGTCGTCGGCGGTGTCGAAGTCTATCTGATCGGGCGTGTCGAGCTTTTTGCTGAGGTTGCTGTCGTATTTTTCAAGCAGGCGGCGGGCGGCGGCAAGCGCTGCCATCAGGCTGCGGAAAAGGCGATCGTCGTTTCCCGCCTGCGTGATTTTGTTCATGTCGGTAATGGCTTCTTCGAGCAGCTTGGGATCGGTTATCGTCATGGCTGCTCGGAAAATCACCGGTGCTGTGTCAGGCGGGATGGCTTCATTCTGTAGAATGTTCAGTACGTTAAACATGTTGAAGCCGGCCAGGCCGGCCAAAGCTCCGGCGCGACCGCGCCAGACCTCCTCGGTCCCCGAGTATTCATCAATCAGACGGTTGTAAAGCTCGTGGGCCTTGACGAAGTTGCCCGAAGCAAGTTCAAGATTCGCTTCGCCGGCAATGGCCGAGTAGTCGCTGTCGTTCATGTTGCGGTCGAAGCCTTCGAAAACGTTGCAGCCGCTGATCAGCAGGGTTGCTGTCAGCAGCAGCGCCATCAGGCGATGTGAATGTGACATAAGGACTCCGATATCTATGCAGTTTCTGGCATCTATTCGGCACAAATCGTAGTATTTTGAATTTTTTTCGCAAACAATTTTGTGCCCTGTGTTAAATTGACCAGAATTATGAATGACCTGAAAGTAGAAAATCTCGCGTTTCTGCAGCGCGGCCCATACAGTTTTAAAGTGGCGGCCGGTTCGGTGCTCGGCCTTCGCGGCGCATCTGGTGCCGGCAAAACTTTGCTGTTGCGCGCAATTGCTGATCTTGAGCCGCACGATGGTTCTTTGTGGCTTGATAAAACAGCCTGTACTGATTTGAGCGGGCCACAGTGGCGGCGGCGTGTCGCATATCTGCCGGCCGAAAGCCTGTGGTGGCATGACCGGGTCGGCCAGCACTTTTCGGTCGCGCCTGAAAATGAATGGATACAGCAGCTGGGTCTCGACAGCGAAGTCATGAACTGGGAAGTAAACCGCCTGTCGACCGGCGAAAAGCAGCGCCTCGCTATTCTGCGCCTGCTGCAGCATCGACCGCAGGCTCTGCTGCTCGATGAGCCGACGGCAAGCCTGGATCGTGACAGTATCGGCCGTGTTGAAGCATTTCTTGTAGAATATCTCAGGCAAAATTCTGCGCCAGCGATCTGGGTAAGCCATGATCAGGCTCAGCTTGAGCGAGTTGCCGGCAGTCGCATGGAAATTCTTGCCGGTGGCAAAATGCGGGAACTGATATGAACGTAATGCCTCTTGGTGCTTTTGAGCTTGGACTGGCCAGTCTTCTGGTGTTTCTGCTTGCCTTTCTGAGCTACTGGAATCGCATGGAAATCGAGCGGCCATTGTTGATTGCAGCGTTAAGAACTGCCGTTCAGCTGTCACTTATCGGTCTGGTGCTTAACGCGGTGTTTACTACGGTTAACTTTTACCTGGTAGCCTTGATCTGGACCCTGATGCTTGCTGCTGCCGGCTGGGAGGTAATGTCGCGTCAGAAGGTAGTCGTAAAGGGCCCGGGGCGCTTTTTTATCGGCACCAGCTCGATGCTGCTCTCGTCATTTTCGATTATGGTGCTGACTCTGACGCTGGTAATCAAGGTAGATCCATGGTACAGCCCGCGCTACGCGATACCGATTCTTGGCATGCTGCTTGGTAACACGATGAATGGTGTGGCACTGGCGATGAATACTTTTACCAACCTTGCCTGGAACCGCTGGCAGGTGATTGAACAGCGTCTGGCGCTAGGGCAGACCTCGGCAGAAGCGATAGAAGACATCTGGCGTGAAAGCGTGCGCACCGGGCTGATTCCGATCATTAATTCGATGGCAGCAGCTGGTCTGGTAAGTCTTCCCGGCATGATGACCGGACAGATTCTTGCTGGTAATACGGCTGACGAGGCCGTACGTTACCAGATACTGATAATGTTTATGATTTCGTCAGGAACAGGTTTTGGTGTTATACTAAGCCTGTGGTTGATGCGCCGAAAAATGTTTGACGCACGTGACCGGCTGCGGTTGAAAGAAAGTTTCTATCGCATTGAGTCCGCAGGAAACAAGAAATGAAAAATGCAGGAGCGTTAGTGATGAAGGCTGGTTTTGTGCAGTTTACCCCCGAGTTATGCAATCTGGAAGCAACTTTGAATCGTCTGGCAAAACTTTTAAAGGAAGCGCCGGCCGCAGATCTGCTGGTTCTGCCTGAGCTGAGCAATTCAGGATATAACTTTCCGACGCGCAACCATGCGTTTGATGCTGCCGAAGAAGTCGGCGACAGCCGATTTATAACTCTTCTGCACGATCATTGTCGGCGCACTAATTCTTACATCGCATCTGGATTCAACGAGCGTGAAGGCTTCAAGCTTTTTAACTCGGCGGTTCTGGTCGGCCCCGGCGGCCTGATTGGCAAATACCGTAAAATACACCTTTTTTATAACGAGAAAGACATCTATTCAGCCGGCGATCTTGGGGTACCGGTGTTTGAGACGCCGATTGGCAAGATCGCGATGCTGATCTGCTTTGACTGGATTTTCCCAGAAGTCTGGCGCATTGCTGCTCTCAAGGGTGCTGATGTGGTATGTCACTGTTCTGCTCTGGTTCTACCTGGTTTCGCGCAGCGTTCGGTGCCGATACATGCCTTGATAAATCATTATTACGTGATCACCGCCAATCGAACTGGCACTGAGCACGGTCTTACCTTTACCGGCATGTCTACTGTCGCCAGCCCTAAGGGCGATGTGATTTACCAGGCCGCTGCCGAAACGGCTGAAAGCATGGTATTCGATTTCGATCTCGATCTGGCGCGCAACAAAATGATTACGCCGCGCAACGATATAATGGCTGACCGCCGCCCCGAGATGTATCATGAGCTGCTTACTCTCTGAGTCCCACTTTTATCGGTGAAGCTGTAGTACTTTACAGCATGGTGGGTTTATAATATGTTTTGATAAGACAAAATTGCAGGAGGTAATCATACCAAATGAAAAAGTTCAGTTATTTCTTACTCGCACTGTTTTTCTTCTGTTTCGGAATAGTCACTCCCGGTTGCAGCAAAAACGCAACAGGTGAAGCTCCCGAAGTAACAGCCGGCACCTGGATCAACACCGACGGATTCAAACTGTCAGACCATAAAGACAAAGTCGTAATCGTTGAATTCTGGGCGACCTGGTGTCCGCCATGCCGCACGAGCATTCCGCATCTCAAGACTCTGTACAGCGAATACAAGGACAAAGGCGTCATGCTGGTCTCTCTGAGTCAGGAACCAGCAGATACCATCAATGAATTTAACAAAAAGGCCGGCATGAACTGGGTAATCGGCGCTGAAAGCACTTCTGGCGCTGATTATGGTGTTTCCGGTATTCCAACCGCTTTCATCGTTGTTGATGGCAAGATCGCCTGGAACGGCCACCCAATGGGTGGTCTCGATGCTGAACTCAAGAAAATAGTTGAAGCACGCGGTGGCGCTGCCGCAGCACCTGCGCCCGCGACATCAGAAACACCGGTTGCTCCGGCGGTTGAACCTGCAGTGACTCCTGCTCCAGCCGATGTAATTCCAGCTGTCGAGCCGGTTCCTGTTGATAACAATGAAGACCCGCTTCTGGGTACTGATGACGTGATTTTGCCGGCAGATGAAGAAGTAGAAATTCCAGCTTCAGACGCAGTCAAAGGATCAGATAACCTGGGGGAGTAATGAAGAAATCAGAGCTGAAAGTTGGCGATAAGGCTCCTGATTTCAATCTGGTCGATCAGGACGGCAAACCGGTTGCGCTCAAAGATTATGCCGGCAGAAAGCTGCTGGTCTACTTCTATCCCAAGGCTTCGACGCCGGGGTGTACGACGCAGGCCTGCAGCATTCGCGATGCTTTTGCTGATCTCAAGGATCTTGGCGTTGCGGTAGTCGGTATCAGCCCGGATCAGCCTGACGCGCTCAAAAAGTTCGCCGCAAAATACTCGCTTAACTTTACTTTGCTGGCAGATTCTGAAAAAAAGGCTGCTGCCGATTACTTTGTTCTTGGTGAAAAATCAATGTTCGGCAAGACATCGGTTGGTATTATCCGTTCTTCGTTCCTGGTGGGTGAAGATGGCAGGGTTTTGCAGGCATGGTACAAGGTTAAGCCGGAGCAGACTGTTCCGTTTGCAGTTGACTTTGTAAAAGGACTCAAACGCTGATTGTTGTGTTTAAATGAGTTTCCGTTTATGGCATGATAACCATGAACGGAAATTCTTTTTTTGCGACAGAACGCATAATTGTCGATAATATATAGAGAGTCATGTGAGTGCTGCCGGTGATGTTGCCGGTCGCAGGTTCCCATGGCGGCTGACAGAAGCTGTAGAATATGCTCCTGCCTAGAATTGGCAAAGCGAAGAATTGAGAGTTTGCGATGAAAAAACAGGAAATTGAATTTAAGGTTCTTGATATCATTGAGCGCCTCGAAAAAGGGCAGCCCATAGAAGACGACATGATCGAGCTCAAGGCTGAGTGGCCGCGCGACCATTTTCGTGCGGCCCGGCGCATTGCCGCGCATGCTAATGCCGCTCGTGGAGAGCCGATAATGTGGCTGATCGGTATTGACGAGAAAAAAGGCGTGGTCGGCGCTGATTTTGAAGAGCTTTCAATCTGGTTTGCCAAGGTGCGTTCGCGATTTGATCAGCTGCTGGCGCCTAATCTCATAAGCCTTTCGGTTCCTTATAACGGCATGACCGTTGTTGCGCTGGTTTTCGAAACCGAGCGCAGTCCTTTTGTTATAAGGATTCCCGACAGTTCCGGTATAATCACGCATGAGGTTCCCTGGCGCGAAGCTAACTCAACGCGGTCAGCCCGCCGCTCAGACCTCATAAAGTTGCTGTATCCAACGCAGAAGAAGCCGGATCTTGAGATAATAGACGGCAAAATCGAACTGCAGCGTGCCATTGCCGGCGTCAGTCAGACCGCAACTTATCAGTGGAATCTCAGTATGAAAATTTATGTTGTTACCTATTCTTCTGATACCGTGGTTATACCGTTTCATCGTTGTGAGATTCTGTTCAGGCCGCAGGGTCGGCCTGACGAGAAGAAGTTTGAGAACATCAGAATTACGCCGCCGACCTCTTATTCGAGCCGTGGCCTCAAGGAAAAGTCTCAGTCGCTGACAGTGAACAGCACTGAACATGAGGTTCTGATCAGCACTGCCGGCATGACTTATCTGACCGCCGAATATTTTACTGAAGACAAGCCTGGTCCTCGTCTTTTCGAAGAAATCGAGGTTAAAGGCTGGTTGCGCTCGCATCACACAACGGAGCCGGTTAGTTTTGAAGCCATTTTTGAGCTGCAGCGTCGCGAAAATGAAGACTCAGACCGCATGCTCGGCGAATGGCGCTTTGCCCGCCGCGATGACGATACTGACTGACTTCGTCAATGACATCTCAGGGTTTTTCCGCCGGATAAACGCAAAGAACACAAGTAAATTCCTCTGAATAATCTGCGATAATCCTCATGATATTTGGGACAGAATGCCTGATCGGGTTATTTTTGCCCGCTGCCTTAATCTGTGGATAAAGTGATTTTAACAGCATTTTTTTATAGTGCTGAAGCCCTGCCAGGAAATGCTCAGGCGAATTATTTCGTAAAGTTGTCATGGGCAGGCGGGTAGATTGTTGTCGCTATCATTTGGGTAATAATTGAAGAAAACAGGCTTATGTGGTATTATATTTGTTAAATATGACTTAATTCGCGTAAATTCTTTTAATTTTTAAGTATTTCGTCGGATATCAAGAAATTGCCTGGCTCGGGAGATGCAATGTTTAACAAAGAAAAAGTAGAACAGATGTTCGCGGTGTTTCCGCCGCTTAAAAAAGTTTTGCTGGCGGCGAATGATCATGAAAGCGCGCGTGACCGCTTTCTTGCCAGATCGCGCAAATTTATCGAGGTAAACTCTGACGAAGCACTGCGTTTGAGCGGGTTGCAGGTGTCTCTGCGCCTTTCATGTCTGAGGGTTCTGCATCAGTTCTTTACGCGTCGCAGCGTGCATCTGGCTGGGTTTGACCTGGCAAAGACTCTTTATGACCTTGCCCATGAAAACTGGCAGAATTTGCCTGAAGACCTTTCTGATGCTTTTCTCGAAGATGTTACCAGGATTCTGGCGGGCATTGCCGGCAAGGCCGGCATATACAGCGATGAAATCAAGACTCGAAAGACTGGTCGCGCCGCTGGTATAGTGCGCTCCCGACATCTTAACCGGATATGTGAAAAGATCGACCAGTTCATGGTGCGCTACCGTTGCGGTCTTGAGTCTGACGTTGCTGATACACGTGCTGACAACAGGCAGCGCATAATTGGGCATTTTGGCTGTACAGAGGCGGATTTTGATGACTATCACTGGCAGCTCAAAAATATCATCAGAGATTCAGCTACGCTCGAAAAGCTCATTGAGCTCACTCCGGAAGAAAAAACGGCGATAGATATGGCGCGTGCTGCTGGCCTGCCGTTTGGGATCACGCCTTATTACGTCTCTCTTTTTGATTACAAAGCCGGTGGTAAATCAGATATGCCGGTCAGAGCGCAGGTCATTCCACCGTTGAGTTATGTCGAAAGAGTCATTGCCAACAAAGGGACTCCCGGGTTGAATCTTGATTTTATGCGTGAAACAGATACTTCACCGATAGACCTTATTACGCGGCGCTACCCGCGAATTGTTGTGTTCAAGCCATATAATACCTGCAGCCAGATATGTGTCTACTGCCAGCGCAACTGGGAAATCGACGACGTATATTCGCCCGGCGCCATGGCTTCGCGAGAAAAGCTTGATGCTGCGATTGACTGGATCGCTGACAACCCGGTAATTAACGAAGTTCTGGTGACCGGCGGCGATCCGCTGGTAATGACCGATGCTAACGTCAGATACGTCCTTGAGCGTCTGGCGCAGATCAGGACGGTCTGGCGTATCAGAATCGGCACGCGCACTCCGGTAGCTTTGCCGCAGCGAATTACCGACGAACTGGCTGACATGATTGCATCTTTCCAGCAGCCGGGGCGGCGTGAAATCGTTGTGGTAACGCATTTTGAGCACAGTATTGAAATTACGCCCCAGGCGATGGAAGCAATTCAGAAATTTCGTCGGCGTGGCGTCTATTGCTATAATCAGACGGTTTTTACGATTCAGAACTGCCGGCGTTTTGAGGTCAGCGTGCTGCGGCGCTGGTTGCGTCTGATCGGCGTTGAGCCTTATTACACGTTTAATGCCAAGGGTAAGGAAGAAACTGATTTTTACCGGGTGCCGCTGGCCAGACTGCAGCAGGAAGCGAAAGAAGAGGCGCGCCTGCAGCCTGGAATGACGCGAACTGACGAGCCGGTTTTCAATGTACCCGGGTTGGGCAAGAACTATCTGCGTGCCGAGCAGAACCATCTGCTGCTCAGTGTTTTGCCTGACGGTCGCCGGGTCTACGAGTTTCATCCCTGGGAAAAATACATCAGCAATGCGCCCTCATACATTCACGTCGACATTGCACTGTACGATTACCTGAAGAAACTAGAGAGTTACGGCGAAGATCCCGAAGACTACAAGAGCATTTACTACTATTTTTAGTGGTTTTCAGCCTGTTATGCGGCAGAACAAGCTTCTTTTCTGTAGAGAGAAATTCTGGTATAATTAAATATTCTCTCCAGGGAGCAGACATATATGAGATGTTTTTGCAAGGCTGCCTCGCTCTGGCTTATTCTGGCGATTTTTTGCGTGTTTGCTGTTTTGACACCGGTTCTGGCAGACCCGCCGGCGAAAGTCGCCAACGGGGTGATGCTGCAAGGTTTCGGTTGGAACAGCCAGGCGCGCGGCACCCCCAGCAAATGGTATAACCTGATCGGGCAGCGGGCAGAGAGCATCAAGGCGTTAGGCGCTGATTTTGTCTGGTTTCCGCCGGTTTCGCGCTCGGTAAGTCCACAGGGTTACCTTCCCGGCGATTACTACGACCTGGGTGGTTCTGACAGCCCGACATTTTATGGTAATCAGCAGCAGCTCGAAGCTGCTCTCAAGGCGCTGAACTCCCAGGGAGTGCTGCCGGTAGCCGATATCGTGGTAAATCATCGCTGCGCCGGTAAGCAAGATAACAACGGCATCTGGAACATTTATCATTTTGCTTCAGGCAAGGCTAAGTGGGAACAGTGGGCAGTATGCAAAGGTGACCATGGCGGTACCGGCAATGCCGACTCCGGCGAAGGCTATCATGCCGCTCCCGATATTGATCATACCAGCGCCAAAGTCAGGGAAGACATCGCAGAATGGATGAACTGGCTTAAAAAACTAGGTTTTAAAGGCTGGCGTTATGATTTTTCAAAGGGCTATGCCAGCAAATATGCTGGTTATTAT
>MFYY01000189.1:6997-11669 GCA_001787855.1 Candidatus Riflebacteria bacterium GWC2_50_8 | reverse complement strand
CGTTTTCGGTCGGCGAAGTCTGGACCAACATGTCGTATCAGGGCTCTAATCTGAACTCCAACCAGGATGGCCACCGCAAAGAGCTGTGCAACTGGCTCGACGGCAACCCGAGCAAAGTCGCCTGCCTGTTTGATTTCACCACCAAGGGTATTCTGCAGGTTGCGGTTAATGGCGAATATTGGCGTCTGCGCGATAAAGACGGCAAGCCTTCTGGTTTGATCGGCTGGTGGCCTTCGCGTGCAGTTACCTTTATTGATAACCACGACACTGGTTCGCAGCAGAGTCACTGGCCTTTCCCCGACAAGAAAGTCATGCAGGGCTATGCCTATATTCTTACCCATCCCGGCATTCCATGCGTATTTTGGGAGCATGCCTACGACTGGAACCTCTACGCGCAGATTCAGAAGCTTATCGCCATCCGCAAAGGCAATAAAATCAACAGCACCAGCAAGGTCGAGATTGTAAAGGCCGAAGATGGGCTTTACGCTGCAATCATCGATGACAAGGTTGCTGTAAAGCTTGGCGGCAAGGACTGGTCGCCAGACGCATCGTTCAAGCTGGCTGCCAGCGGCGACCATTATGCTGTCTGGGCTAAAACCGCAGCGACCCGGAGTCGGCGCTGAACAAAGGTTAACCGCAGATTGCACGGATAACTGCAGATAAAGACATTTGGGCCGGCAGGTTATACCTGCCGGTTTTTAATTTTGGCGGATTACGATTAAACCTGGCCGGGCCGTTCACTTGGCGGCCGAGTATGCCCACATCCGCGTGGGCTCGACTACGATAGCAAAGGCAAGCAAAGTGCTTTACAAAGAATTCTTAATGGGCTATATAGGCGGTAACAGCGCAAAATTGCCAAAGCTTATGGCTTTTTCATTTAACACAAGATAAAGGAATGAGCATGAAAAAGATCGTCGAATGTGTACCTAATTTTTCTGAAGGCCGCAACCAGTCTACAATTGATGCCATTTCAGATGCGATTCGCAGTGTGAAGGGCGTTACTCTTCTTGATGTCGACCCTGGCAAATCAACTAATCGAACGGTTTATACCTTTGTCGGCGATCCTGAAAGTGTTATTGAGGGCGCTTTGGCAGCAGCAAGAGTTGCTAAGAAGCTGATTGACATGACGACGCAGACCGGCGAACACCCGCGTATGGGCGCCATGGATGTTTGCCCGTTCGTGCCGGTTGCCAACGTGAGCATGGAAGAATGTGTCGAGATCTCTAAAAAATTTGCCGAACGCGCAGCTGCTGAGCTTGAGGTGCCGTTCTATCTTTATGAGTACTCTCAGGACAAAGATTATCGCAAAAAACTGCCGCAGATTCGCAAGGGCGAATACGAAGGTCTTCCCGAGAAGATCGTAAAGCCCGAATGGAAGCCGGATTACGGCCCGGCAAAATTCGTGCCGGGTTGGGGAGCCACGGTTACCGGCGCGCGCTTCTTTTTAGTCGCTTATAATGTTAACATTCTTGGCACCAGCAATCAGGCGCATCGCATTGCTCTCGACCTGCGCGAAGCAGGTCGCAGCCCGAGCGAACCCGGCCGGTTCAAGGAACTCAAGGGTCTCGGCTGGTTTGTTGATGAATACAACATGGCGCAGTGCTCGTTCAACCTCAACAATTATAACGTTACCACGCCCCATGAAGTCTACGAAGCGGTCAAGGAAGAAGCCGCCAAAATCGGCGTCGGTGTTGCCGGTTCTGAGCTGGTCGGGCTGATTCCGCTTGAAGCCATGCTGAAAGCTGCCGAATTCTACATTGAACGTGAAAACCTGTTCATTCTCGACGAAGATCAGAAAATAAAGCTGGTTATCGACCGGCTCGGGCTCAATTCTGTAGCACAGTTCAAGCCTGCCGAGCGCATCATTGAATACATCACACGTGAAGAGCCCAACGAGCCGCTGGCCAATATGAGCACCCGCAAGTTTATCGAAGCGATCAACGCGCGAACTTCGGCGCCAGGCGGCGGCAGCGCTTCTGCAGCAATTGCGGCGATTGGCGCCGGTCTTGGCGCAATGGTTGCCAAGCTGACTTATGGTGTGCGCAAATTCGAGCATCTCGAAGGCCAGCTGCGCGCGATTATCCCGGTTCTACATGAGACTGCGCTTGGCCTGGTACCAATGATCGATGCTGATACCAACGCGTTTAACGACTATGTCGAAGCCATGCGCCTGCCGCAGGGCAGCGACGAAGAAAAGAATTCCCGCACCGGACAGATGGAGTTGGGCCTCAAAAAGGCAATAGAAGTGCCCCTGCAGACCATGCGCATTGGTGACAAAGCTTGGGAAGGTATGCTGGAAGCTGCGAAAATCGGTAACATCGCCTCGAAATCAGATGTTCAGGTTGGTGCACGCGCACTTGAAACTGGCATCTGGGGGGCTTATCAGAACGTCATGATCAACGTTGCCGGTATCAAGGACAGCAAGTTCGTGTCAGAGAAAACTGGCGAAGCTGAGAGGCTCAAAGAGCGGGCCGCAAAGTTCTGTGCCGAAATTCAGGGTATTCTCGAAAAGCGCAGAGATTAAACCTGCATTCTTCTTTTATAGCGACAAAGCGAAGCAATCGTTCTATGATTTGCTTCGCTTTTTTCAGGCGTGCATTCTTGCCTCGCAGTGCCTAAGGTTGTAGCTGTTGCAGGATCGCGAGGTTGCTGCTGATGCCGCTGATTTTCATCTGAAATTTCAGACCCCAGTAATGAAACAGGTTCAGCAGCATGAGAATGGCCAGACAGATTACTGTCGTGGTGAAAAGCCGCTTATTTGGGCTTTCATAAGGTGTTCTCGATGGGAACCATTTGTTCAGCTTCAAGATCAGTATAGTCATCAGTGATACTATCGCAAAAATAGCCAGTTCGAAACGGGATTGTCGACTGGCCATATCGGCAAGGGTTTGCGGCAGTCTGAGACCTTCGTTGCCAAGTTTGCTGATCAGGCCAAAGGTCATCGACAGCTCATCCTGAGTTACCTGATGAATAATGATGGCGCCGATTGCAAAGAACCAGGCGAACACTGTCTCTGGTGGCGCTTTTTCGATTTTGCCGAGCCGGTTGAGCTGCTGGTTGTTCCAGGTCAGCCACAGGCCCATAAGTGTCGGCAATACCATCAGACGTGTGTTCCCCCAGGCCAGTGAACTTGCAAAGCCCATGGAAAGTGCGGTCTTTTGTATGCTGGTGCGAGTTTTTTCATGAGACAGCAGGGTTACTGCCGAGATGATTAGAAAGAACAGTGAAAGCAGTCTTTTGTGCTCAGGATCGGCCAGGAGCAACAATGCAAACCCGAGCCCGAGAAAGAAGGCCATCAAAAAGAGGTCGCGGCGGGGGTCAGGTGTTTCGACATCTTCCTTTTTCATCATATCGGCAAACTGTTTTTCGTCTGCTGACGGCGGCATTATGTCGAGAGTTTTCATGCGCACCGTTGCATATCTTGAATGCTGAGCTACTTCGAGTAGTTCTGCAAGGTTAGATGGTCTGACTGTGCGCAGAAGGTAGACGCCTGAATCCTGTAATGCGATGTTCTGGCTTTTTACCATCTCGGCGATATGGCTCTCGGCCAATCGCGGCGAGTATTTGTGCAACCCTTTGACCGCGTTGGCACGAATACGGTTGTCAGAAGAAGTTGCAAAATCAACGAGTTTGTCTTCGATTTCGGGGCGATTATATTCGCACAGCGATTCAAGGGCGTTGGCAACGATTCGCGGGTCTTCGTGGCCAAGAAAATCTTCGAGAACATCTGGAATTCGCGGGTCATCAATGCGACTGATAACGCGCACCAGATATGAAATCTTGTATTCGTCCTTTTCCTTGAGCAGATACTCAAGCAATGGGGTGGCAAGGGAGGCGTCGCCACTTTCTGTAAGCCTTTCCATTGCCTCGAATACGACATAGCGACTGCCCAGGCGCATCTTGTGGAGAAGTATCTGCTGAGTTGTCAGAACCTCGCCATCTGTAAGTTCCAGTTTGAAAGGCTTATCTTCTTTGGCGCCAGATTCAATTTCCGGAAAACAGTCGAAGAAATGATTGCGGGTTTTGCGCGCAAAATATCTGACCTGCGTGTCGTGGTGTACCACCGACTCGTTTATCATCGGCATCAGCTGCCTGGCGAATTCGAGCGTAATTGAACTCTGCTGGCAAAGGAAATCAAGCGCTATCAACTTTTCTTCGGAGCGCTCAGACTTGAGTGAGCTGGTCAGTGTTTCCTGCCAGTTCTGTGGTATTGAATTATTATTTCCCATAATTTGTCTGGGGTCTGATTATACAGTATCTGCTCAAAAATTGCGAAATAAATTGCCGGCATGGGCTCACTGCCGCCTCTTCTTTGTGGTATGATTGGCGTGCGCATTATTGTCGCAATTTATGTGAAGGTGCTTTGTCATGAATCAGAACCCGCTTGCCTCAGCAAAGAACATACTCGAAATCGAAATCAGGGCTTTGCAGACCGCTGCAGCGAATCTCGGCGATGAACTGGTCAAGGCTGTGGATCTCATTTTGACCAGCCCGGGTCGCATCATCGTCAGTGGCATGGGCAAATCAGGTCTGGTCGGCAAAAAGATTTCGTCAACGCTGTCGAGTACCGGCACTGCTTCGTTTTTTCTACATCCCGCTGAGGCTTTGCACGGCGATCTTGGCATGATAAGGGAGCGCGATATTGCGTTGCTGCTTTCCAATTCGGGTGAAA
>MFYY01000189.1:1384-6952 GCA_001787855.1 Candidatus Riflebacteria bacterium GWC2_50_8 | reverse complement strand
CCGGTATTATTGCGATGGTTGGTAATCTCAATTCTACCATGGCGCGCATGTCTGACGTGGTAATTAACGCCAGTGTTGAACGTGAAGCTTGCCCGATGAACCTGGCCCCGACCAGTTCGACAACTGTTGCCATGGCTCTTGGTGACGCGCTTGCCGGGGCACTGGTCGAAGCACGTGGCTTTAAGGAAAAGGACTTTGCCCGACTGCACCCGTCTGGCAGCCTTGGTCGCCGTTTTCTTACCGTGCGCGATCTTATGCATTCCGGTTCAGCAATTCCAAAAGCCGCGCCGGAAAGCCTGTTGCGCGATTCGATCGTGCAGATGTCGCGCGGCGGATTTGGCGCACTGGTTGTCTGCGGCGCTGATGAAAAACTGCTGGGAGTGTTTACTGATGGTGATCTGCGTCGTTATTTTGAGCGCAGTGCCGCCTGTAATCTCGATGTGCCGATAAGTCAGGTTATGACTGCCAACCCGCGCCACACTTTTCCGGACCGCCTGGCTATGGAAGCCCTCAAGAGCATGGAAGACAAGTCAATTACCTCACTGCCAGTCGTCGAGAACGAAAAGGTCATCGGCTTTCTGCACCTGCACGACATTCTGCGCGCCCGGCTGGTGTGAAAACGTTCGGGTCTTACCAGATAAGGGTAAAATTCTTATAATTGTACCATTATGAATAGACTTAAAACGGTAATGCTGGTCTGGTTGATGCTGATGACGCTGACGATACCTGCAGAGGCGTCGATATTTTCTGACGCGCTCGCTAAGGCGCGGTCGGTTATGCAGAGCGCTTTTCAGCTGAGTTTTCTGCACAAACTGCCGGTGGTTTTTTACAAGCAAAGCTTCGACAAGATGTTCGAACACACCAATCGCAGCATTGACGAGATGAATCTCAAGTATGGCGACCGCACGATTACCCGCGACCAGTTTCAGGACGACAAGGCTCTTCACATCAAAAAATCCGCAGAACTGGCGCTCCATATCAAGAGTCTCATTGGTTCAGCTCATCTTGCTTATGGCATCACAATGGCTATCGGGCTGATTAAAGAGGCTATTGATAGTTCGTTTCTTAACCCCGGTGGTTCACGCAGCAAAGAAGATCTTATCGCCGACCATATTGGTGCCCGTGCCGTTTTTGGCGAAGAAAAGTATAATGAATCTCTCAATAAGCATCTTGGCAAGCTGATCAAGCCCGAGGCTGTTACGACACAAAACAACGAACCGGCTGCGTCTGCTGTGTTCAGTGGAGATCCGGCTGCCGCGCCTGAGTCGGTTGAGCAGCAGATAAACCCGTTTTCTTCAGAGGGTACGCAGATTGGTGGCAGTTCGGCTATCAGGCAACAGCTGATCAAACGTTATTACGAAGCCACTCAGAAGGGCGATTCTGCAGCGATGAAGGCTCTCAGTGCCGAACTCAAGGCTCTTCCCTGACTACCGGGCAAAATACTAATGGTTCAATGAGATCGCCACGGCAGATGCCTCGCGCTGACTTCAATTAAACGCAATAAAAAAGCGCCGGTCTTGAGACCGGCGCTTTTTAAATTTACTGTGCTTATTTGGTGCCGAGAGTGGCTACCATTACCGCTTTGATAGTGTGTAAGCGGTTTTCGGCCTGATCGAATACCTTTGAGAATTTGCTTTCGAATACTTCTTCGCTGACTTCCATGGCGCCAACTTCTTTCGAAACAGTGGTTTCGTTGTTGTGGAAAGCAGGCAGGCAGTGCAGGAAGAGTATTTTTTCCTTACCGGTCTGTTTGACCATTTTCATGTTGACCTGATAAGGAGTCAGCAGCTTGATACGTGCGGCCATCTGCGCTTCTTCGCCCATGCTGGCCCATACGTCGGTATAAAGCACGTCAGCGCCCTTAACGCCCTTGGCAACGTCGTCAGTTATAGTGAGTTTGCCACCAGTTTCTTTGGCGATGGCTTCGACTTCTTTTACCAGGCCTTTTTCGGGGTGCAGTGACGCTGGCGCTACGATGCGGCAGTCCATGCCCATTTTGGCGCAGCCGATCATCAGCGAGTTGGCCATATTGTTGCGGCCATCACCTACGTATGCAAAGCTGATGCCTTTGAGGGTGCCAAAGTATTCTTCGATGGTGAGCAGGTCGGCAAGAATCTGGGTCGGGTGATATTTATCGGTCAGGCCGTTCCATACCGGTACTCCGGCGTATTTTGCCAGTTCTTCGACGGTTTCATGTTTGAAGCCACGAAACTGGATGCCGTCAAACATGCGGCCGAGAACGCGCGCAGTGTCTTTAACGGTTTCTTTTTTGCCGAGCTGAATGTCGTCTTTGCCGAGATATTCGGGGTGGGCGCCTTCATCAACTGCTGCTACGACAAAAGCGCATCTGGTGCGGGTAGATGGCTTTTCGAAAATCAACGCTATGCTTTTTCCTTCGAGATTGCGGGGTTTGATGCCGGCATATTTGAGCTTCTTGAGATCAGCTGACAGATTGAGCAGATAGCGAATTTCTTCGGGAGTAAAATCCTTGAGAGTCAGAAAGTTGCGACCAATAAGATTCATTGCCATTTCAACAGTTTCCTTTCCGGGAATTATGGTTGTCTACCGCCAATATTGATAGCATTGTACCTGCATTAATGCAAGTCTTATGAGCAATCAGGAAAGGGCTCCGTGGCAGAGTATGGAAAATCCGCAGTCTTCACAGGCCACGCCGGCATTCGGCTTCCAGGCCGTTTCGCTGCGAATTGCCGCGACGATGTTTTCGAGCTTTGCTTCGAACGCCGGCAGATCCGGCTCGATCTCGGCCACATGCACTTCGTCATAGGTCAGGTAGGCAATGTATGATCGCGCGAAACTCAGGCAACCGAGCTCGCCAAGAACGCCGCGACTTGCTGCGATGCGGTAGAGAGCGAGCTGGTCACTGTAGCCGGCGTGCGAATCGGCAGAAAATTTTCGGGTTTTAAAATCGATTATGCGGATCTCGGTGTCGCTGCGGTCGACACGATCGGCAAAACCACGCACAAAAAAGGGTCTGCCACCGCCATCGAATTTAACATTTACTTCGGCTTCAATCTGCCATGGCTCAGTCTGGCCAAGTTCGGAAGCGGTATAGCTGAGAACGATGCCGCGGGCAATTATAGCCGCTTCGCGCCCGGCTTCGCCGTAACAGGGAACCAGTCGGCTGAGGATGCTCAAAACCATGCTGCGTATTCTTTCGTCATCGTTAGTCTGATGACCATTCTGTGCGTGAAAAAGTCGTATACACTCATGTACCAGAGTGCCCAACGTACCATAAAAACTTGGCTGACGTTCGTGAAATGAGGTTACGTGTCGGCTGGTAAACAGATAACGGCGTGGGCAGCTTTGAAAAAGGTTTATGTCCTGCAGCGAGAAAATATCCTGATTGCTGGTATCCGGCGCTTCAACATTCGGCACCTGATTAAGAAATGCGCTGATGTGCCTGATATTGCTGGCGAGTTCGTCAATGTCTGTCGCGCTGTCTAGTTGTTCACTCCTGGTTTCTATGGCGATCTGGCCATGTTTCAGCCAGTTTGACAGCAGTTGCGGCCACTCATGCAGGTTCGCGCAGAAGCCCAGCTCAGGATTATTGGTTAACAGCTGGTGAATTTCGTGCAGTGGTTCCGGGGTTTCGTTCTCTTTTTCGGGTGGCCGGCTTAGCTCTTCGCGGCCGCATATCAGCAGAATGTCTTCGGCGCGGGTGAAGGCAACATAGAGTTTACGCCGGTCTTCATCTTCTGATGCCTGGCGGTCTTCGTCGAGATATTTTTCGAGAACCGGTGGCGCGCCCTTTCTTCCTGGTTGTGACGGGTCGTTGACGATCAGGCCGTAGTTGCGGTCAAAGTAGATGCGGTTGGCGGCCCGGTAGTGGCGGCGTTTCAAAAATGGGCAGATGACCACAGGAAACTCGAGGCCTTTGGATTTATGAATAGTCATGATCTTGATCGCATCGCCTTCTTCGAGTCCCAGGCCGGCTTCGTCTTCGTCGATGCCAGAGGTCAGGATGCGCTCTATGTAACTTAAAAAATCGCGCAATGAAGTGAAAATACCGTTTTGCTCAAAGTTTCTGACGATGCCGAGAAACTTGGCGAGATTGTTTTCCATGCGCCGCAGCCGCAAATCTGAAGTTTGCGCGGCGGCATACTCGTAAAATCCTGCCTGTTCCAAAATAAAATGGCAGAGGTCGAGCAGTCCCGGCCGGGTTGTCCGCTCCTTCAGCAGCACGAACAGTTCGCGTAATTGCCTGGCCCGCAGAGGCAACAACTCTGGCGACTGCGCCAGCAGGTGCGGCAGCAGTGCGGTTTTTTCGCTGCGGCCAGAAGAGGCGAACTCGGCAAGCTCGACGTCGTCAAGACCATAGAGGGGCCCGCTGAGAATCTTGATCAGGGCGTGATCATCATCTGGCTGTACCAGCAGTTTGAGAAAGGCGAGAATCTCTTCAATTTCACTGCGCGCATAAAAGCTGAAGCCGCCTGACATTACATAGGGTATCTGTCGGGTTGCCAGGGCGTCTTCGAACTGTCTTGGCAGATTGCCGATGCTGCTGACGATAATCGCCACGTCGCCGTAGCGCAGTGCCCTTTCAATGCCGGTTTTGCGATCGACAATGCTCATGCCTGACCCGGTCATGTTTTTGATCATTTCGGTAAGTTCAGCGCATACTTCGCTGTCGCTGCTGGTTTCAGAATGCAGCAGGCAGGCTACTGGTGGTACTCTTGGCGAACAGGCGCGGCGGGCGTTCTGCGGCGCATACATTTTGCCAGTGTTGCCGCCGAGTTCGAGAAACTTGTCGGCCAGCCCGATGATCTCATCATATGAGCGAAAGTTGTCGGCCAGTATAATGTCGTGATCACTGTCAAAATTGCGAAAAGTATCAATATTGGCGCCCTGAAAACGATAAATGCTCTGCTTTTCGTCACCGACAACGGTTATATGACTCTCACGGTTACGGCAGAAGAGGTTCACTATATCGAGCTGGTCAGGGTTGTTATCCTGAAACTCATCGATCAGAAACACCCGGCGTTCAGGAAGCGAGCCAGACTCTCGCATATCTTTAACCAGATCGCGGCTGCGAATCAGGATTTCGTCAAAATCGAGAAGTCCGCGGTGTTTAAGCTCTTCCATATAACAGCTGTAAAAATGAAACAGCCATTCGAGACAGTTTCTTTCAAGTGGCGCCGGTGCGACCGCCCGATTATCAAACAGCCTGTTCGCTGTCTGATAAAATTCTCCGGGCTTGAGCAGATAGCGTCTTATTTTGCCCAGCGCTTCCGGAAACTCGTTGACAAGCTTCATGGCTACTGTTGCGCCAAGTGCCTGTGGGCTGTCGATTATGCGGTCGCCAAACATTTCTGCAAATTTTTCGACAAGCTCACGCAGAATCAGCTGACGGTTATTCTCGGCGATTACGCTGTCTGAGCGGTCGATTCCGGCGCCAAACGGATCCTGGCGCAGAAAACGCCCGAGAAAGGCGTGAAAAGTCGAGACTTCCATGTCTCGCAATCGCGCCGGATCGAGCTGGCGCTTATCGACGAGGCGGGTTTTCATTTCAGCCGCCGCTTTTTGTGTATAGGTAATGGCCACCATTTC
>MFYY01000189.1:771-1373 GCA_001787855.1 Candidatus Riflebacteria bacterium GWC2_50_8 | reverse complement strand
TACCGTTAGCAAGCAAGCCGGCTATGCGGCGCGTCAAAACCTCAGTTTTGCCGGAGCCGGCTCCGGCGGCAATGCGCAGACGTCCTTCCCCAGGCCAGGTCACGGCCTTTGCCTGATCGTCAGTAAGGCCGCTGGTCAGAGTGTTCTGATTGTTCTCAGAGCTGTTCACGCAAAGCCTCCTGGTGACGCAATTGATCGAGGCGCTCCTGGCAGAACGGGTAAAATTCACATTTGGGCTGACGGCTTGTGTTCAGATTAAGGCAGGATCTGGCTTCAGGCTGGCTGGATGGTCTGCAGTCAAAAACACGCTGTTGCCTGATTTCATCAAGAACCGTCTTGATCTGCAGAGAAAAATGGTCAAGATCGCTGTTGGTGACTTCGGCCCCATAAGATGGCCCGCAGCCATAATTAAGCGCAGCCGATCGCAAAAAGCCCGCCTGCATGCCTTTGTAATTGGTTTTATAAGCGTCCTGGCTGATATAGAGCAGGGCGGCTGCGGCATTCTGCCAGCCAAGTTCGCGGCATGCCAGCAGATAAAGAGGCATCTGGATTTCCTGTGGCAGACCTTCTTCGGCAAATGCCCGGTTGAAAATTTTCTCAGA
>MFYY01000189.1:0-670 GCA_001787855.1 Candidatus Riflebacteria bacterium GWC2_50_8 | reverse complement strand
GTGTTGCGTGCTGGCAGCTGGGCCAGCTGAAACACCGCGTTGCGATAGATCGGCAGGGCGTTTTGTAGGGCTTCTGCTTCGAGATGGCGCTGAAAAAATGCAAGTCCGTCAAGTAATGGTTTCGAATTATCGAGATACAACTGCTTCAGGTCATTGTCGTCAGGCAACTTGCCGAGTTCCCAGACGCTGCCGGGCGTGTGCAGTTTTTCAAGGCAGGCATGAAATGCATTGCCGACTACGAAATATGGCTGTTTTACCTGCAGCGGATCCTTGATTCTTAGAACATTCAAAAAGAAAAAACGCCTTGGACAGTCGACATAGTTGCTCAGTGAACTGGCTGAAAAGGTGAAATTTTCAGGAAGCTGAATGCCGTTTATTCTGGCTGCCGAAAAATCGCGCGGCCGTATACCATGTATAGAGATCTCGGCTGGAATAAGCGGTTCCAGTTCAACCAGTACTGGTTCCAGCGCTGCCAGCGCCTGCTCATCGAGTCGCGACAATCTGGTGCGAAATTCTGCCGGAGTGAGTGGGCGTTCTTCGGCTACCACGGTTTCGGCCGGCAGCTCGATTTCTCTTAAAAATGGCGCGGGCAGAGCCGGGTCGCTGCCGATGCGTTGTGGCCAGGTCAGAATGGCACCCTCCTTGGCGCGGGTAAGGGCGACAAAGAACA
>MFYY01000188.1:3350-6660 GCA_001787855.1 Candidatus Riflebacteria bacterium GWC2_50_8 | reverse complement strand
CTGCTCATGCCGGTAGTTGTCCTGTTTCAGCAGGACAGCGAGGCGTTCAGCTCAAACGCTGAGATGGCCCGCAGCGAAATCGGGCAGCAGCTTGAAGGGCTCTCATCGCGTATTGCTCTCGAAATGTCGACCAATATGCAGCTGCGTGAGATTTTGAATGACTTCAAAGAGCCTTATTTAAGGACTTCTGTTGAACTGTATTTTTTGAGTCATTTTCGCAAGTTGTGCAGAATCCCGTTGCCGGTCGAAGCTGTTATCGCCCTGCACGGGTTGGAGACTGCTCAGCTTACCAGGCAGACAGCCATGGAAAAGAAGCTGCGCGCGCTGGTTCCAGGGATTAAATTGATCAAATGGGACTCAGAATACCGGGTAACAGCTGGCAGTGACGAAATCCTGCCGCGCTGGGCATATCTGCGAATAGTTGAAACCCTGAGGCAACGCATTACTAGAGGCCCGGACAAAGAAGGAGACCGGTCTTATCTCGACAACATTCCGATGTTGGCCCGAAATTTTCTGGATTCGAACCAGATTACAATGTTTGTTAAATCGGCTGCTGAAGTATTTGAATTTTCTGATGCTGCCGGCCGCCGGGTTGCCATGTACTGGGAAAATGACAAGATTGACGGATTCTTCATGAGCCGGGAGTCAGGTGGCGGGTTTTTGGCAATGGTGGATCTGGAGCGGCTCCCGCGCACTTTTGCTTTCGATATGATAATGCTTCGCAAAGGGCACGAATGGAAGGATAGCGGAATAGAACCAGGCTGGCTTATAGATCCGCGGCCGGGTCGCTTTTTTCTGCCATATCCTTTTTCGCCGCTTGAGCATGATTACTGGGCCAGATGGCTGTTTAACCGACCAAACGGAATTCATGAGCATCGCGGCATTATCGTTTTGGTTCGCCGCATCGATGGTGGAATTTCGCTAATTACAGCAAGATCGAGTCTGGAAATTGATCGTTCTTACCGGCGCAGCATCTTTCTTTTGTTGATTCTGCTGTTGGCGTCATTGCTTGTGCCACCGCTTATTGTTTTTAGTTGCCGCAAGAACCAGGGCATGGCAATCAGCATTCGTTGGCAGATTATCGCGCTGTTTGTGTTAACTATGGCCTTGCCGAGTGTGGTTCTTTTTCATCTGGGCAGTGAATTACTTAAGGATCGTCAGCGTATTTACGAGAACGATGCCTTCAAGGTTCTTGAAGGCAGAAAGAAGAACATCGAAGAAAACACAGACTATGCATTTCGCTATCTTGAGACATTGAGCGGAGAGCTCGGTAATCGTTTGATGGCGCTTCAGTTCGATGCAAAGGGGCGTCTCGTTGATCAGGAGAAGGCGAGGTCGATAATCGCAGACTATGCCGCCAGGACAAGCCTTACTTCAGTTTATGTGCTTGATTCTGGCGCTGATATGATATTCAATATGGCGGTAGACCGGAGTACCGGCAAAGACATGATTCCGCTGGTTCAGTCTCTGTCCAAGATCAAGTTGAGATATACCGGCAATCTCAAGTTGCGCAGTAAATCGGCGGATGTTGGCATGGTCGACCTGTTTATTGAGGCTTCGGGGGGCACCAGTGTTGATGCTATTCAGAGCATACTCAAATATCGTGAGAACAAGGCTTTTGAATTCAGGTTTTCGGATCGCCGTGTTTGCTTTTTTGTTGGAGAATTTTCGCGCCCGGGCAGCGACGAATCGAATATTGTGGTTGTTCTGGTCAAGGATAGTGATTTTGAGCGCATGTTCATGCGCCTTATGATCGCGAACCACGCGAATGAGAAAAAGTATCGGAACCGCGTGCAGGTGTATTATGGCTCCAACAATGTCAGTGGCGGCTATTTTCGCGAGACAGCCATTGCCGAACCATGGTTTGATTATCTGGCGAACAATAGAGAGACAGTAAGTCTGGGCAGGCTTTCTGAGCCCACAAGATTTTCAGGCGTATCGGTCAAGGATACTGTGGTTCTCGAAAAAAACAGTCGCAAGTGTCTGTATTACAGTTTCAAGCCTTCTAACCTCGACCGGCACTCGGTAGTTGCCCTGTATGATTACTCAGAGATCAGTGATTCTCTTGTTCAATTGCGTGTTTTCATACTGATCTCAGTTCTGGTTTCTTTGCTGATCGGCTACATTCTCGCCAAGATTATGGCCAGATCATTGATTGAACCGGTTGCACTGCTGCGCCGGGGGGTCGAACAGGTAGAATCAGGCAACTACAAAACCCGACTGCTTATGCCTGGCGAAGATGAACTCGTCGAGCTGGCAGAGTCGTTCAATGCCATGAGCACCGGCCTTGATGAGCGTGAACGCATGACGAGGTATCTCTCAAAATCTGCTGTAAATGCCGTCGTTAGGGGCGAGGACGCTTTCATGGGCGGCAAAAAAGTGCAGGCAACAATTTTATTCTCTGATATTCGCAGTTTTACAACGATTTCTGAGTCGAATTCCGCTGAAGAAGTAGTCAAGCTGCTCAATGAATATTTTGCGGTGATGAACCAGGTCGTAGAAGAGCATGGCGGCGATATCGACAAGTTTATCGGCGATGCGATAATGGCGCAGTTTATTGTGGCTGAAAACGGCGAAGATACCCCGGCAGAACTGGCATTTAACGCGGTAAAATGCGCGCTCGCCATGATGAGCGCACTCGACGAATTTAACGGCGAACGCGCTCAGCGCAGCCTTTTTCCAGTGAAAATAGGAGTGGGAATCAATTCAGGAGATGTCATCGCCGGCAATATCGGGTCGCCAGGTCGTATGGACCGCACGGTAATCGGCGATACGGTTAATGTTGCCTCGCGTCTCGAAGGCATGAGCAAGCTGGGCAAGCACACCCATGTTATCATCAGCAGGTCTACACTTGAGCTCGTCCAAGAGCGCGTTGAAGTAGAACAGCTGTCAGAGACTGCGCTAAAGGGTAAAACCTCGGCAGTCGAAATGTTTGAAGTTACAGCGATAAAGGGCTATAATTAGCGGCCTCGCATTCATAAACGGAGTTATTCAATGGCAAGTTCGCAGCATAGTAGAAATACCGCGCACAAGGGCCTTAAGGCAGCGCAGGTAATCGAAAATCGCAATAAGTATGGCGCTAATACTCTGACCCCTGCTGAGCGGGAGCCCTGGTGGCGCCTTTTGCTCGAAAAATTCGACGACCCGATTATCAGAATTCTTATGATTGCCGCTTTCATTGCCATCGGAGTTGGCTTTGTTAATGGCGAACATTTTGAAGGCATTGGCATCGTCCTGGCTATTCTTCTGGCCACGACCCTTGCATTTCTCAATGAATACAAGGCCGGAAAAGAGTTTGATATTCTCAACC
>MFYY01000188.1:0-3319 GCA_001787855.1 Candidatus Riflebacteria bacterium GWC2_50_8 | reverse complement strand
TTTTGCTGATATCGTGCTTCTGGAAGCTGGCGATGAAGTTCCTGCCGACGGCAGAGTTCTCGAAGCCGTTTCGTTGCAGATCGACGAAGCAAGACTTACTGGAGAATCAATGCCGGTCGCCAAATTTGTGGCTGACGAAGAATCAGGCAGCAAAGAAGACAATGCATATCCGCCTGATACGGTTTTGCGCAGCACCATGGTGCATGACGGGCATGGGGTGATCGAGATAACTGCTGTAGGCGACTCTACTGAAATCGGCAAAGCGGCTCGCGCAGCCAGTGAAGACAGTGACGAGGTGACACCGTTAAATCGTCAGCTCGAAAGACTGAGTAAACTTATTGGAGTCGTCGGCTTTTCGATAGCTTTTTTGACTTTCATGGCCCTGATTTTTAGAGATTATCGTTCTGGTGAACTCATTTTGACTTCGTCGCAGTGGGGATTCTCGCTCATCGTCTTTATCAGTGCGTTGATCGGGCTTGCCAAAGTCTGGATGCCGATTCTGGCTGACGGCTTTGAACTTGCGGGCAGAGAGTTGCGTTTGCCGAAGGTAATTGAAGCAGGCGGGCTGCGTGCATGGTGCAGAGTGGCTGCGGCCGGTGCGCTGTTCTTTGTTCTCTGTATTGTTACGGGTGTTATGAGCGGTTTTCTGGCTGAAGACCCGTCAGCCTGGCTGACCTCTACCGCGGTCAGTGACTTTCTGAAATTTTTCATGATTGCGGTGACCATCATTGTGGTGGCAGTTCCAGAAGGTCTGCCAATGAGTGTCACGCTGAGTCTTGCTTACAGCATGCGCAAAATGACTGCTGCGAACAATCTGGTTCGCCGCATGCATGCCTGCGAAACTATTGGCGCAGCAACGGTGATCTGCTCAGATAAGACCGGAACTCTTACGCAGAACCGGATGGTAATGAATTCCGTGTTCTTTCCGGCACTCAAGGCTGGCGTGTTGTCCAAAAGCCTTGCGACGCCGATTGAACAGATTGTTGCCGAATCAATCGCCGCCAACAGCACTGCCAATCTTAGTCGCAAAGAAGGCGGAGAAACCAGCGTGCTTGGCAATCCTACTGAAGGCGCAACTCTGATGTGGCTTGAAGAGGCTGGAATAGATTATCTTCAGCTACGCCAGAATTTTGCTCTCGAAATGCAATGGACATTTTCGACAGAACGCAAGATGATGGGTTCCTATGGCTTGTCGAGCGCTGGCAGTGAAAAGATTCTTTACGTTAAAGGTGCGCCTGAGCTTGTTCTGAGCCGTTGCACTGAAATTCTTACCGATAAGGGACTGCAGTCTCTTTACCATTTTGCTGACAAAATCTCTATTGATCTCAGGCAAAGCCAGGCGCGCGGCATGCGCACTCTTGGCTTTGCATTTTTGCGCGGCATCAATCACAAGCCAGAGGGTGATCTGAACGTTGTTGCGAATAAAATGGTATGGCTGGGCTTTGTTGCTATCGCTGATCCGATCAGGGCTGAGGTGCCACTGGCGCTGAACCTGTGCCGGCGCGCCGGCGTCAAGGTCAAGATTATTACCGGTGACAACTCGAATACCGCCTGGGAAATAGCCAAACAGGCCGGTTTGATTGAGCCTGATGAAAGACCGGAGAGAATTCATATGACCGGCGCCGAATTTCAGGCTCTTTCTGATGAGATCGCCGTCCGCCGCGCTTTAGAGATAAAGATTCTGTCGCGCGCGCGTCCCGCTGACAAGCTTAAAATGGTCAGACTTCTTCAGCAGAGCGGCGAAGTCGTCGCAGTAACCGGCGACGGAACCAATGATGCGCCGGCTCTCAACCACGCCAATGTCGGGCTGGCTATGGGCAAAACCGGCACTTCGGTTGCCAAGGAAGCAAGTGATATTATTCTGCTCGATGATTCATTTCCAAGCGTAGTCAAGGGAATCATGTGGGGCCGGTCGCTTTACGACAATATCCAGCGTTTCATCATGTTTCAGTTGACGATAAACGTAGTTGCTTTGGGTGTGGCGCTTACCGGGCCATTTATCGGCATAAAGATGCCACTGACAGTCGTGCAGATGCTCTGGGTTAACCTGATCATGGATACCTTTGCCGCTCTTGCCCTTGCCACAGAGCCGCCACACTGGCGGGTCATGGCCCGCGCTCCGCGTCGTTCAGAAGATTTTATTGTTTCAGCGCCGATGTATCGTCATATTCTGGGAGTTGGTGCCCTGTTTTACCTGTTTCTGATTGGTCTGTTAAAATATTTTCAGCGAAATGGAGCCGTTGACACTGCAGAGTTGACCATTTTCTTTACGACTTTTGTTATGTTGCAGGTCTGGAACATGTTCAATGCCCGCGCTCTCGGTTTCAACCATTCGGCTTTAAACCGTATCAAAGAGAATAAAGGGTTTATGGTAATAATGCCGGCCATTCTGATCATTCAGTTTTTGATCGTTCAATTTGGTGGAACCATGTTCAGAACCGAGCCGCTGTCATTTCTGACCTGGCTGGCCATAATTGCCGGAACTTCGCTGGTATTATGGGCTGGTGAACTGTGGCGTCATTTTGCTGCGGTCTCAGCCAGGAGCGAAGTGGCTGATGTATCCCCGTTTGAAGACCTGGCCGACGGAAAATGAAAAACCCCGAAATCAGTTAATTCCGACTTCGGGGCCTATCTCAGAACGGGGGAGTTTGAATTTCTTGTGAATCAGGCTGCGAGCTGTTCGTCGCGTTCATCATCTCTTAACAGGTTAATTGCGCCGCGGCTGACGTCATACAGGCGCTGTTGAATCTTTGCCTGTACAATATCAAGGCCATTGGGCAGATCAAGCAGCTTGGCATCATTGCCGAGAATGTCTTTGTAAGCTGTTTTGATGTGCTGAATCATGCGAATGCGGAATTCGGCGTCGGTTTTTGCCTGGTAGAGCGGGGTTTTCGGAAGAATCATATGGGCGCTCCTTATAACTTCATTTGTTCTTAAGGAGCTATCGACAAGTTTTACAAAATTTTTGAATATTTTTTGCAGCATTGCAAAAATGCCATAAAACTGCCCTGTTTATCGGCGTCAGATTTCGAGACCGACCTTTAACCCGGAGAATGAGCTCATCTGCGACAGTGCAATGCCTATGCCAGGCATAAATGAGTCGCGATTGAGCGAATCATGCCTGATGGTAAGGGTTTGCCCGACGTCACCGAACATCACGGTCTGGTGTGCAACCAGTCCCGGCAGGCGCACGGAATGAATTGGAACCTGTTCAGCTGTCGACTCATCTTTTATTCCGAGCTCGTCAAGAATGTGCTGACGTGTTCTAATCGCAGTACCCGAGGGTTTATCAAGCTTCTGCGGGTGATGCATTTCGATT
>MFYY01000187.1:7194-8495 GCA_001787855.1 Candidatus Riflebacteria bacterium GWC2_50_8 | reverse complement strand
CAAAAATGCATGAATAGCTACCAAGATAGCCCCCAAGCCTGGAACAAAAGGAATCAGCCAAGGAAGAACTATTAAAGTTATAGTGAGTGATATTGCAGAACTCATTACCTTAACAAATTGTGGATGGCTGCGAAGAGTGTCTCTTATATGGAATTTTGGAAGTGAACGGAATGAGAAAGGCTTTGTTTGTTTAGCTTGTTCAAGCTCGCGTCGGAAAACTGTTTTAGGCTTTACGCCCACTGCTTCTTCAACAGCCTTAAAGAATTCAGGAGGTGACCTTAGGTATAGTTGCCCTGCGACTCTTGTATCAATTTGCATTGCTGCAGTAAATACTGGCACAGTGCCAGAAGAGCCAGCTATTTTGCCACTTTCTTTATCACTAACAACATCCATTGCTTGCATTTGGCCTCGCGGCATTAATACGAATCCAGTAAAATGCTCTTCAAATTTTTCTACACTAATATCTAACTTATTGCCGCCAACCTCAATCAGGTTCACGCCAACAACTTTTCCATTCTCATAAACCAATCCTGTGATTGTCACGAAATGGCCCTGGAAATAGTCAGTAACACCTTTTGGCATAACATGAGTAAGTATTGCTTTAGCAGGATTTTTAGTATCCCTAAAAAGATTTATTATCTCATTGATTTTCACGCCGCTTGCCCATTCTGCATCTGAACGGCCCTCTTTAGAAGAAAGTCCGAGTCTCTGAGCAGTATTTCGCATTGGACGGTCAAGCACAGGTATCTCGCCGGTACTCTCAGCTATAACTCTATACTTATCTGCGATATTATTATTTGCAGACATCTCTTCCAACATTGCCATAGTAAGTTCCTTAGCAATAGCTTTATCCGATACCTCAATGCCATTTGCTTTAAGTAATGCGCTCAGGCTTACTACGCCGCATTTACCTATGCTCGCAGTCAGCTTTATAAATGCGCTAACTGCAGCCTGGTTTAATTTACCATCGAGCAATAAAGGGATATTCAATAATCTCTTTATTCTTGCTATCTGTTCTTCGCCTCCTTTATTCATGCGTTCCTTCGCCAGCGCGGCAAATTCACTCAATCCACTCACTATTCCTGTCTCAAGCGCTTTTTGCTCTTCCTCCTTAGGGGTCTCGAGCCGAGCAATCTGACTCTTTGAAGAAGCTATCTTCTCTTTAAGCTCTGTACTTTCAGGCGCAAAAGCCAAAGCCATGTTCTCATAATTCAAAGCCCTTTCAAGAAATTTTATCCTTGTAGCTTGCACTTCGTTAGTCGGCGCAATGCCTTTTTCCGCCATGGCATCGACAATATCAT
>MFYY01000187.1:7091-7182 GCA_001787855.1 Candidatus Riflebacteria bacterium GWC2_50_8 | reverse complement strand
CAACATCGACTTTTGCTCGCGCAGAAGCATCTGTGAATGGCTGGTCTGACAATATTTCCGAGGCAACGATCATTGTAGTGTCACTGGCTTT
>MFYY01000187.1:3602-6979 GCA_001787855.1 Candidatus Riflebacteria bacterium GWC2_50_8 | reverse complement strand
TCAGGGGAGTTGGCTGGTTGTAGACACGCTCAAGCTGATTGCGCAGCCGGTATTCAAGCTGATAAAAGCGCCGTTTTGTTTCGTTGTCTGGAGAACTGGCCAGCTCTTCTCCTTGGGCTCCCCAACGGAATTCTACTGAATGATAGGGGTCAAACGACATCTTAAACAGTCTTTGGCTGACATCGTCAAAACTCAGAATTACTCGATTGCCTGCTGAATTCAGGTAACTTACGCTCAATTGCGGGCTCAGCTGTATGTACTGCTGCAGAAACGCTGTGGCCAGCTGTCTTGCATATGCTACGCCCCCGGCGGCATAGTTTTGCTCAGCTTCGATAATCATCTGGCGCGTGCGGTCATAAAATTCGCGAAAGGCTACTTTCAGGCGGGCATCGCGCGATGGTGTCGAAAATTCTTCCCAGATGCCATCAGTTCCATAAATATTCGATGGTAGCGCACCAGGGTGCGATCGCTTGCTGATACCCTTTTCAATGCAAAGGTTTACTGCCATTGCGCGATAACTGATGTCTTCGTGCAGATCTGTCATCATGAATGCAAACTCTTTAACCGGGTCGCTTTTTCTGGCGTCGTCGCAGAGTGAAAGTCTGATGTATTCATGGTAAGACAGGCCGGTGCGCCCTTTGACGCTGAAAGTCTTTTTATACTGGTCATCGCCGGAGTAGTCGACAATATTGTGATTGCGGGTGCGAATGATCTTATTGTCAGAGGTATAGCGAATTGGCCGCCAGCGCTTGAAACCGCCGCCATTCTCTTTGCTGCCCCGGGTAAACTTGGCTCCAAACCATGGCTTGGAAATAGTGCGGTCGGGGTGTGCATCTATAACCCTGACCCGGCCATCTTCATTTACTTCTGATACTATAGCTACATGCCCATCGGGATCGTAATATATTGTTCCTGGAATAATGGCCTTTTTGTTCACTTTGACTGGATAAAAATCTGAATCTTCAATTTCGGCGCCAGTACGATAATATCCTGAATTGATCAGCACAACTTGATAAAACAGCTGCTGTGGCGACGAAAAATAGTCCTGATCCTTAAAACTGGTCGGCCGGTTGCCGCGACTGTAACGCTGGTCGCCGCCTCTTCCCGCTATTGCTGAAGTGTAGCTGAAAGGCAACCGCAGCTTATAGGCTACGTAGGCTCTTATCAGATAAGGCAGATCAGCGCAGTCAGACGAAAGGTTAAATTTTTTATCTTCTTCACCATAAAGCGGGTTGGTCTTGGGATCTTTAATGAATTTGTTCAGATTGGAATACTTTGATTTGCCAAGAGCTGCTACAAAGTTGCTGTAAGCCTTCTCGTCATCTTCTGACCAGACATTTCGCGTGAGTTTCCAGGCGCCGGCCTCGGCCGGATGATTGCCGGCCAGAAGCCCCAGAATGATAACCAGCCCGGCAATGCAGACAAAATGGCTGAGGCGGAATATCCGCATGGTAGTAAGTTTCATGTTCGCAGCATCGACAAATCTGCAGAGTTTTTTAATCTGTGCAGAGTGAAATTTTTTGTGTCCCGGTCCGATATAGGGTTCGATGAAAATTAACAATTTCAATACCATTCTTGCCATCATTTTGTTTACCTCGGTTTTTATGCTGAGCGGTTTTAATGACCCTCAGGCTGATTACTTTCCTGCGCCTCTGGCCAGTCCGCAGTTAAGCTTTTATGCTAATTTTACGGCTTCTGGTCTTTATGACACTGGCGAGGCCGCTTTAAATGCCAGTCAGGAAATCGTGAGCCAGGTCGAGAGCCTTTGTGTAGCGCGCGGTGCCGACAAAACCGCGAGCCATAACATAAGAACGGCGGCAGAAAATTTGCTCAATGATCGCCTTCTCAGTGGTCAGATGCGGGTGTATGAGCTGTTTTTTTATTATGCTGACCAGCAGAATTTTGCCGTTATCCTGCGCGGAGAATTCGTGCGTCAGCGTCTGTTGGCGGTTCTTGGTAGTGATAAAATTTCTGATGGCGATGATGCCAGTGTCGCTAGATTTCGCTCGCCACTGAACCCGGCGGAACTTCTCTATATGCAGGTTGGCTCTGACGAAGCAGTTATTTGCCCTGATAATATATCGGGTAATATTGCAGAACAGCTTGCATCACGACGGAACATGCTTGGAAAAGACTTTACGTCATTTTCAAAGATGGTCAGAGTGCGGCCGGCAGTAGCTGCCGAAATCAACCTGGCGGCACTGCAGAACTCTGCAGCAGCAGGGCCTGTTCCAGACTGGTTTAAGGCTCTTCGGCATACCAGGTTGATTGTCAGTTCACAGATGACCAAGATGCAGCTTTTTGTGCCAGATCCTGAAGAGCGCGAGCACCTGTTGCGCCAGGTCGAAGGCCTAGTTGGCGGGTTGCGCGAACATGCCGGCAATCTCGTCGACTTTTCAGCCGCAGCCAGTGGCAACAGTATTTTTATCGAAGCGCCGGCCGGTGAGGAACTTGAAAGACTGGTCAGCAGCCGTTCTATTGCTTTTCTCATGCACTTTTTTGTGCGGGCACAGAAGAGTCAGCTAATGGTCAGTTCGAGAGAGACAGATGACAAAAGAGAATAAGCCACAAACTGCTTATGCCATGCCGACCCGGCCATTGCGCAATTCGGCAAAAGCTTTGATAATCAGAGACGGGCGAGTGCTTTGCACAAGAAATTGCGATCTGCTCGGCGATTTCTTTCTGCTGCCGGGTGGCGGCCAGAATCATGGTGAGACGCTAAAAGATGCTGTGGCGCGTGAATGCCTTGAAGAGATTGGAGCCGGTGTCGAAGTCGGGCATCTCTATTTCGTACGTGAATATATTTCGGCAAATCACGAGCTGGCCGAATATGATGACAGCATTCATCAGATCGAGTTCATGTTTTTATGCCGGCTTCTCGAAGAGCCTGGCGCCAACAGCAGCCTCAGCCATGATGCTATGCAGACCGGTATTGAATGGCTGCCAATAGCGGAACTTGAAAAATATCGGTTCTACCCGGGTGCACTGGTGGAGCATCTCAAGAATTTTCCGCCTCGCAGCTTTGCTCAGGTTTACCTCGGCGATACGCTGTGATGGCTATTCGTATCTGAACGCTTCGATCGGATCAAGCTTCGAGGCTTTCCAGGCCGGGTACAGGCCAAAGAATATGCCTACCGCTGCCGAAAACAAAATCGATACGATAATCGAAGCGTTCGAGACTACCGGTTTGAACTCAACAAAGTGCCCGATGATGTTCGACAGGAGATAGCCGCCAACAATACCCAGTATGCCACCGACACAACTTAGAACAACAGCCTCAACAAGAAACTGGTAAAGAATGTCGGTAGTTCGCGCTCCTATTGCCATTCTGATGCCGATCTCGCGGGTGCGCTCGGTAACCGATACCAGCATGATGT
>MFYY01000187.1:2144-3544 GCA_001787855.1 Candidatus Riflebacteria bacterium GWC2_50_8 | reverse complement strand
GGCGATGTCATCCTGAGTATGAATTGAAAAATCGGCGTCTTCTTCGTCCTTCGTATGATGCCGGCGCATAAGCACCTGATTGATCTCTTCTTTGGCCGCGTCAATTTGATCTGGGCCTTTGGCCGAGATATGCAGCATGTTAACGTGGGTAACTCCGAGCAGGCGCCTTTGTACTACCATGAACGGCATCAGAATCACGTCGTCCTGGTCGCCACCCATCGATGATTCTCCTCGTGACTTCAGAACGCCAACAACAGTAAGTGGAAGTTTTTTGAACCTGATGGTCTGCCCAAGCGGGTTGAGATTGCCAAAGAGGTTATCTACCAGGGTCTGACCAATTACGCATGCCTTGTGCCCCCCCCGGACCTCGCCCGGGGTGAAAAAGCGGCCCTCGCTGATCTCGCGAGATGCAATGTCGAGATAATGCTCGTTGACGCCCATGACGCTGGTTGACCAGTTTTGGTTGCCAAAAACCACCTGACCGGAATTTCTTGCGATTGGCGTCAGCATGGCTACTGAAGGACAGCTCTGAAGTATGGCTTCGCCGTCTTCGGGTGTAAGTGTGTTTGTACTGCCGGGAGGGCCACGAAATCCGCGTTTTTGACCTCCGCCAGGCATTACCATGATCAGATTGGTGCCCATTTTCGAGATGTTTTCCTGAACCGAGAAATAGGCGCCCTGACCAAGCGCAACCATGCCGACCACCGAGGTAACTCCGATAATTATGCCGAGTGCAGTCAGAAACGAGCGCATCTTGTTTCTGCCCAGACTGACAAATGCGAGTTTTATTATGCCAAGGAAGCTCATGTAGTGACCTCTTCAACAACTTGTGCCCGCACATGTTTTTTGATTTCTTCTCTGGCATCGAGTTGTTTCGATACCGGTTCGTCAGACAGTATCTCTCCGTCTGAAAGTCGCACGATACGAGAAGTGTAAAGGGCGATATCTGGCTCATGAGTTATGAGAACGATCGAGATGCCCTTGCGGTTGAGTTCCTGAAAGATGCCCATTATTTCTACGCTTGAGTAGGAATCGAGATTGCCGGTGGGTTCGTCTGCTAGGATGACTGTCGGTCGGTTAACCAGTGCTCTGGCTATGGCAACGCGTTGTTGCTGGCCACCAGAAAGCTGGTTGGGGTGATGATGCTCGCGGCCTTTCAGCCCAACCGATTCGAGTGCCTGCATGGCTCTTTTTCGACGTTCATCGGCCGGTATGCCGGCGTAAATCATTGGCAGTTCGACATTCTCGAGCGCGCTGGTGCGAGAAAGCAGGTTAAATCCCTGAAAAACGAAGCCGATTTTTTTGTTGCGCACCAGTGCCAGCTGATCTTTGCTGAAACTTGACACATCGTCGCCTTCGATCAGGTAATGACCGGAAGTCGGGCGGTCAAGGCAGCCAAG
>MFYY01000187.1:0-2085 GCA_001787855.1 Candidatus Riflebacteria bacterium GWC2_50_8 | reverse complement strand
CGAGATCCCTTCCATGAAATAGGTCTTGGCCAGTTCTTTAACTTCGAGAAGCGGTGTGTCTTTATTCATTTTACAGGCGGATTGTAGCTCGTCTCCGGTTGGTGGTGGCCGAAGTGCTGCTGTTGTTGCTGACAACTCCCTGGACGCCAACTATGGCCTGGTCGCCCTCTTTGAGTTCGCTGTCGAGAATTTCGATGTAGTCCTGGTTGGAAATTCCAATTTTAGCGGTTTTATACTGAGGTTTGCCGGATTCATCGAGTATCCATACCGGCAATGTGTCGGTAGCCAGTCGGCCTTTCTCTGCCCTCTGCTGGCGGAATTCTTTTGCCATGCTGTCGGGAGCTTTAAAATAAAGCGCTTTGCCTGGCAGGCGAAGAACGTCTTTGCGGTCTCCGGTAATAATCTCGGCATTGGCTGTCATACCTGGTTTCAGGGCGAGGTCGTCATTGATGACGGTTACCATTACCGAATAGGTGACAACGTTGGAGTTTTCCTGGGGTGACAGTCTTACCTGATCGACAATGCCGTTAAAAGTACGGTTTCGATAGGCGTCTACTGTGAAAGTGACCTTCTGCCCATGCTCCACTACGCCGATATCTGCTTCGTCTACAGCAGTGTCGATCTGCATTTTTTTGAGATCCTGAGCGATTACGAAAAGTTTGGGTGCCTGAAGACTTGCCGCGACGGTCTGGCCTTCATCGACAGCGCGGGAAATTACTACCCCGTCAATAGGTGAATAGATGCTGGTGCGGTCAAGGTTGATCTGGGATACGCTTAATTGCGCTTCCATCTGTCTGACTCTGGCCTGGGCACCTGAGCGCTCGGCGTCGAGCGATTCGAACTGTGCCAATATCGACATTTCTCTGGCCTTGGCCGACTCATGCTGGGCTTTGGTTGCCTGCAGCGAAGCCTTTTGTGATTCGAGCGTGGTCAGGGCAGAATCCTTTTCTGATTCGGCGATGAGCTTGCGTTCAAAAAGTTCTTTGCTGCGGCGGTAGTTGCGCTCAGCGTCTTCGACTGTCACTTCGGCTTTGCGAATGTTGGCGAGGCTGACCTGAATTTCGGCCTTTGCGGTCAGCATGGAGGCTTTCAGGTTCTTGCTCTGAGCTTCTACGCCGAGTTCTGTTGCTCTGGCATTCTCGAGATTCGCTTTTGCCTGCAGCAGTTGTGCCTTGTAGGTAGAGTCTTCAAGCTGGGCGACAAGCTGCCCGGCCTTTACTTCGTCGTTGAAATCGGCATAGAGTTTCTCGATGTTGCCGCTGAGCTGCGAGCCGACTTCGACCGTAGTAATGGCAGCCAGAGAGCCTGATGCCGATATGAAATTTCTGATGTTGCCTACGGTGATTTCTTCGGTGGCATAAGAGGTTTTGCCATTGGCTGAGCGGGTATAATACCAGCCAGCAACGCCACCGCCAACACAGATAAGTAGAATAACCAGTATTGCTAATTTTTTCATTGTTCAGAGCTCCCGTTACCAGGTTGTGTTTCATCTGTTGTGGCTTGACGAAGTTCGGCAGGCAGCCTGCCAAGAACCTTTTCAAGTTCGGTCCAGGCAATAAGCCCGTCGAAGTAAGTTACGACCTGATTTCCGCGGGCTCTGGCGAACTCTACCCGCGCATCGGTAATTTCAATAGGTGAACTGAGGCCGGCATCGTAACGGGCTTCTGCCAGGTGCAGACTTTCGCTGGCCTGCTGAACCAGATAGTTGGTGGCGTCGTATCTTTCTACGGCATCAGAAACCCCGGTCAGTGAGTTTTCAAGCTCTGCAATCACTGAGATCCGAAGATTTTCAAGGCTGGCGGTTGAGTTGTCGAGCTGGCTCTTTGCTGAATCAATACGGGCGCGGGTGATGGAGCCATCAAAGACCGGCCATGCCATGGTTACGCCTGTGCCCCACTGACGATCGAGAGGAGTGGCGGTGCCGGACCATCGATAGTCAGCAGAAGCCGACAGAGTTGGCCTGAGGTTTCTCTGGGCTTCTTTGACTCCGTAATGAGCAGCCTGACGCTGAAAATTGGCTGACCTGATCTCGGGGCGCTGCAGCGCTTCCTGAAGCAATTGTTCTTTGCTTTCAGAGGCAACGGT
>MFYY01000186.1:32039-33611 GCA_001787855.1 Candidatus Riflebacteria bacterium GWC2_50_8 | reverse complement strand
CAGCAAGCAGAAAGATCCGAAGCGGCTTTGGCATTAAAACAAAAATTTGAAAACGCTTTGGCTGATGACTTCAGTATTCCGCAAGCGCTGGCTACAGCTTGGGAAACTTTAAAATCAGAAGCCATGCCTCAAGAAAAACTTCAGCTTTTGTTTGAATTCGATAAGGTTCTCGGACTAAAACTTAATGAAACAAATGCCAGGCAAACATTGTCTGACACCCCTGAGAATATAAAATCTTTGATTGCAAAAAGAGAACAAGCCAGAAAGAACAAAGACTTCAAAAAATCAGATGATCTCAGAAAACAGGTTGAAAACCTTGGATTTGAGCTTCAAGATACACCCGACGGTATCAGGATATACAAGAAATAGTTCTGAATTATTCACAACTAACCCCCAGTTTCGATTGCGAAACCCCTGCTTTTGATTGAAAATAAAGTAATCATGCCCGACATTAATAGTCGGGGTCAAGATCACAAACGCCCGAGTTAAAACAATGCCAAAAAGAAAAAACGAAATAAAAAACCTTAACGATCTGGCGGGCAAACTACCGCCACAAGATATCGAAGCCGAACAATCAGTGCTTGGCGCGATCATGATTGACAGAAACTCATTGGCAAAAGTGGCTGATGTTCTGCTGCCGGAAGATTTTTACCGACCCAACCATCAAAAAATCTATTCCGTGATGATCGAACTTTTTTCAAGAAGCGAACCGATTGATATCCTGACTGTTTCAAGCCGGCTCAAAGAAAAAAAGGAACTTGAAGCAATCGGCGGCGTGAGCTACCTTTCCGAACTTGTCAATCTCGTTCCGACATCAAGCCATATTGACCACTACTCAAAGATTGTCAACAAAAAAAGAGTTCTGCGAGACTTGATTGGCGCTTCTTATAATATTTCTGAATTGGCGCAAGAGGAAAAAAGAGATGTTGAAGATATTCTCGACAGCGCCGAACAAGAAATATTCAAAATCTCACAGAGAACTTCTGGCAAAGGCTTCCAGCATATCACCGAAGACCTTAAGAAGGCTTTTGAAAGAATCGAAGAGCTCCACCATCACCGCGGCAAACTTCGCGGCATCACTACCGGCTTCAAATCTTTAGACAATGTTCTTTCGGGCCTGCAGAGATCAGATCTCGTAATCCTGGCGGCCAGGCCTTCAATCGGAAAAAGCTCTTTCGCCCTGGATATTGCCAGAAATGCTGCTCTATCCGAGAAAGTGCCAGTCGGCATCTTCTCGATCGAGATGTCACGTGATCAGATTATCGACAGATTGGTTGCCGCAGAAGCCAATGTTGACCTTTGGAAAATCAGAACCGGCAATCTCTCGGAAAAAGGCGAACCCAATGATTTTGAACTTTTGCAAGAAGCCATGGCAAAACTTGACGAAGCGCCAATTTATATTGTTGATGTCGCCACACCGACAGTTATTCAAATCCGCGCCATGGCCAGAAGACTGCAGGCTGAGGTTAATCTGGGACTGTTGATTGTTGACTACCTCCAGTTAATCAACTCAACCGGTAAATCAGACAACCTTGTTCAACAAATGACAGAGATCTCAAGAGGCTTAAAAGC
>MFYY01000186.1:19982-32009 GCA_001787855.1 Candidatus Riflebacteria bacterium GWC2_50_8 | reverse complement strand
CGTAACCGGTTTTGGCAGAAACGATTTAACGCCGGCAATCTCAGCCTGGTCCCGTACATCGTCTATTTCAAATGCCGTTACCAGTATTACAGCCGGCCTGGCATTATGGGTTACCAGGTTTTCGATCTGCTGAATAATGTCGATCCCGTCAACTCCTGGCAGTCGCCAGTCCATAAATACCACCTTGAATGGTTCGCCAGCATCTGCTTTCTTGATGGCGTCGAGTGCTTCTGTTCCGGTACAGCAGACCTCAACCTTCATTCCGACAGAGTCGAGCTGCTCTTTTAGTATCTGCCGGTCAACTGGATTGTCGTCGACAACCAGCGCATGAATACCTTCAATTGAAAAGCTCAATGTCTGTGGCAAGCTTAAATTGCCAGGTTTACAGCAGACATCGAAACTGAAAGTGCTGCCATGACCCTGCTGTGACTTTGCATGTATCTGGCCCCCGAGCATTTCAACAAGTCTTTTTGCAAGAGCAAGTCCGATGCCGGTGCCCGAAAATTGTCTGGTCGAAGACTCATCGGCCTGACGAAATGCCTGAAACAGCTTGGCAATATGTTCCTGGGGAATTCCGATGCCGGTGTCCTCGATTTCAAAGCGAAGTTTGATCTGTGAATTATTACGTTCCTGAGCTGTGACGCTTAGTTTGACGTAGCCACTTTCCGTGAATTTAACAGCGTTAGCGAGCAGTTGATGCAATATCTGTCCAATTCTGCCCTGATCGCCATAAAGGTTTGGCGGAAGAGTTTCGTCGATCTGCGTGATAAACTTGAGGCCTTTGTTTCTGGCTCTGGTAGCGCACTCTATTGTTGCTTTGTCGATAAACTCTGTTACCAGAAAATTGGAACTGCGCACTTTCATATTGCCATCTTCAAGTTTAGAGAAATCGAGAATATTGTTGATGATCTCCAGTAACGAAAAGCCGGCCTGCTGGATCTTTTCGATATAGTCTTTCTGTTTCGCGGTTAATTCTGTTTTGAGGCAAAGATGCGACATCCCGATAACTGCGTTCATCGGTGTTCGTATCTCGTGTGACATGTTGGCGAGAAAGATTCCCTTTACCTTGGTTGCTTCTTCGAGCTTTTCGAGAGTTGCTTCGACTTCTCGTGTTTTGCCGGCAAGGTCGGCATTTACCTGCAACAATTTGCCATGCTGTTTCTGCATTTCCTGCTGGTCGCAAAAAATCTGATCGGCCTGTTTCGCCAGCTCAACGGCCTGGCGCTGGCTTTCCTGAAGAAGATCTTTTGTACGCTGATTTCGTTCAATTATCTGCAGGTTCAACCCGAGAATTGGCAGAAGTTCGTTGAGCAGGTTGTGCTGCTCGGCGCCGATATTCTTTACTGCAGCAAATTCTAATACTGCCAGAACCTCTCCTGAAGGTGCCCGAACCGGAGCGATTAAAAGCAGCTCCGGGGTTATATCAGCAACTCCTGCGGTAATAGAGATGTAGTTCGGGGGAATGTCTGCAATAATTTTGATTGTCTTTTCGCTCGCGCATTGCCCGATCAAGCCTTCACCCATGCCGAAATAGGTCTGATGGCCAGGCTTAAGAACCAGCCCGTAAGCTCCGGCCAGCTTGAATGATTCTTCGAGAATATCGAATGCGTAAAATGTCGCAACCTGTGCTCCCATGATTGGTGCAAGTCTGTTCAGCAGGCTGTCGGCAAATTCATCTATTTGTTCGGCTTTCTGAATTTCCTGGGTGATCTCCTGAAGTTTTGCCTTTACCCAGGCGGTCTGCTGCTGTTGGTGAGCAGTTTGCTGCAGGGACTTTATGGATTTTGCCATGCTGCCCAGTTCATCGTAGCGATCCTGTTCGGGAATTTCAACGCTCATGTCCCATGCTGCCAGGCGGGTAATGGCTCTGGTTAAGTTCAATATTGGCACGAAAATACTGAGTTGCATAAACCTGGCAATCAGCATTGTGCCAATGCCTACCATGATTATGGCAATTATCAGAACTGTTTTGCCCTGTCCGTATACCTTGCTGGTGTTTTGAAAAGCGTTTCTGGCAACCCGGCTGTTAGCTTGTCTGAGCTGGTTGAGAGAGTTCATCGTCTGACGAAAGGCAAAATCGGTCTGTGTTTTGACATAAGTTTGTGCCTGTGCCATTTTATTCTGAAGCGCAAGATCAAACACCACATCTGTTTCGAGATGATAGGCTTCTGCCTGAGATTGAAAAGTGTCGAACAACATGCTGGTGTCTGCAGAAAAAAGCGTCTTTTCGTAGTTCTCACAGGCCTGCGCGAATTCTTTGCTGTTTTCTTCCAGCTGCTTATCGAGTTTGATGAGCTCTTCGGTTGAACTGCAGATAATAAGACTTGAAAGCAGATACCTCTCGTTGGCCATTATTCTGGTAACATTGTCAAGATCTGCAAACCCTGCAACTTCGTTGTGCAGATTGCCGGTAATGTTTTCAAGCTGAACCAGCAGCATCAGAGAAAACAGGCCAAGGCTGCAGAAAAGTATGAACAGACAGATGAAAGGAATGCGTAATTTCCAGGTTAAGGAGATGCCGGTCACATTATCGATGTTCATAACTCATGTTCTCCAAGATTCGGCCTTTGCGGTCTGTCAGCTGGTCTGTTTCTGCTCTTTGTCAATCAGCGACAACGCGGCTTCAAAGTCATAACTGCGAACCAGTTTTGTCAGTTCATCAAATTTATCGCCTAATGCTGCCAGCATGATCTGTCTGTTCTGGTCGAGCAGGCTGATAGCTTCTGAATCCGATTCCTGCAACAGGGTGTGTAAATGCCTGTACACTGTCTCGAACCTGGCTTTGTCGTAGTCAGGTTGCCGCTGCTCTAAAGTTTGTTTAGAGGGCTGTGCAACAACCTTTTCGAGTTCATTTCTTACTGAATTTATTTCTGCAGCAGTTTCATTGATCAGCTCAGTAAGAGCGCCCAATGGGATGCCGCTTTTACATGACCGCTCCAGCCTCTCTGCCAGAGTCTTAACAGAGACTGCGCCGATGTTGCCGGCGCAACTCTTTAGGGAGTGGGCATAACGCGTGGCCGCTGTTGGATCATCGCATTTGAAGCTGGTCATGAATGTTTCACGAAAGTTACTGTAGCTTTGATAAAAGTTGACCAGCATCTTTTGATAGAGTTCTGTGTTATTCAACAGGTTGGCGAGGATTTGTCCGGTGTTAATTCCTGCCAGTTCGGGGATCGCCAGACCTGAAGGTGTCGTTGCCATTTCAGGTGCCGGTGTTACGGCATCCGATTTCGACTTGATCCAGCGCGCGAGGGTTGTGAACATCACTTGAACATCAATTGGCTTGGCGATATGGTCGTTCATCCCGACATCCAGGGCCTTTTCGCGATCGCCAGCCATGGCATTGGCGGTCATGGCAATGATTGGAATCTCTTTTAGATCCGGTAGCGATCGGATTGCAATGGTGGTCTGGTAACCGTCCATCACTGGCATCTGGCAATCCATAAGAATGCCGTCGAACTCCTGGTCATGCTTGAGGATATCGAGTGCTTCCTGGCCATGTCTGGCAAGGACTACCGAAATGCCTGCCTGCCGCAACAGCTCGATAGCAAGTTCCTGATTCATTTCATTATCTTCTACCAGCAGAATTCTGGCTCCAGATGGGCCTTTTGGTAGCGATATGGTTCCGCCCGCTATTCTTTGCTCGACAAAATCAGGCGTCTTAACAAGGCCTAGTGCTTCCAGCATGGTTGTGCGCAAGGCTGAAGGGAACACCGGTCGACTCAATACTCTGAATGGGCCTATTCCCAGTTTGTCGACTGAATAGAGGACTCTTTCAAGTTGATAGGCACCGGTTATCAGTATCACCGGAATCTGTGCAAATGCTGAATTCTTAATTTTCAGTACACATTCAACGCTGTTGGCACCAGTTGTGTCCGAACTGATAACAATCAGCTCTGGCTCTCTGTTCTCTGTTTTTAGCCTTTCCAGCTGCCCGATTATGTTCGGGCAGCTGTTTATGCTTTCAACAACAAGTCCGTAATGTTCAATACTATGCGTCAGAATATTGCGTTCAGTCATGTTTTTCACGAGGAGAAATGCCCGGCGTCCTTTCAGAGGCTTAGTTGACAATTGTGACAAAGTTTGCCGGAATTGAATCCCGAACCTGGCGGTAAAATGAAAGGTTGAGCCTTGCCCAGGTTCGCTGTCCAGCCAGATTTTGCCTTTCATGTCTTCGATAAGGCTCTTTGAGATTACCAGCCCCAGGCCGGTTCCACCAGATTTGCGGGTCGCTGAATTGTCAACCTGGCAGAATGGCATGAAAAGTCTTTTCTGCTGCGACTTATCCATGCCCATTCCGCTGTCTTTAATCCAAAAATGCAGCTCAACAGATTTTTCATCTGCCTTTTCCTGCTCTACTCCTATAACTACTTCCCCTGAATCGGTGAACTTTATCGCATTATTGCCGAGATTGGTGAGAATCTGATTGAGCCGCAACGGGTCGCCGACCAGGCCGAGTGGCATTTCTGGTTCTATGTCAAATATCAGATCAATGGCTTTCTCTTCGGCCTTCAGACTGGTTAAGACGGCAAAATTGTTCAATACATCTTCAAGCCAGAAATCAGTTTTATCTATTGCCATTTTACCGGCTTCGATTTTCGAAAAATCCAGGATGTCGTTAATAATACCGAGCAGGTTTTGCGCGGCAAGTTGAACCTTTTCGATATAGTTGCGCTGCTGATGAGTAAGATCTGTTTGCAGCGCCAGTTGTGACATGCCAATAATCGCATTCATCGGTGTTCGAATTTCGTGTGACATATTGGCAAGAAAACTTGATTTAGCGACTGTCGCAGTTTCTGCCATGGTCTTGGCGCTTGCCAGAGCCGCTTCGTTCTGTTTCTGTTCGTCTACATCAATGTGAAACCCGACCATGCGGGTGCCTTTGCCTTCTGCGTTGCGTTCTACGCACTTTCCTACCGCCAGAATCCATTTCCATTTACCTGATCTGGTTTTTAGACGAAACTCCGCACGGTAAGAAGAGGTTGTGCCATCAACATGATCCTGGACATCCTGCCAGATTCTCTGCAGGTCTTCCGGGTGCAGCAGTTTTTGCCAGCGTTCGAAGTTTTTCGGGTAGAGAGAGTCTAATTCTTCAGCCGAGTAACCAAGCATTTCGGCCCAGATTGGGCTGGTAACAAGCTCGCCGCTTTCTGGTTGCCAGTCCCAGAGACCCATCCATGCGCCTTTGAGGGCCAGGTCAAGACGTTCCTTGGCCTCTTTAAGAGCTTTTTCTCTCAATACCTGATCAGTGATATCCTGAGCAACGCCATGCATTTCAACTGGTTGCTGATTCTCATTGCGGGTCAGGTTGGCAGTAGCGCGTATCCAGACAACTTTGCCGTCAACAGGTCTCTTATAGGGGTAAATCACATCATAAGCCTTGCTGCGCCCTTCGATCAGGTCGTTCAAGCTCTGAAACGCCTTTTTGGCCGCCTCTGGGTCGGCCGCCTCAATGTTGGCAAGCCATTCATCAGTGATATGATAGCGCCAGTCAGGTTTCGGCAGGTCACCGAGTATTTTTGCCGTTCGCGGATTCGAGATGTAGTAACCAGATTTGTCAATCGGCACAGACCAGTAACCGGCTTTGGCAAGTTCAAAAGCCTGGTTTGCCATGAAATTGGCTCTTTCTATCTGATCAGTATTATCATGCATATAAGCAGTCTTTTTGAGCTGGAAATTTTTAAAAGCTTTGCTGGTAAGCAAGTTGGCGGCTTCAGTCAGCAAGTGCGCGATTTTTTCAAGCTTTTGCCTTGACATGACCGGAATGGTGGCGAGGCTCGTTCTGTATTCTTCGGGGTCGGCTCCGATCTTGACTGCGTAACCAAGCAACTGCTCGTCAGTTGTGTCCGGGTCTCTGACCTGCCCAACTCGCCACAGGGCTACAAGATGATTCTCTACGGACATGCCGGCACTAATTTCCCATTTGCCACACTGCTCGCATCTGAATGTCAGCTGTTTCAGCTCTTCAATACTGCCGACCGGGTTAAGCATCCGGCAGGTTTGCCGGCCACTCTCAGTATTGTGAATAACCTCGGTGCAGAGCCTGGAAAACCTGCTCGGTCTGGTTATAGGAGTGCCGTCTGGCCTGGTAATTATTGAGGCAATTTCAAAGGCATCAGAAAAAGCATCCTGCAATTTCTGCATTTCATTGATGTCAAAGAGATCAACGAAATCGATGTTTTCAACATCAGTTTCGACATGCTGTTTTGCGTGATCAGGTTTGAGTTTATTCTGGTTCATTCTCTATTCAGTGCCTGTTGCTTGACCGTCAGCTGGTATATGTTCGGCCAGCTGTAGCCTGGCTTCTAGTCATGAAACAGCTGGTCGTGCTCGCGGGAAAGCTCATATAGATCCATTGCCTGGTCTATTTTGCTTTGCGCCGGCGTGAAACGGTTAAATGAAAAGGAGTTTTTTACCAGCCGCATGGTTGCGTCAGTAACCAGAAGAGTCATTTCTGGTGCCAGATTTTTGGTCTGAATCGCTATCTTGACTGCTTCACCAAAAATGTCGTAATGATAGCGTATGCGACCAATAATGCTGCCAACGACACTGCCGGTGTGCAGGCCAATGCGAAATTTCCACCCTTTGTTGCGGCTGTGCAAGCTGAACTTGAAAAAATTCATGAAGTCTACGGCGACCTGAATCATGACTCGGGCGTGATTGATGTTTGGCACCGGCATTCCACAGGCTGCCACATAAGTGTAGTTTGCAGAACTGATTCGTTCGGCGCCATGTCTTGCAATCAGGCCTTCGAGAACCGTGAACATATCAGAGATGTCGTTTGTGATCATCTCTGGCGAGTTATAATCGTTTCCTGGCGGGCAAAGCTCTGCAAACATAAGGGTTACAGGGCTGAAAGTCTCAGGTGCGCTGAAACCACGAAACTTGAGGTCCTGAATAATTCTGCGCGGGAAAATGTTTTCAAGCAGCTGGTCTACTTTTTTATGTTCCCTTTGCAGCTGTAGATGTGTTTGCACTCTGGACCTGATTATCGCCGGGTGAAACGGTTTGACAATATAGTCAGTTGCTCCAATCTCCAGTCCTTCAGCTTCGTTGACGACTTCGCTGTTGCCGGTTACAAAGATGACAGGTATCTGCAGCGTATCTGCGTCTGTTTTCAGAATGCGACATACCTCAAACCCGCTCATCTCCGGCATCATGACATCCAGCAGTATAAGGTCGGGTTGCGGGTGTCGCCGTGCAATCTCTATGGCTTTACTGCCCTTCGTTGCTGCTTTTATCTGATAATCACGACCCAGCAGGTTGCGAATAATTTCGATGTTTTCCGGCATGTCATCGACGGCCAGAATACACTGCTTTTCGTCGTTCCAGAGTCTGAATGGAGCTTGTGTCTGTTCGTCACCTTCGTTGTCGCCAGAAGAGGGCTGAGTCGGAAGTGTCGATGCTGACTCCCGGACGATGCTTTCATTCATTTGCAAGGCTCCTGCTCAAATAGATCACCTGTACATTATAGCGCAACTTCTTTATGGTGCCACCCAAATTTTTCTATGATTACCGGTCAGGTCCGGTATCTCCAAACAATGCCTGCTGTGTTTCAAGATCCCATTTATCGTCAGTACGCAACATTTTTGCGGCCTTAAATCGCGCCAGAGCTGCCCGAGCCACACTGTTCCAGCTTATCAGGTCGGTGGGGCCATTGTAGTAGCCGGTTTTTTCGAGCTGCAGCAGAATTTTTCTGATATCTTCAGGGGCGTATAGATTCAGCAGCCCTTCGCTCTGTTTGAAGCGCTGATTATTCATTTCCTGTCCTTCTGTTTCTGAGGCAGCTTTATCCTTGTCTTTGTTTTTTGTCCAGTCGTCAGGTTCCAGGCTTTTAACTATCTGCTGCAACTGGTCTTCAGCGTCGCCCTTGAGCAGATCTGAATAGATCTCTGCTTCGGTTTCGACAGTTTTCTTTTCTTCGCTGCCGGCTTCTATGTTCTCACCACGGCTTCGCCATTCCTGCCACAGGCGGTGTAAAGCTTCCTGCTCTTCTTCTGAAAGATCTATCCCATCCAGGTGTTCGAGGCGATGTTTCTGAAAGATCACATAACGCAGTTCTGCCAGAGTCAGTTTGCGTCCGATTGGCTGTGTGGGCGGTTTGCTCTCTTCGAGGCCGGCCCGGTTGAATACCTGAAGGCTGATGTTGGCAGGTTGCTGGGCAGGAATCGGTCGGCGGGTGTCTGATGGCTCAAGCACCCGTGTTGGAGTTGTTGTCGAAGATGTCGTAGCAGATGTTTTCTCTGGCGGTTCCGGAAATTTTGCTAAATATTTGTCGAGAAAATGGTTGGCAACCAGAATTACAGTGATTAAAGCGATTACTATCAGCAGACAGCCAAAGGGCCAGCCGCGCCCCTGCTTTACGGCCTTTGCCCGAAGCATGATCAGGTTGCTTTTTTCGTGGTCGGCAATGACCATCGGCAGGAGCCGGTCGATGTACATTACCAGGGTGGTGTTGTCTCCTGTCATCGTGGCTTTGTCGATGCTGCTCCAGTAATAGTTGCGCTTGAAAAAGTTCATGCTGTGTTCAAGTTCATCGGCGAACGTGGGAGTTGGTGCAGCTATTCCGACCGATAAGATGCAGCGCATAATTCCATATGCCTGGTTGTATGCCCGGTAAGTGTTATTGAGAAGCCATGCAAGCTGGTGCATCAGCTTCCATGGCACATCATGCCTGGTGCCTCCCGCTGCCCGCACGGATGCTGCAACAAAAGCGGTAAAAAGATTGCCGGCCAGTCCAACGCTGCCTTCCTTGAACATGTGCAGTTCGATATCGTGAATGAATCTTTCAGAATCGGCAACTGCCATACGGAAGCAGTCTTCAAACCTGGTCATGGTTTCGGATTTGTTGACCTTGAACAGTTCAAAGTCAATGCCCTCAGTACTAGTCTGTCCAGGCGACTGGGCAAAATGCCTTTCAGGAAAGGTCAGCAGCATCATGCGAAAAACTTCGTCTGACTGGTGCTTCAGTCCTTTTTTTTCAAGAGCGGTCATGAGCGTGTAAAGCTCTTCGGCTATTTTGACCTCATCAGTATTTTTTTCGGGATATGTTTCTTCGTCCCATTTTGAGAGATTAAGAGCCAGCATGGTAAAATTGCTCGGCTCGGTTGATGCCGCGTAAGCCGCCATTATCGCGGCGTCAATCTGCTCTTTGTAAAGACTTCCTGCCCGCATTTTTTATTTGTCCCGTCTCTGTTGAATGTACATTTAAATCTCTCTGAATTAATTCTAACATATATCCTGTTTCTTATACACGTTCTGCTATCTTGCCGTAAGCGCGCCTCATTGAGACAAAGACTTCTCATTATCGCAGCAATATCTTTCTGCTGATAAATTTTTTGCTCTATGTTACAATGTTGCAGCCCGATTATAGGGTAAAGGCTTATGAAAAAAATCACACTGCAGGTCAAAATAACTGCTTTGATGCTGGTAATGATACTCATACCGGTTGTCGCTGCAAATCTCATTTTTAAATACGCTCAGGGCGCCATGAAAGCGCGCACGGTAATCACCGGCACCCGCAATGTGGCCCTGCAGCTGAAAAGCGCGGGTGATATTCCCGTGCTCGAAGATGTTAAGAACATGGATCTGTCAGAACTGCAGAATCCTGAGGGCGAACCGCAGTTGTCCCAGCAGGAGCTTGAAGCCGAACGAGACAAACTGCTGAGCGACGCCTCATCCCGAATTGAAATAGCGGCTTTTGAAGCCGGTATCCTCTCGGAATATCTCGAAAGCAAATATCAGGAACTCGAGCAGCTCGACACCGGCTTGCGCGACCTCGAAAAAGCGGCGCACGTATTCTACGTAGGTTCGCTGATTTTTACCGGCGTGTCGCTGGTATTGTTCTGGTTCTTCATGAGCAGGGTTTCCGGGCCGATCAAAGATGTTGTTGAACGTCTTAGAATCTTTCAGAATGAGAGTTCTGATACCAGTCAGATTGATATGCTCGAAGCCGGGATATATTTTGATACCTTTCTGGTCACTGCCCGCACCATTTTGCAGGAATCCTATTCGATTGCCCAGGAACTGAACCGTAAGCTCGAACCCTTGACTGCCATGCCGGTTTTTTCTGACGAGAATGTCCGGCAATTCTTTACCGATGTGCAGGAGATATCACGCAGTTCGAACTACATTGCCAATACACTGGATTCAACCACTGCCCATATCCAGGAAGTCTCAGGCTCAGCGCAGACAATCGCCAGCCGTTCACATCAGGCGGCCACCGACAGCGCCGAGACCGCAGCTATCGCCGGCGAAGGTAAGAACGCGGTGAGCGAGACCATCGACACCATGGAACAGATTAAAGACGAAGTTCTCGGCCTCGAAGACGTTATCGAGAACCTCAACTCAGCCGGTAAACAGATCGGTGAAATCGTCAATACCATTACCAATATCGCGCATCAGACTAACCTGCTTGCGCTTAACGCCGCAATCGAAGCGGCCCGCGCCGGTGAACATGGCCAGGGTTTTACGGTTGTTGCCGGTGAAGTTCGCAAACTGGCCGAAGAATCTGGCGAAGCAGCTGAAGACATCGGTAAGAAGATCAAGGAAATGCTGCTCAAGACCGGCAAGGCGGTCGAAACCATCAATCGCGGCGCCTCGAAAGTTATCGATGGCGTTAATATTGCGAATGTTGCCGGTAACAACCTCGACAAGATCGTCAGTTCGGTTCTTAACGTCAACAAAATGATTCAGGATATCAGCGCCGCCTCGACTGAACAGTCGCAGAACATCGATTCTCTGCGTGGCAGCATCGAAAGCATCAGCGGCGCTACCAAGATCACCTCTGAGGGGACGCGTCGCGTTGCCTCGGCAGTTAACGAGCAGTTGTCGCATATCCGGCAGTACATGACTATCACCAAAGAACTTTTAACACTGGTTCAGCTTATGGGTGACATGCTCGACAAGTTCAATCTAAACTGATACTTCGACTGATCAACAGCCGATCTCCCGGTTTTGCGTAATGATGTATTTGTTCTATGTCTAATATTGCGTAGGGGTTCAACATTCGGTGGCTCTTATGGCCTTTGGCTATTAGAGCCACCTATCCCGCAGTGCTCACCGGGGCTGAACCCCTACGGCGATTTATAACTGTTTTACTATTAATTCGTTTGCTGATCTAGATTTGCGTAACAACGCAATTTGAAATCCGTTAAATCCGCGCAATCTGCGTTTTTGCTCTTTCTGATGCATCTTGCTGACCATGTTTGCAGGATGTATCGAAAGATTGTTCAGAGCATTGCAAAAGGCTGCCGATGTATTGTCAGAAGGGGAAAAAAATGACTGCAAAATCTTTGTTTGCCTGTGGTTTGTCCGAACTTAAAAAAGTGGTGGCCGATGCCGGAATGCCCGCATTCAGGGCCGGTCAGGTGCATGAATGGATTTTTAAAAAGTTTGTCTTTTCGTTCGACGACATGACCAATATTTCTGTCGCCGACCGGGCCAAGCTAAAAGAGGCATTTCCAAAGATTCTGCCACCCGTTCACAAATTTCTCAAAGACAGCGACGGCACCTGCAAAGTTGTGCTTAAACTGGCTGATGACACTTTGATTGAGGCTGTAGCTCTTCCTGACGAAGACACGATGACCTTCTGTCTGTCAACCCAGGTTGGCTGCCCGGTAGGCTGTGTGTTCTGCCGAACCGGGGAGTCCGGTTTTACCCGCAACCTTTCGGCAGAAGAGATTCTGCTGCAGGTTCTGGTGCTGGTTAAGCGCACCGGCGTCAAGCCGACCAATATAGTATTCATGGGAATGGGCGAGCCTTTTTACAATCGCAAAGCCTTGTTCGCGGCTATTGACACGCTTACCGATCCGCAAGGCCTTGCTATGGCGACCAGGCGCATTACAATTTCTACTTCTGGCGTTATTGAAGGCATTATTGAACTGATAGGCCGTCCCGGCGAAGTTAATCTTGCGGTTTCGTTGCATGTGGCCGATGATACCGGCCGTAATGCTCTGGTTCCAATCAACAAACGCTATCCGTTGTCTCGTCTCAAAGAGGCTATTGGCACCTATTGTACTGAGACCG
>MFYY01000186.1:16759-19974 GCA_001787855.1 Candidatus Riflebacteria bacterium GWC2_50_8 | reverse complement strand
TGGTTCTTCTGCACAATATTAACGACCAGCATAACGATGCTCTTAATCTGGTCAACTTTTGTGAGGGCCTGATTGTGCATGTAAACGTAGTTCGTTTTAATCATTATCCGGGTGCAAAGTATCAGCCGGCTTCAGCTTCGAACGAAAAAGAATTTCGCAGAGTTCTCAAAAAAGCCGGTATTGCGGTAACTGTAAGAAAATCACGCGGGCAGGAAATCCTTGCTGCCTGCGGACAACTGGCAGGAAAAGAAAATGGCTAAGAAAAGCGGCGAATCATGTGTTTCTATTCTGTTCAAGATGACTCTTCTTGTTCTGATTCTAGTGACCGTGGTTGTCGTTGGTGTCTTTTTCGCTTATCAGAAGCTCAACGATTTCTTTAATCGTGGCGGAACAGTTATCGTGCCTGATTTTCGCGGTCGTCACATCGCTGAGATCTATCGCAGCCAACCCGAGGGTCTTGAGATCGTGCGTCGCGACGAAAAATTTGATGACCGCCATCTCAAGGATCATGTAATTGCGCAGTTTCCTGAGCCCGGAACCGTGGTCAAACCTGGTAAAAAAGTATTGCTCTCGATTTCGCTGGGTCTGCAGAAGGTAAATGTTCCTGACATGGTTGGCGCTAATATGCGTGAAGTTGATATGGCCCTGATGAATTCGCAACTCGCTATCGGCGACCGTGCCTACGTATTCTCTGACAAAATAGCGCCTGATCGCATTGTTGGTCAGTCGCCACTGCCTTCTGAAGAATACGGGGTGAATAAAGAGGTAGATCTGCTTATCAGTCTTGGCCGGCGTCCCGAATCATACCCGTTGCCCAGCCTGGTCGGCGTTACGCTTGACGAGGGCAAGAACCGGCTCAAGGCCTGGGGTTTCAATTTTGGTCGCATTTTCTCAAAAAAAGATCCGAATCGCCCGAAATTTCAGGTGATTTCGACGAGTCCGGCGCCATATACGCCGGTGCGCAAAGGAGATGTCATAAGCTTTCTGGTTTCAGCCGGCGATGACGCGGGAACCGCAACCACAGAAGATCTGCACCGTTTTGAAGTCTATGCTGGCGCAGTCGCCGAGCGAATGGCTGACAAACCTGCGGCGACAACTTCCCAGCCAATTGCCCCGCCGAAAGTTCTGATTGCCCAGGACAACTTTTCGGTGCCGCAGTCGGTTGAACCACCGCGCGTTATTCAGACTCAGTCTGAGCGCGAGATGAGTTTTGTCATGCCCGATGGCTTTATGCCAAAAGAAGTCAAATTTATTCACATTACCGACACCGGCCGGCAGCAAATTTATGCCGGCGCCCACAAACCACTCGAACTTGTTAAGGTAAAGGTGCCTGTCGTGCCGAATAGTAAAGTACAGATATATATAAATGATGTTCCTATAGAAGAAAGAAGAGTCGAGCCATAACCTTGGCAAGTCAGTCTGGAGGCAGAAATGATCGGCGAAGTAATTAACGGAAAGTACAGAGTAGAAGCTGCTTTCTCTGAAAGTCACATGTATGAAATCTTCACTGCGACCGAGCTGGATACCGGCACGACCGTAGTGGTCAAGATTCTTAAAGAGGAAATGGCCTGCAATACTGAGCGCGTCAAGGGATTCAGCGACGAGATCCGTTCGTTCGCCAGCCTTTCGCATCCTCTTATCGCCGAGGTGCTTGATGTCGACATGTATGGCGACCGCCCTTATGTGGTGGCGCAGCAGGTAAAAGGTGAAGACCTTTACAGCATTCTCAAAAACGAAAATCTGGCGTTTGCCGAATGCTGCCGGATCATTCAGGATCTGGCAACCGTTTTGCAACATGCCTCTGATCAGAACATCGAATGTCGCACGATCAAGCTGTCAAATGTGCTGCGTGGCAGTGATGGCAAGCTGACTGTGCTTTCGTTCACGCATCCGCGTCTTAAACTTGCCAGCCGCAGCCAACGCTCAGCGACATCGGGCATTCATTCTGACCTCTTTTTTCTCGGCGGAACATTCTATGAAATGCTGACAGGCGAGTCGCTTATTCGCAAACGTGGTGGCGTCAACGAACTGTGGGATATGAAGCTCGAACAGCTGCTGCGTATAAGGCATGCTGATCTGGCTCCTGAGCAGATCACCCGGGTTGTCGATTTTTTGCGCAGAACGCTGACTCGTGACATGAGCCTGCGTTTTAACAGCCACGAAGAGTATTTGAAGTCGCTGGCCGATCTTTCCGGCATCATCCGTGGCAACAGCATTCGCAATAAGTCGCGCCAGCTTTCGATGGCCTCGCAGGTTGTCGATGCGTTGAACGGCAGAATGTCCAACGTCAACATGAATATGCCGCCTGTCGAGAAGAAGCCGAAGCAGATGGTGGCTGCTGCCAGCGCCAGTATGCAGAACTTTTCAGCAGGCGACGAATCAGCAACTTCTGTTTCGGGATTTGCCCAGACCGCTATTGAAGGCAATCTCGCCCTGGTAATCGACAATTCCGACAGGGAACTGCCAGAAACCGGCAGCGATGAAGACAGCGCTGCCGAGCGCAAGTCAACCAGGCCGCATCTCCGTCTGTTGAAGCCTGATCATAGCAATAACAGTGCGCGTGCCGAAGTCTGGCAGAACCGTGATGAAGTGCATTGGTTGCGTAATCCCGTTATTTTCATGGGGCTTTGCCTCGTGGTTATGGTCTTTTTGATCCTGTTCTGGTGACTGCCATGACCAGGAAAATACTGTTGGCTCCTTCGATACTGTCTGCCGATTTCGCAAAAATGGCAGAAGAACTTAAAACTGTCGAAGATTCAGGCGCTGACTGGGTTCATGTCGACGTCATGGATGGCCATTTCGTGCCAAACCTGACTTTTGGACCGCCTTTGATCAAAGCATTTCGCAAACATTCGCGTTTGCCTTTTGATGTGCATCTGATGATCGAGTCGCCCGAACGCTGGCTCGAAGCCTGGCGCGATGCCGGTGCTGACCGGATTACCTTTCACATCGAAGCATGCCGGCATGCGCATCGTTACTTGACCGCCGTGCGCGAGATGGGTCTTGCATCAGGCATCACTCTTAATCCGCAGACGCCGTTATGTGCCGTTGAACATGTTCTCGAAGAGTGTGATCAGGTTTTGTTGATGACCGTAAACCCGGGATTTGGCGGCCAGAAATTTATCGAACCGCTTATCGACAAAATCAGCCGCCTGCGTGCGATGATTGATGCGCGTGGCCTTAAAACACTGATTCAGGTTGATGGCGGCATAAGT
>MFYY01000186.1:14793-16612 GCA_001787855.1 Candidatus Riflebacteria bacterium GWC2_50_8 | reverse complement strand
GCAACGCCCTGGCGATATTAACGGGCTGCTGGGCCAGCTCGAAGCAAAGATCAGGCAAAGTCCTGAAGATCTTGAGCTTATGCAGAGGCTGTCGCGTCTCTATCTGCGCAATGGTGACAATAAGTCTGCCGAAGCAGTAATTGAGAGAATTTTAAAAATTGACCCCGATAATGCGCAGGTAATGGTCGAATTTGCTGACTGCCTGATCCGTCGCGGGGCTTATGAAGAAGCGGCCTATAACATTGAACGTGCGCTCGAACTCCGCCCGGGCATGAGTTCGGCTTTTATCGCCATGGCCCGTCTGCATGAAGCTCAGGGCTGCGTTGAAAAACAGGTTTCGTTTATGATGCGCGCTGCCAACGCGGCACCGGAAAAGATTGAAGTTCGCCTCGCGCTTGCCGAAATGCTGAAACGCTACGGCGACTTTAATGGGGCTGTCGGACAGTATCGGCAGATCCTCGAAATTCAGCCGGATCTTGAGGCGGCGTTGTTTTCGCTCGGCACAATGCTTCTCAGGCAGGACGACCTCAACGGCGCAATGAACAGTTTTCGCCAGATTATCCGTAATAATCCAGGGGCCTTTGACGCGCATTTTAACCTGGCCAGCGGCCTGTTCAGGCAGAGCAAGTTTGTTATGGCGGCCAATCATTTCAGAGTAGCCCAGCGCAAGCCTGAGCTTGCACAACGTTCGCTTTATCTCATGGCACAGTGCTATTTTAAACAACGCGATTACGATAGTGCGATAGTGACTCTCGAAAAGCTTTTGCAACTGGATGAGAACAATGTTTCTTATCTCAAGAGCCTTGCCGAAATCTACGAGGCTGCTGATGAGCTGGATATGGCACGAGAGGTATATCGCCGACTTACCAGCGTGGCTCCCGAACGCCCTGAGTTTCTGGTGCGCCTTGCTTCGATCATGATTACTCTGGATGACTTTGAAAGGGCAGAAAAGACTCTGGATACGCTTTTTCGACTGCATCCCGGTCATGTCGAAGGACACCGCATCCTTGGCGATCTTTATGCCCGGCGTGGTGACCATCGCAGTGCTATCGAAGAATATCGGCGTACATTGATGATCAATGAGAACAATGCCCAGGTTTTTCTGGGTCTGGCCAGAGTTTATCGCGCGCTGAACAGCGCAGAAGAAGAGCAGCAGGCGCTTAAGCGCGCTGTCGAAGTTGGCTGTGAAGATCCTGAGCTTTTTCTCAGACTTGGACAGCTTGAGCGCACTATGAAGCTGCCGGCCAGTCTCGACCGTTTCCGCCGGGTTTCAGAACTGGCGCCTGATTCAGATTTCGCAAAAGAAGCTGAATATTACATTCGTCACAAGGCTGCCTGATTCTTAAAGCAGTTTTTAGAACCAGAATTTCGCACAAAGCCGCCTTATTTCTACAGAAGGTCTTGAAAGACCGGATCTCGCACAAAGCCACTAAGCCACAAAATAGAACGCGATTTTTGCGACTTTGAGTCCTGATACTGTCGTAACCGAGCAAACCAGCAGGTTAAACTGTGTCAGTTCCTGACTAGTCCACCGTCAACATTGAGTAAATGTATTGCAGTTCTACTGCTATACTCGGGCTCTCGGCGGGATCCCAACGCTACAGCTATCGGCAGAAGTAGCTTTGAGATAGGAGTTGTCGGGATTGCGTCAAAATTGCCTGCCTCAAAGCTTACGCTTATGGGAAACCCGCCTACGCCCTTAGTATCGTATCATCATTCGTCTGAGCAGCACTATTCAGTCAATGTTGATGAAGGACTAGAATGGATTGATCGCCAGTGCTATGGCGACGATCTGCAGGCCAAAAAACAGCAGGTTTGC
>MFYY01000186.1:0-14785 GCA_001787855.1 Candidatus Riflebacteria bacterium GWC2_50_8 | reverse complement strand
GGCAGGGCTATCAGCAGCGAAAAACCTGGCTTCATGCTGTATATAAAAATAAAACTCAGGCAGCCCCAGGCAAAATCGTTAGCGCTGGCATTGCGAAAACTGGCAAGAAATCCGGCTAATGCTGCAATAAACGGCATTGCCAGGGTCTGCCGATCAATAAAAGGGCAGCCGCCAAGCGGAAAATTAAGATAAACAAAAAAGATCACCGCCCAGGCGAAGGGATTGGGTGACTTTACTTCGTTGCGGATGAACAGTACGCTGGCGACAAACCAGATGGCCGACCGGCCGGCCAGTGCTATAAAAGCGCCGGAAAGTCCGACCTTCATATAGCTGAAGCCTACTATCATCGCCATGCAGGCTTCGACCACCGGGTATTGCCAGGCAATTGGCGCCTGACAGTAACGGCAGCGGCCGCGTAGCGACAACCAGCTCAAAACCGGGATCAGGTCGATAGCGTGCAGTTGGTGGTCGCACTTCGGGCACGCCGATGGCGGAAATACCACGGATTTGCCGATAGCCATGCGCAGGATTACGACATTGCTGAAACTGCCGAGCAGACTGCCGAATATAAAGAATAATGGTGTAAAAAGTAATTTGAGTGCTTCGTTTTCTGACATGTTCTATGTTTAGCCTGATTCTTGTGCAGTTTCAATACTATTACGCAATCTTTTTACATCTTTTACCGCTTAACCGGCAAAAAAAAAGAGCGGCTTGCGCCGCTCAATTTTTTTAACAATCACACAGTGGTCAGGTCAGCTTCCGGCGTCGAGGTTAGTCGGAGCTTCGATGGTGCCGTGAACGCTGCACTTGATAACGCCTTCTTTAGCGAGGTCGCCTTCTTCAGAGAGGGTGCAGTCTTTTTCGGCCGGTACGATAGAGCTTTTCAGGTATTTGCCAGCGATAAGTTTTGCTTCGTCATAGGTGCTCATCATGGCGTTTGAATCCATGTTGTACATTTCAACGGCGCCCATGATAACTCTCTGGTTGGCGAAGCATGCTTTCTGACGAGCCTGTTGGCGTGCTTTGCGGAAGTTCGGGATAGCAATAGCAGCCAGAATACCGATGATGGCGATAACGATCATAAGTTCGATCAACGTGAAGCCTTTTCGAGATCTCATAATAAAACCCCTTTCAAAAATAAAAATAAAATTAGAACTTCGGTCAACTTAAGAGTACCTCAAAAAGCACATTTTGTCAATGCGACCTTGTCAGGCGCTCTTAAGCATTCTTTCGAGCTCTTTAGGATGCATGGTATGAACCATAGCCTCTTCAAGAGTGATGTCGCCGCGCAGATAGAGGTCTCTGAGTGACATTTCAAAGGTCATCATGCCATCGTCATGACTTGTCTGCATAACGGTGTACAGCCCTGAGATTTTTTGTTCGCGGATACAGTTAGCGACGGCAGGGTTGCCGATCAAAATTTCATTGCAGACAACGCGGCCTTTGCCGCTGGCTACCGGCAGCAGTTGCTGTGCGATAACTGCGCGCAGAACGAAAGACAGCTGCGAACGGATCTGTGACTGCTGATGGGGTGGGAACATGTCGATGATGCGGTTGATCGTCTGTGCCGCGTCAGTGGTATGCAGAGTACCGAATACAAGATGGCCGGTTTCGGCCATGGTGCAGGCGGCGGCAACGGTTTCCAGGTCGCGCATTTCGCCTACCAGAATAACATCGGGGTCTTCGCGCAATACTCGGCGCAGTGCTTCGTCGAAAGACTTGGTATCTATGTGCAGTTCGCGCTGGTTAATGACTGAGCGCTTGTGATAGTGCAGATATTCGATCGGATCTTCGATCGTCATGATGTGGCAGCGCCTGGATTCGTTGATAATGTTGATCAGGCAGGCCAGTGAGGTTGATTTGCCAGAACCGGTAGGGCCGGTAAACAAAACCAGGCCTTTGCGCATGTGGGTAAAATCGCGCAGTTTTTCGGGCAGGCGCAGTTCTTCGAGTGTCGGAATCTTGGTCGGGATAATTCGGAAGGCGGCGCCGATACAGCCGCGCTGTTTGTAGACGTTGACGCGGAAACGCCCGAAGCCATGCACGGAATAAGACATATCGAGTTCAAAATTTTCTTCAAATTCTTTCTGCTGCTCGGCAGTGAGCATATTATATATCAGAGATCTTGTGTCCATAGGGGTCAGAACGTCGAGGTCCGTCTGTATCAGTTCGCCGTCAACACGGATAACCGGTGGTGTACCTACGGTGATATGAAGGTCTGATGCCCCATTTTCAATGACCAGATTCAACAAATCGTTCAGGACAAACATTTCCGCACTCCTTAATGGATCTTTTTTTATTTAGTGAAGTTCTGTAAAAATAACACTCCCGCAACTGCGCAGGCAGTGGGGGAGTGTCGGTTTTATTCTGGTTAGGTACAGCTGCATCGACTCAGTGTTCGCCCATGGTAACGCGAACGACTTCTTCGAGCGACGTCATGCCGGTCAATGCTTTACGCAGAGCTGATTCGCGCAGTGACAACATGCCTTCTTCAATGGCCTGGCGGCGGATATCATCAGTTGAACCGCCGTTCAGAATGATATCGCGCAGGCGTTCTGACATCATCATGACTTCGTATACGCCGATACGGCCTCTGCTGCCTGAGTTGCCGCATGATTCGCAGCCTTTGCCCTTGTAGAACATCATGTTCTTTTCATTGATGTGTGGCAGGTCGATGCGGCGGATGAGTTCGGGAGTGATACCGAACTGGCCAATCTGTTCAGCGCGCGGTTTAATTTCGAATTTGCAGTCTTTGCAGATTTTGCGGACAAGTCGCTGGGCCTGAACCAGAATTACCGAAGTGGTAACCATGAAAGGTTCGATACCCATGTTAACGATACGACCGATGGTGCCCGGCGCGTCATTCGTATGCAGAGTCGAGAGAACCAGATGGCCGGTCATCGACGCCTTGATGGCGATTTCTGCTGTTTCAAAGTCGCGAATCTCACCAACCATGATGACATCCGGGTCCTGGCGCAGGAATGAGCGCAGCGCGGCCGCGAAAGTCAGTCCGATTTCAGGTTTACATTGCACCTGGTTGACGCCATGCAGCATGTATTCAACCGGGTCTTCGGCGGTCATGACGTTGGTGTCGATCGAGTTGACCGAAGTCAGAGCCGAGTAAAGAGTAGTGGTTTTACCGGAACCCGTCGGGCCGGTAACCAGAATGATGCCGTATGGTGAGGCAACACCACCCTTGAAACGTTCAAGAGTTTTGGGTTCAAAGCCAAGATCTTCAAGGTTGACCTTGAGCGAGGTCTGGTCAAGAATACGCATAACGATCTTCTCGCCCCAGATAACCGGAAGAACCGAAACGCGCAGGTCGATCATGCGGTTCGAAACTTTTATCTTGATACGGCCGTCCTGTGGCAGACGTTTTTCTGCAATGTTGAGCGAAGACATGATTTTGATACGCGAAGTAATAGCAGCAGTTGCCTTTTTCGGCGGCTGCATCGCGGTATACATCATGCCGTCCTGGCGGTATCTGATGCGCAGTTCTTTTTCGAACGGTTCGATATGAATATCGGAAACGCCGTTCTGAACGGCCTGCGAAATAACCAGGTTGCACAGTCTGATGATCGGCGCATCGTTTTCGCCGAGTTCACCGAGGCCGTCGAGGTCTTCATCATCAGCGTGGCCGATGTCTTCGAGGTCGTCCATCAGTTTGTCCTGCTGGGCAACTGCGCCGTAGGCGTCCTGTAACGCTTTGTTGATGTCGGTATGTGTGGCGACGACCGGTTTGACCATCAGGGCTGTCATCAGCTGAATATCGTCGATTGCGATAATGTTGAGCGGGTCGACCATGGCCACGGTGAGCTTGTTACCGACCTTGTTGATCGGAATCAGCATGTGGCGCTTGGCAATATGTTCAGGCACGAGTTTGGCAATGACCGGGTCGATAAGGTAGTTCGACAGATCGATAAAAGGAATGCGCAACTGCTTTGAAAGAATCTGAACGATGTCCTGCTCGGTTACCAGATGCATTTCTACGAGAACCGCGCCAAGACGTTTGCCGCTCTTTTTTTGCAGCGCAAGAGCCTGCTGTAGCTGTTCCTCGTTGATCAGGCCTTCCTGGATCAGGGCATCGCCAAGTCGCAGTTTCTTGGAAAGAATCGAGGTAGCCGCCGCAGATTTGGGCATTGGTGCCTGGCCTGGAGGTGGCCCGCCAGCCGGTGTTCCGGCCGGTGATCCGGCTGGGGCTCCTGGTGCGGCAGGAGGGGTTTGATTCATTACTGCAGTTCCTTCCTTATTTCTTTACCAGAAATAATGCCTCAATTTACCTAACTAAGCAAGTAATCTGATATTACCCGCCAAAAATGCACCTTCTGATAACCTCTTCGGGGGCTGGCAGTCCGGTCAACAGGCTGAACGATTCCACGCCCTGTTCCAGCAGGAGCTCCCGACCATCCATTACGGTACAGCCACTTTGTCTGGCTGTTTCCACCAATCTGGATGCTGGTGCATAATTAAAATCGACATAAAACTTACTTTTGCTGAGAAATTCTTTAAGCTCTGCAACAAAATCATCTTTATGCCACCCGAGTGGGGTCGCGTTGATTATTATATCAGATTCTTCTATTGCGTAGGCAAAGTTTTTCTTATTCCATGCCAGTCTTTTTATATCATTTGTCTGTTCCGAGTCAATAGCATCGCTATAACTTCGGGCGATCTGGAAAACCCGGTCGCCGCTTTGCTGTAAAGCCCAGATTGCTGCTGCTGCCGCGCCGCCGCTACCCATTACCAGACCGGTTCTCTGCCTGCCGAATTTCGTGAGCATGCGCAGGCAACCGGTGGCATCGGTGTTCCAGCCTTCAATACGGCCGTCTTCACAAAATTTTATGCAGTTTACTGCTTTGAGAGAGTCAGCCGGGTTATGCAGCAGGTCGCAAAACTCTGCCACGGCCTGTTTGTGCGGTGCTGTCACATTGCAGCCGCTCACGCAAAGAGCTTTGAGCCCGGTGATAGCTTCGGCGAGGTCGGCGCGGCAGACTCGAAAGGGTACATACACGGCATCGATGTCGCAGAAATGGAAAGCAGCGTTCCAGAAGGCTGGACTGGCGGAATGTGCGACCGGATCGCCGATAATAGCAAAAATCTGGCTTGCGCCAGAAATTTTGAGATTCATCTGATTTGACAAGTTAAACTAACCTTTGTCAAAATATCGAGCAACTTGCAGTCTCATTAAAAGCGAATTATGCATGTTGCTCTGTTATTCACAAATTCAGGTCGCAAAGCTTAGCCAAAGCTTTTAACCGCTTCTTCTTCAGACTCAAAAACGTCGAAAACCTTGTCGAGCCTGGATCTCTCGAGAAGCTCCTGCACTGTTGGCGCAAGATTTATGAATTTGAGGTCGCCATTGTTCTTTTTCAGCTTTTTCAGGGTTGTCGCGAAAACGCCAAGACCCATGCTGTTGAGATAATTTACTTCCTGCATATCGATGATCAGCTTTTTTTTGCCGTCGTTAACGATCTGATCCATTTTTTCTTTAAACTGGTCAACAGTGTCAGTGCCGACTTCGCCCCGAATTACGATGAGTGTTATATCGTTTCCCTTGGGTCTTACATCTATTTTAATTTCCATAACAGTCCCTCCCCGAACATTACTGCCGTTCAAGCTTCTAAAAATAACTCATCTTTCTCTTATATGCAAGAGAAAGACGAGTTAATGAAAAAGGGGAATCAAAAATTGTCGTTAATTAAAACTTTTTCGATGCTGAAACCCGGTGTGCATCGCCGAGGGTTTCATCGGCGTAAGAGTAGTCGAACTGCCAGGTGTCGAGTTTGAAGCTGGCGCCCAGTGTCAGGTCGCCGTCTTTGCTGCCGAGGCGGAGCGCTGCGTAATCCTGCAGCCACCATTCAGCACCGGCGAACAGTTTGGCGTCCATGTCTTCGACCTTGTTAATGTCGGCGGCCAGGGTCAAATTTGACCGGGCTTTGTAGGCGACGCCGAAAGTAGTTGTCAGCGGTACATCGTCTTCGTGTCCGGAAGCAGTATTCCAGTCAAGAGTTTCGCCGATGTCGCGGACTGACAGGCCGAGGGTGGTCTTTTCGCAGGCTTCGTAGAGCAGACCGAAATCGAGACCCCAGGTGCTCGCCGAGTTGGTGAACAGTTCATGTTTGAGATACTTCAGGTTTACGCCGCCATAAAGTTTGTCAGAAAGCTTGCGGGCGTAAGAGCCGAAGGTGTTCTTTTCAGCATCTTTGAAGTAGCTGAATATGTAAACGTTTTCTCCGGCAGTGTAGGTGCCGTCGGGTCTTGTCGCAGGCTTGTCTGCATCGTTTGTGGCCATTCTGGTTTCAGGAATGCCGTCGACACCAAAGCTGACATGCGAGAGAGCTGCTACGCCATTCTTCTTGCCGCTTTTGTCTTTGAGAACATGAGCGTAGTTGAAGAAGTTGTATTCGCGGTCCATGGTCAGATCAGCATGCATGAAAGATGCTTCTGACTGTTCGAGCCTGGCAAGACCGGCCGGGTTCCAGAATGCTGCAGTTGAGTCATTGGCGAGAGCGGTAAACGCGCTGCCCATGCCAAGTGCTCTGGCTCCTACGCCCATTTTAAGATATGCGCCTGCTTGCCCTGCCGATTCGGCAAAGGCTGTGCTCATGGTTCCTACGCTGAGTGCAACGAGGAAGAGCGTCTTTAAAACCTTTTTCATATGTTTCCCCTTACGAGTCGATAGAACTGGTTATCAATCTATTCGGCAACTTTGTTGCATTTATGAACGATAATTACAAAAAAATCTTTAAAACTGTCGTGACCGTATGGGCACGGCGCGCCGTACCCATGCTTCATATCCCTGTCAGTCCCATATCCTGAAGAGTCTTGAAGATCTGGGCAACTGAACTGTCGTTTGAGCTGTCTTCTGATCTCGCAACATTGATCTGTGACTTGGCTTTGTCTTCGTCACCAACACCGCCGCGCCAGTAATAGCAGAAGGCAAGCATGGCATGAGCTTCGGCATTGCTGATCCCGATCGGGTGTGTCGCGGTGAAGCGATACGCCGTATTGGTAAGGCCAACTGCTTCGAGCAGCTGAATTGCCTGGGTAATGCCGGCATTCTGGCCGCGCTGAATCAGGGCGGCTGCCAGGCCGATGCGGGCTTCATTATTTGAAGCCGAAGCCTGGGTGAAAGATGAATAACCTGATTCGACGCCGGAAGACTTGGTGAGCGACCATCCCAGACCGTTATAGGCTTCTACTTTCTGAGTTTCGGTGATGCTGGTAATAGTCAACACCTGGTTAAACTTGTTGATAGCGCTGCTGAACGCGCCATAGCGAAAGTCTTCCCAGGCTGAGGCAAGCAGAGAGTCAGGGTCGGTCTCGCCGATTCCGCCGCCGCCAGTTCCCCCGCCACCGGTTCCGGTGCCCGGTGTCGGAATTTCGGGCGGAATAGTGTAACGGCCACTGCCGCCACCACTGCCGCAGCCACTGGCGAGAAAGAATATCACTGCAATGGTCAGCACCACTATCGATTTTCGGTTCATTTTACTATCTCCATCTAATACTCGTGCTCGTGCTCGTAATCGTAATCGTCGTTCTTGTTCTCGTTTTTGTATGGGCACGGCGCGCCGTGCCCGTTCTGTGGGGGCGCGTCGCGACGCGCCCCTACGCGCCCCTACGGGATCATTACCGCAACACCGCGATCTTGTGCGTATATTTAGCCTTTTTGCTCCAGTCATCGGGATCTCTGACCACGATGCGGGCAAAATACATGCCGTTGGCTACCGCTTTGCCGGCGGTCGTCTGCAGATCCCAGACCACGTTCTGGACAATCCTGGTTCCTTCAACTGCCGCGGCGCGCATGCTGAGATTACGGTTGTCAGCGACCTTGTGACCGGACACGTCATAGATATTAACTTCGACTTCGTTCCAGTCGATATCGTTGCGGTTGGTGCTGATGCGCATATTGGCGCGGTTGCGGGCCGGGTTCGGGTATTGAACGACTTCGTAGATGCTCAGCGGAGGCTGGGCCACGAAACGCAGTGCCGGAGTTACCGTCATGTTACCGGCTTTGTCGGCAACGCGCAGGCTCAGTTCGTGTTCGCCGCCGAGCAGGTCTTCGGTCGGTATGAAGTTGGCAACCATGCCAGTGCTGTCGATCATCAGCGGTTGCAGTTTGCCGTCGAGCACGGCCCATGCCGAATCACGGTCGAGACCTGAGGCGAATTCCTCAAGCTGCCAGCTGAAGGTCGGGCGTGCTTCGCGGACTGGTTCTTCGCTGATTCTGGTCGTCATGTTGGCGCGTGGTGCCAGCACGTCTTTCATCATGGCGAAGGTGCCACCGGAAGATGCTTCGAAGCTGGCGATGCCATCGCTGACTGCAAAGGCGACCGGTTTCCAGCCGGCTGCATCACTGCGATACAGGCCGATGCCATTGCCGATCTGGCTGCTTTCGATTTTCATGCTCATTCTGACCGGGCTGACAATGCGTCCGGCCGGAACATTAAGGCTGTAGGCGTTACCGACTGGAGTCAGTTCGACGTCGCTCCGGCTGTTCGAACTCAGAACGCTGCTGCGCAGTGTCTGGCGCTGAGCGGCGCTGAGATCGGCCATGATGCTCGGCACGATTGCCGGCAGCGTAGTGTCTGCGCCGACTTTGGCGAGTTCTTCGTTAAGAATGGTTACCACGCTGTTGGTTTTGAGGCTGCCGGGTTCGAAGACGACCTCGAAGTTTTCGTCAACTGATTTGATCGCCGCCCGCACTGCTGCGTTGACATAAGCTGTTGAGAAGCTCATGTTGGCAGTTCCCAGGTTGGTTGAGATATCGCGGGCGGTAACCTTGATGGTTGCCACGCCGGGGAAATTCGAGTCAAGATGCGCGCCACCGATAAACATGCGGCTGTTCGGGCCAGAATTGAGAATCAGTGATACTGCAGTGCCGCCGCTCTGGGTAATGGTCGCGGTCGGTGCACCAGAGAGGTCTTCGTTCGACTTAACCACAACGCTGATATCGAATTCGTTGGCCGGACTGCTGAATGCGCTGATGGTAAGCACCGGTGGCGTGATATCCTGACCCTGGAAGGTTGTTCTTGCAATACTGCTGTCACTCGGGTTGCCAAACAGGTCTTTAACGCCGCTGGCGACCAGCGTGTAGTTTTTGCTTTCAACAATGTCATCAAAACAGGTGATGGTAACCGACTTGAGATCGGTTCTCAGCACTATGGTTTCAATGGCAATGGTGTCAGTTCCGCTGGTGAGAGTGTAATTGCCAATACTCTGCGAAGTGACTGATTCCACCTGCTCATCAAAGACCAGGTTGAACTGCTTCTGAGAAGTCAGCCCATCATAGGTAATCGCGCTGATTACGGGTCCCTGAGTGTCAGCGGTGAACTGAGCTGTGTTGTTGCCTGCTGCGATCTGCTCGCCATCAGCGCTCTTTACGCCTACTTTAACGATCAGCGTATAGAGGGTGTCGTGATTCAATTTGGCATTCAGAGGCAGAGTGACACTATTGCTGGCGATGACAATAGGTGAGCCAACGCCAATTCCGGCCGGAGATGAAGGAGACAGTTCGTAGTTAGCTGGCGCTCCGCCATCGTTCAGGTCGATGTCGTGACTGAGGCTTACCATTATTTTCTGGCTGTCAACCTGGGTGACGCCGGTTACCTTGAATATCGAATTTACTACAGTCAGGTCGACCGGGTTGATAGTTGCGACGTTACCGGCAAGGTCGGTAACAGTAACTGTATATACGCCATCAGCGACAGGTTGCAGGTTACTGTCCTGGCCGTTCCAGATAGCGGTGAATGGCGACCCGCCGCCTTCAAGATATATTTCGCGGATCAGGCTTGAGCCTGTGGTAATCTTGACAAGTGCAGTGCCAGAGGCAACAGTCGGATCAGTGCTGGTTACTTTGAATTGGAGATTAGTAACTCTCGGATTAAATCTGGTTACTGCTGCACCGCTGTCGACTCTGAACATCTGGATTGCATCGATCAATGGCGCTGTTGGGTCGATTACCAGCGTCGAAGTTGCTTTGCCATTGCCGCCGAGCGCGGTGCCAAGGTTGCCGGCGAGGTCGACGAGAGCGACCATGTATTCGCTTGCTGGCAGCAGTCCTGCCGGAACCTCGGTGTTTTTACCGTCGAAACTGATGGTGTAACCGCCGCCGGTGAGGCCTGACAGTGCATAAGTTTCGGTCGGAATGCCGGGGCTGGTGAGCCGCATTTTGAGCGCCTGACCAGTCGAGGGTCCGAATACGTCGACTTTGGCGAACGAACTTACAGTTGGGCTGAAATAGGCTTTGCCTAAGGATGTTTTTACATTTGAGAAGGCCCATGATGACACTTCAGGTTTGCGACCGTCATAAGTAATGTTGCCACGATTACTGCCTTCGTTGCCGGCATCATCGTAAACGCGCATCACATATGTGGTTGGGCCGGTTTCGCCTATGGCCACACCGTTAAGAGTGCCATCCCAGGTTGCTTTGCCTTCGAGGCCAACGATCGTGACTGGTATGCTGGCCAGTGACGCCTCGCCCTGATAGATGTGCAGCCACAGGCTGTTCGCTACCGGTGCCACCTGGAAGTTCACGGTAATTGTAGCGATGCCTGGTGCTACGTAAGGGCTGAACGGGGCATCGGTCAGGTCGCCAGTTGGTGAGCTGTATTTAGAGGTTGTGGACTGGTAGGTAGTAACCCGATAAGAGAGAATTGTCGGGCCTTTTGAGCGAACCTGCAGCTGGCTGCCAAGCTGGACTTCATTATTTCCACGGTTGCCTGCTTCGTCATAACCGCCAGATACGTAGTAGGTAAAGGTACCCTGCTGAGTGTTGGCGTCAAAGTTGGCTGAGTTGGTAAACTGTGCTGTTGTCGAACTTATCCATCTTGAGAATACGAAAGACATTACCGAGTTGCTGGCATCGCCAAGCCTTAATTGCGGCTGCCATGAGCTGCCAACCGTTTGATCCATGGGCTCGTTGAAGGTCAGGTCGAAAGTCATGCCGCCGGCAGGAGTAATGCCAACAGTTCCAGTCGGTGTTACATAGAGCGGATCAGGAATCTTGCTGTCGAGCACCAGGGTGTAACTGGCGTTTTTGAAGCCATTGACCGAGGTGTCTTTGTCGGCAAGGTTATAGGCCATTGATGCAGTGTCAGTAACGGTTATATTCAGACTGCTGTTGTAAACGTCAGCAAAGTTGCTTACCTGTACCAGACTTGGCTGTCTTTGAATAGCAGTATTGGTAAGATCGCTGTTGTTCGCGAACCGTGCGACAGTGCGAATTATTCCGCCCTGGTCATGCTCCATCCAGGACACGAACTGTGCAGTATCTCTTGGGCTGGTAAAGCCGAGGTCATCCTGGGCAAACAGCTTAAGAACTGGAACTCTGGTGCGGTCGACAGGAATGTATACGTCGGCCGAAACAGTAGCTGTTTCAAACGCGACTTCGTAGAACAAATTGCCGACGGTCTGGCCCTTGAACAGCTGGATCTGTTGGGCTGAGAGAGATTTTGCCGGAGAGATCGCAACTGTTTTGATAGTTGGTGGAGTCATAACCGGGAAATACGTGGTAATTGCCTCGGCAACGTTACCCTGCGCCGGGTATCTGATGTTCGAGTTGCCCCACAAATCTTTGAAGGCGCCTGAAGTACAGGCAATGTAGAATTTGCTGGTGCCCCAGCTCAGCATGGTTTTGAGAGCTTCAGAGGTCAGCGGTATATAGACTGTGTTAGACGCATAATCAGTGTTGAATACTTTATACTGAGCGTAATCAACCATGGTTATGCTGAGCGGAATCGATCGGCCAGTAAGATCTGCCTTTTCATGCAGATAGATCAGTGACATATCCATTGGCAGATCGCGGCTGAGCTCGATGGTGTCTGCCAGATTTTTGTAAGGATCCTGATACAGTCGTGCGCGGCGTTCAGGGGTGTTCTGGAAGTTGACCTGGAGTATCGGCTGCGCTCCGGTAAGATTGAGTTCTACCGGACCTCTTATCGAAAACTGCGTGCTGAGCGGGATCAGGGTTGAGGGTGTTGCATTAGTGTAGGTGATCGGGTTGACACGATTGCCTTCGAAATCTCTGATAAGAGGCGCTGGATCAGCCGGATCCGGCGGTTCATACTCGCTGCCGTTGATCTGCATGTGGAACTGTGAGCCGATTCTGGTGTAGTTTAGCGCGATCCAGTCCTGTGCTTCCTGAGAGATTTTGAGGCGCACGCGTCTCGGGGTGTCGAGTCCGACAACAGTGTCAGAAGCCGCGGTCGTGATGAAGCGGTAGCGGTTGGCATATGAATCATCAGGATTGCCGCGATTTCTCCAGATTGCCAGGTTGTAGAGCGTATTTTCGTCAATGGTTGTCGCGTCCATGTCCTTGTCAAAGTCGAGATAGAAGAAGTCTTTTTCTGAAGGAGTGTTCGCGTTGTATGAGGCTTTTACCAGGTTTGGCCTGGTTGTGTAAGTCTGCGTGACGGCCACCGGGAAATTGGCCAGAGTCTGAGGCAATGGTTTGAGCCAGTTGCCAGAGATGTCAAGGCCGAGAGGAACGTCATATCCGCTGTTTGGATATATTGGTGCTTCGCCGGTGGTTGTGTCATGAGCTATAGAGATGTAAAGGTTGCCTTCGCCCCAATCGGCAATGATACCTTTGGTAGAAGACGAAAGCATGATGTTGATGCTCGATGTCTCCATGGTTTCCATTACCTGATCGTTAATCGAATCAAGGGGTGTTGCTGCACCTGGCACCTGAATGTCTGTGTGATCCATTTTGCTGCCAATCCTGATGTAACCAAGGCGGGTCTGCAGATCAAGAGGATTGATTGCTTCGGTAAAGTCTAATGTGAGCAGACTGCCGTCATACCTGGCGAGGCTCAGCTCTGGTCGTGTCGTGTCTACGGATACCTCGTGGTCGGCAAATGCTTTGTTACCTGCGCGGTCTCTGACATATATTCTGGCGGTATATGTTGCCAGGTCTACAGATGCAGATCCTAGTTCGTAGGGTTTGGTCGTGTTATGGGCAATGTTTCCTACGACCTGATCGAGAGGGTAAGTAGAGGTGCCAAGAAAGCTGGTGCAGTCAATGTAAGCAGTGCCGCGACCAGTAATGTCAGTAAGATCGGTGCCAGTTGCTACGGTAATTGAAGCGATGATTCCATCTGATGAAAGATTATCGCCGAGATTCTTTATGTAGCCATCGCCAACGTTGGCGGTTCCACTGGCAAAGTTCAGGTCATTTATTCTCAGCTCTGAACTTATAATAACCGGCGGGCTGTTATCAATTGTAAAGGTTGCCGGGGAAAGGTTCGACTGTGAGAAGTTATCGGCATCATCTGAGGCCATGACTCGGTATCTTGGTGTTACGCCATCCATAGCTGGCCAGCCAGTAATGGTGGTAGTAGCTACTCTGAACTGGGTTTCCCAGAAATTGGTGCCGGAAATCTGGTAGAGCGGAGTGCTGAAAACTTCGGTCACGCCATCTGCCATATACATTCGGAAGGTTGAAGAGCCTGGATCCGGGAATTTTTCGATCTCGGCTCTGACATAGAGCAGATCGTCTATATTCATCGCATTCGATGCGATGTTGTCGCTGTTTTCGTCAAGCACTGTAAAAACGACGCCTTTGACAAACGGAACCTGAGTGTCGATTCCAAACGGGTTTTCGGGGTCACAGGTAATAGTGCTTTCAGCCATTACGATAGAACTTGTATCTGGGTGCAGCACCTTGGTCTTGAAAACGGCTTCGGCCAAATCAACGCCACCGGCAGTGACATTGAAAACATCACGGTAGACGTAGTTGCCGGGTCCGCTGGTCGGGGCAACCTGATAGGTCAGAGGCACCCAGTAGGTTTTCATGTCGCCGTCGAAGTAGGCTGAGGATGAGTCATCCTGCGTGGTGTTGATAAGACTGCGAATATCTGCCAGAACGGTGGCGTTCGGGATATTATGGGTGTTGTAAAGAGAAGTCATTACAACAGTCAGGGTTACCTGGTCGCCAGGATTAGCAATATAGTTAGGACTGTTAAGAGGAACGGTGTCGGAACTCAGATCAGCTCTGGTCTGCGGAAATCCTGCAAATACCGGTATTTTAGATAAGAATCTGATCTGGTTGGTATAGCTGTAGGCCATGTTGCCGGATTCGTCATAAGCAAGAATGGTCAGGGCTGAGAGAGTTCCCAGACCTTCAGGCACATTCCACTGATAGGTGAATTCGTTGCCACCAGAAGTGTTCGGCGGGAAAAGCGTCGGACTTGGCGGTGTCATGCCGTTATCGAGGTAAAGGTTAGTGAAGTCGATCATTGGCAGGATGCCGTCATGATTAGTCAGTCGCACTTTGATCTGTATTACGTCGCCAAGGTTGGCTTCGCCGATGCGGCCGTTATCGACGACAAAAGAAATCGGGTAGATCTCGATTTTCGGTGGCAGGTTATCAACTGTTATTGAATTAGAAGTGTTTGCAATTACTTCGTTGCCGTTAACGTCGGTAAGGGTGACAGTTAACTGAGCGGCCAGACGGTTGGTAGTGCCAACTATCGGCATGAAGATCTGAGTCCCTTTCCAGCCGCTGGTATTAGCGACATAGGGAACGTAACTGGCGTTATCACTGTAACCCAGTGGTGTCAGGTCGACGGTAAGTGTGCCCATGTCGCCAGGATTGCCCTGAATCATGACTTCAAGTCTGACCTGGTCAGTAGCGACGCTTGGATAGGTTGTGTATATGCCATCGAGATCGACAATACTGTTTCCGTTGTTGTCGAATATCTGGGTGTTGGTTATCGAAGTAATCGTCAGGGGCTTGTTGTCGACAAAGAGCTGTTCAGTGCTGGCGATTGCGCGGTTTCCTGCGTTG
>MFYY01000185.1:33998-34208 GCA_001787855.1 Candidatus Riflebacteria bacterium GWC2_50_8 | reverse complement strand
CAGTTCTTCGTCATCAACCAGGTCACATTTGTTGAGGAAAACTACGATCTTGGGAACGCCAACCTGGCGGGCCAGGAGGATGTGTTCACGAGTCTGTGGCATCGGGCCGTCAGTAGCGGCAACAACCAGGATCGCGCCGTCCATCTGAGCTGCGCCGGTGATCATGTTCTTGATGTAGTCGGCGTGGCCTGGACAATCGACGTGAGCATA
>MFYY01000185.1:23047-33990 GCA_001787855.1 Candidatus Riflebacteria bacterium GWC2_50_8 | reverse complement strand
GAGTCGATGTCTGCATAGTTCATAACTTTAGCTCCACCAGCCTGCGCTGATGTCATGGTGATTGCGGCGGTAAGCGTAGTTTTGCCATGGTCAATGTGACCGATGGTTCCAACGTTAACGTGCGGTTTGGTTCTAGAAAAAGTTTCCTTTGCCATTTGGCTGTCCTCCTGAGAAATTATGGGAAATCGTAACGCAACCCAAGACACAATTAAAAGCCCGCGACCGGGATTGAACCGGTGACCTCTTGCTTACCATGCAAGTGCTCTACCGTCTGAGCTACACGGGCACTTCACTGGAGAGAGCTGGATTTGAACCAGCGTAGGCGCTAGCCAACAGATTTACAGTCTGCCCCCTTTAGCCACTCGGGCATCTCTCCGTCTGCAGCCGGCGATGGGACTCGAACCCGCAACCTGCTGATTACAAGTCAGCTGCTCTGCCAATTGAGCTACGCCGGCGGCTTCAGTTCAAAAAGAACTGTACCGTGCTAACGGTATTGAGCGATTATAAAGCAGCTCCGCTTTAATGTCAACTATTTTTTGAATTATTTTTGAAAAAACTGACGCTGGCGCAGAATTTCGTACAAAACCACGGCAGTGCTGACAGAGACGTTTAAAGAAGGGGTTTTTCCAATCAGTGGAATTGCCACAACATCATCGCAAACCCGCTGAATTCTTTCGCCGAGGCCCGCATCTTCGCCGCCCGCCACAATAACAACGTCGTTATTGTACATAATTTCGTCGTATCGTTTATCAGCTTTACCTTCAAGACCAACAATCCAGTAGCCCATTTCTTTAAGCTGCTCAAGAGCAGAACCCATGTTATTCACCCTGGCAACCGGCAGGTATGAGGCAGCCCCCTGAGCTGTTCGAATTGCCCATTCAGTCATGCCGGCAGCGCGGTGCTTTGGTATAATGACGCCGCCACAACCAGAAGCCTCGACAGTGCGCACTATTGCACCAAGATTGCGCGGGTCTTCAACATGGTTAAGAGCAACCAGAACTTTGCGGTCGGCTTTAACGCGAGCAACAAGTTCTTCGAGAGAGCAGTAGTCAAAAGCGCCGGCCAGAGCCGCTACTCCCTGACTTTTTGCGCCAAACTTGCGCTCAAAAAGATCAGGATTCATCTCTTTTACCGGAATCTGCCGCGAAACCGCTAATTCTCTCAGTTGACCGCCAACTGGTCCCTTTACTGCTGTTGAAATAACCACCGCTTCGATATTCTGACCACTTTCCAGAGCCTGAACAACTTCATGGCGGCCCTTGATTACCAGATGTTCTTCATCGGCCGGCGAACTCACCGGTTCACGATCGCGGTCGCGATCGACAGGAGGCCGCTCAACCTGCTGCGGCGGGCGTTTTTTCCAATCAGACTGCGGCGGCCGAACCGGCGGTTCACGGCGAGGCCGTTCAGGGGAGCGCTCAGCACCGTCTCGCGAGCCCTTGCCGCCTCTATAGCCTTTGCGCTCAGCATGATCTCCGGGGCCCTTGCGGCCTCTGAAGTCTTTGCGATCAGCGTTTTCTCCTGGGCCTTTGTGTTCGTAACGTCCGGGTTTTCCGTCCTTAGCCGGTCGGTCAGAACGCTCTGGACGATCTGGTGAGCGATCTGGGCGATCAGATCGTTCAAAGCGGTCGGGCTTTGGGCCTCTGGCCGGGCGATCCGGACGACCGTAACCATTTGACTTCGACCCGCCACCTGGCTGATCACGACGCGCCGGACGATCTGACTGCGGTCCCCTTGCCGGTCGATCTGGTCGATCTGATCTATCCGGTCGCTCGGGGCGGTCAGTCTTTGGCCCTCTGGCTGGCCGATCAGTGCGAACCGGCTTGTCAGGTCGCTCTGAGCGTTTCGGCGCTGCACCCGGCTTTTTTGAAAAATTTCCGCGCTTACTAAAATCTTTTGAACCACCCGATTTTTTATTCATTTCCTGCTGCTTTCACTTTCATCTGCGTTACTACAAGTCAGTGACTGCGTAACTATGCCATCAAACAGCTGATTCAGCCGTTCTTTCTGGCCGGTTAAAAATAGCCAGGCCACCCAGGCCTCGAGAGCCGTTGCGCGAGCGTATTCGCCACGCGTACCAGAACCGTATCGCGAAGGATTCTTGGCGTTGCGCCAATTTTTCAGGAGTTGCTGCTCAGTCTCGTCGAGACCGGCAAAAACAGTATCGAAAATTTTAGCCTGGGCCGGAGCATTAACATGCCCGACCAGCGAGTCATGCAGCCGGCCGGCATTGTCTATGCCACTGCGAACATGGGCAAGGCGAAGGCCAAGTTCGTAAACGGAATCGCCGATATATGCCAGCGTGCGCGCCGGCAAGCGGACAACCTCTTCTGCGTTCCATGGCGATGCCAGACTAAAGTTGTCAGAACCACCAAACTGTTTCTTGTTAACTTCCACCAGCTCAAATCCGCTTCCAGCGGGCTCCATCGCGAGTATCTTCGATCAGAATACCGGCATCTTTGAGACGGTTGCGGATAGCATCGGCAACATCGTATTTCTTGCCAGCCTTCATTTCCTGGCGCAGTTCGATCAGCATCTGCATTATCGGCGCAATGTCGACATCGGTCTCTTTGCCCGAAACCGCCGGCAATATACCGAGAACATCGCCGCCCCATTTCTGAACGACCGCCAGAATAATTGCGGCTACGCGAGCTGATAGCGCGCTGGCGCCAATGAAGCGATTAACCTCGGTCACAAAGCTGTAGAGAGTTGCAATGGCACCTGGCGTATCGATATCATCGTCAAGGCGTTCACGAATTCTAGCATCGACTTCACCGCAAAGCTTCTCAGCCTCATTGTCAGCAGCGCCGGCACTCACATTTTTTTCGACAATTTCCAACAAAGCGGTCTGCAGCTGAGCGAGGCGACCAAGACCGCTTGCTGCTGCCGTAATCGCTTCTTCGGTATAATTTGATGGCGAACGATAATGAGTAGACAAAACAAATGCGCGCAAGGCTTCGGGTGAGTGTCTGGCCAGCAGATCTTCGCAGGTCCTGAAATTGCCAAGCGACTTGCCCATTTTGATGCCGTCTACGGTTACCATGTTATTGTGAACCCAGTAGCGGCAGAAAGGAACGCCGTTGAGAGATTCCGACTGGGCTATCTCGCATTCATGATGCGGAAACTTGTTCTCAAGGCCACCACCGTGAATATCAAAGGTCTTGCCAAGATATTTTGTCGCCATGACCGAGCATTCAATGTGCCAGCCAGGATAGCCTTCGCCCCAGGGCGAGTTCCATTTGAGGATATGGCCGGGTTCAGCTTTTTTCCAAAGTGCGAAATCGCGAGGATTTCTTTTGTCGCCGCGTGTTTCGACCCTGACGCCTTCTTTCTGTTCTTCGAGACGACGCCCGGACAGCTTGCCATATTCTGGAAACGACTCAACATCGTAGTAGACATTGCCATCAACTACGTAGGCATGACCTTTTTCGACGAGTTTCTGTACGGCTTCGATCTGCTCGCCAATATGCTGACTGGCGCGCACATAGAAGCTTGGGTGAGCAACGCGCAGTTTTTCCATATCATTCATATACTGGCGCGTCCACTTGTCGACCACTTCATATGGATGTACCTGATCAATGCGCGCCTGGCGCTGAATCTTGTCTTCGCCGGCGTCAGCATCGTCGGTCAGATGACCGACATCAGTGATATTCTGTACATAGCGCACCTTGAAGCCGGACTGGCGCAGATGCTTTACCAGCACGTCAAAGGTGATGTAGCTTTTGGCATGGCCAAGATGAGGCGGACCGTAAACTGTTGGGCCACAGACATAGATTCCGACATGCCCGGGCTCGATCGGCACGAACTCTTCTTTCTGGCGACTGATTGAATTATAGAGTGTTATTGCCATGGGTTCCTCCATGCATAATTTAGTTTTTCAGGTTCTGATAATATCATAAGGACGGCCAATAATAACTTAAAAATACACGGCAAATTGGTTGCATATTGCCGATATTTTATTTATGAATTATTAAGCAGGAGAAAAAATATGGCTCAGACTTTGACGACCTCAGAAAAAATCCTCGACATGCTCGCTGAGGGCCAGAGTTTCAGTGAGCTCACCAGCAAACACGGCTACAGTCGCAAAGATTTTGTTACCGCCGCATTGTTCGGCGTAGCAGAGCTGCAGGCCGAATACGTTGAACTGCTCAAAAAGCATGGCAAATTCAATCATCTGACAAAAACAGAATGACCCGGTACAGCACCACACCATGCTCAGATTGCTGAGCATATGGGGCAGACCGGGCCTTCGTCAGCGCAGTTTATTCTGCGAGATAGCCGTAGATATAGCCTGCAAAAGCGCAAATACTGATTATTACTGCCCACCAGATAAAACGGAAAATAGACATGCCGACCTCCATCAGGTTTGTTTCAAAAACGATAATAGCATATAATCTGAAGGCTAGTCAAAAAAGCCTTAAGTTAAAGGAAGGTTGCCAATGAAAAAAACCGGCAAGCTGAAGACCCTCATGTTATCAGCCATTATGGCGGCTGCTGGCAGCATGCCTCTTCTCGCATTTGACAACACCAACATTCTGGTGGAAGAAGCGGTCAATCACATTTACCAGCAGCGCTACAAGCAGGCACATCAGGCTCTCAAGCAGGCCTACGAGCAATCACCACGCCACCCGGGCGTGCATTTTAATCTTGGCCGACTCTTTGAACTGACCGGTAATTTCGAAGAAGCTCTTAAGGAATACCGGCTCGCGGCTTCTCTCGACACTTCGATGGTTGCTGCCCGCCGTGGCATTGCCAGATGCACTGTGGAAATGAAACGTATAAATGCTGTCGCAGCACAACAGATTGAGACTTCTGCACCAGCACCTGTGGTCAAATATGAGCCGCCGCCGCAGGCGCCGCAAACTGCCCGCGTAATCACACAGCAGCCGACTACACAGCGGACACCTGCCATCCAGTATCAGCAACCGGCCCGGGTAATCAGACAGCCGGCGATAACCTCGCTCCCGCCAATGCAGCAACCAGCCAGTCGCATAACAACCCAGGATCTCAAGCTTCCCCCGTTGCCTTTGCAGGCCACCGTTCAGGCGTCAAAGCCCGCCGGCGAACAACGTGCTGAAGTGCTGCTCGACAGCGGCAAAACCGATGCAGCAATCAGTGCCCTTGAAAAGATTCTTCAGGACAACCCCGACAGCCCACGTGCCCATTTTCTGCTGGGCAAGGCCTTGAGTGTAAAGGGTGATCTTTTCGCCTCAATCAAGCACCTTGAAGAATGCCTGCGGGTTGATGAAAAATTTTATGACGCTTACTACCTGCTCGGGCGCAATTATGCGCGAGTAAATCTGCTCGAAGATGCGATTAAAAATTACCAGATTTATTATGTCGTTAAGCCACAGGCTTCGGTAGCTCTCGAAATGGCAAGAATCTACGAGACCATGGGCAGCCCGGAAAAGGCAAAAGAATATTATTCACGTGCCAACGCCATGAATCCAGGAAACCCGAACCTGCAGATGCGTCTGACCGAATCAGCCGGCAACCTGGCCAACGATCTTTATCTGCGCGGCAATCATGCCTTTACCACCAGCAAATTTGAAGAAGCCGCCAACCTGTTCAGCCAGGCACTGGAAACCGGCAATCTCGCCGAGAGCTCACGACGCGATGCGGTGCGCAAGCTTGAGGTCGCCCGTTTCAAGGTTCGTGAAAGCGAAGAAAAACGAAGACCGGCAAAAGAAGGCTTTACCGAAACGCGCCAGAACTTTGCCGGCACTAATCTGAAATACTGGCAACTCAACGATATAAACTTTAAGACCCGTTTCACCGGCCCGATTACCGTAGAGTGGCGCGGTTATATTGCCAGAAAACTCACCAGATATGGTCGTGATTTTCTGCTGATGATCAAGGAACTCGGCCAGGACGAGCTCGACAGTATGAACCGCGACCGTAATGATTATCGCCTGAACAGCCATTTTAACAACCAGCCATCGTTTCTGCTGGCAACCAGGCGCGGCGGTTTCCCGCCATTTGCGCGTGAAGGGCAGATGATCACTTTTAACGGCACCACTGACTGGCAATTCTACGATATCATCAATGATCTCGGCGAAACTGTTCGCCTGCCGTCGTTTGAGTTTATCTCTGCTTACCCGGACTAAAAGCTCAGAGATCGCGCATGGTAGTGATCAGATCTGAAATGTTAAAACAAACATTGCTGCCAACTTCGCTTTTGAGCTTTGAATCGTAGTTGATCATTACCTTTTTGGGCATGATCAGCGCACCTTCTTCGCCTTTTTGACGATTGAGCGAATCGACGACCAGGTTACCGAAAATGTTTATCTGCTCGCCGCCGACAATGCTTTCTTTAGCGTAAATTGCCGATTCGATCTTGGCACTTTTAAGTTCGCGCGCAAGTTTAACCGAGCCATTAAGCGAGACCAGCGACAAAAAAGCCGCGGCGCTGTCTTGAACCAGGTCTTCGGTGATAATGATATCGCCTTCGGTTACGATCATGGCCTGACCCGAAATTCGGCCACCAATCATCAGATTGCCCTGCACGTAGATCAGACCCATTACCGCTGCCGGCTTTGAATAGGTTCCCTGCAAGGTAAGGTCACGCTCAATGAACTCGTGGCAGTAATCTTTGGCATTCTTTTTAATGCGATCCAGCTGCATTGGTTCAAGTTTGTCGGAGTTGCGTGACACGAAATCGAACTTGGTATTGATGGTATAAGGGTCTGAGCTTGGATATGGGGTCTCGGTAATTCCCAGCACGTATGGTTTGAGTTTCTGGTAATACCTGATAATCTCGCCTTCGTAATAGGTGTATTTGCTCAAATACGGGTCATGCAGCTGATTGTTGCAGAACAGATAGCCGATTTCCGGTCTCTGATGGGAAAAGATCGAATTATCTTCAAAATAATTTACAATATCATCTGCCGCGAAAAATGGCAGATACACATGTAACCGGCCATTAGTGCGGATTTTACCCCAAAGATACGGGTGCAGCTTTTGAATCGAGAGATCGACAAAGTCCTTGATCTTAAGGTCAGAAACCGACATGACAAGCTTGCGGATAACCTTGAGGGTCTTAACCTTGATTTCACCTTCAAAGCTCACGTTGCTGGCCATGTTAGGCTCCCAGAAAAAGTCGCTGGCCGCATTGCCAAGCGTTTCCTGAAAAGCATTCTTGGTCTTCACCGCCAGATCGTCGATCAACCCCTTGAGATCTCGAACTACGCTCCAGTTGCGGCATCTGAATTCACCATGACGCAGATATTCGTCTTTGCGGCTTGCAACGAACAACGTGTAGTTTTCGGCCGGAGGCGTGAGATCGGTCACCTTGAGGTCGCGAATTACTTCGAGTTTTCTCTCGGCATTGCGATATTTGCCGACCGCCTCAAAGCGCAGCAGACCTTCCCAGCCGCCAAGAGCCTTGTCGGAATAAGTGTCGCGGTTTTCCTTGCGATAAACTTTCAGAGAGGGCGGCACGTCTTCGTATTCATCAATATAGGTCTTGAACGGAGTCAGTCTTAGATTGTTAACTTCGACCAGCACTTCGGCTGAGCCGCCATTTATTATCTCGCCATCGGCGATTCTGATGCGCAAATTGAAATTTTCGGCACGGTCAATATCGAGAAGGCCCAGAATGCGGTCGTTAACCTCGCCATCTTCAGAAAGAAGCTTCTCATTAAAAAGCTCGCGCATTTTAATCATGGCCTTTTCAACGGCGGCTTCGGCCAGATAGAAAGCCTGCAGATTTTCGCCAAGCTTGGCAGTTTGCGTGCGTTCCTGAGTCATGTAGTTGATCAGCATCATGCCAAAAATATAAAGAATACCAACAACAGTCATCAGCAGAAACATCGCACTGCCTCTGCGCACGCTGTTCAAGATACGCCTGCCAAGCTTCATAATCAGCTCCTACTCGGCTTCGCCCACGTTAAGAGATCTCTCACCATTGGCGTGCCAGTTGAGATAAGCCTTGATAAAAGGCTCGAGATCACCATCCATAACTTTACGCACATCTGAAGTCTGTTCTCCGGTTCGCATATCCTTCACCAGAGTATAAGGACAAAATACGTAAGAACGAATCTGGCTGCCCCATGAAATATTTTTCTGGTCGCCCTGCAGACTCTTGATCTCTTTCTGCTTGTCACGCTGCTGCTGCTCATATAACTTAGCCTTCAGCATACCCAGAGCAACCTCGCGGTTCTGATGCTGACTGCGCTCAATCTGACAGGCAACTACTATACCTGTCGGTATATGTGTTATGCGCACAGCACTGCTCGTCTTGTTAACATGCTGACCACCAGCGCCAGAGCTTCTGAAGAAGTCGAGTTTGAGATCATCGTCTCTCACTTCAACATCAACATCGTCAGGCAGCACCGGCAATACGTCAACTGCGGTAAAACTGGTATGCCGACGCGCATTCGAGTCAAAAGGCGAAATGCGCACCAGTCGATGCACACCCTTTTCGCCCTTCATGTAACCATAGGCATAAGGCCCCTTAACCTTTATGGTAGCAGCTTTTATACCAGTTTCTTCTTCCTGCAGATCGAGAACTTCGTATTTAAAACCAGCACGCTCAATATAACGCAGATACATGCGATAGAGCATAGAAGCCCAGTCGCTTGACTCGGTTCCGCCAGCACCCGGCTTGATTGCCAGGTAAGTGTCAGAATTGTCATACGGTTCTGACAAAAAGGTTGTCAGTTCAAGGGCGTCAATATGCCTGGTAATCGGGTCCAGTTGTGCAAGCAGCTGCTGGAACATCTGGTCGTCATTCTCTGACTCAGCCAGCTCAAGCAGTTCAACAGTGTCGCTGAACTCCTTTTGCACCGATTCATAGGTGTCACAAGCCTTCTTGAGCTCGGCAATCTTCTGGCTGATCGCCTGCGCACGATTGCGGTCGTTCCAGAAGTTGGGGTTCAGTGTTGATGATTCAAGCTCTTCGATTTCCCGCCTTTTATTGGGCAGGTCAAAGATGGCTCCCGATACCGGAGAGCCGAGTTTTCATGTCACGTATTCTTTCGACTATATCGAAATCCACGGTCTTTACCTCCTGAATTAATGGCTTATCTACTGATACGGACAAGCCTGCTGATACTGTTCTTCTGTCCGCCGAAACTACCTTCAGCACCGACCTGAAGCGTAATTCTGGCATTATCATAATCTACCGACTCAATGTTGAACTGATTGACCCGGTATTCATACTTTTCACCAGAATAAGAATCGTCTGGTGGTACCATTATATCCTGTAAAAACACCGAATAGAGAACTTTTTTTTCATCTTCGTTAGCCTGTTCGAGTGCGCGCATCGATTCAACGCCGTGTCTCTGCAACATTTTGAGCTTTAAAAGAAAATGCTGCAAACCGGAACGTGCCATAAAATAAGCCTTGCGTGCCTTATGCACCTGCTGAAAGCGACTGCGCGCGTTGGTCATCGACCAGGCCAGCGAGCCGATCCAGATGGCCAGCAACAGCACCAGCGCCAGAATTATCGGCAGAGCCAGCCCTTTTTTGTTGTTGAATATGGCCATAATTTTTCTTGTCTGCTTCACAAATTAGACCGGTAAGCGACCAGGTTGAGATTATGCCGGCCCTTTTCGCCCCATTCGGCGAAGATCTCAATTTTCTTCATGCCATCTTCGGCCACAACAGACTGCAGCTCACTCGACGCCGCATCTTTCAACGCCGAAAAACTTACCGGCAAAAGCTCTACACGTATGCGAAAACTTACCAGGTTGCGTGCCACTTCGGCCGGACGGAGGTCAAGTGCGCGGCCGCCCTCTGATTCAACCAGCACATCACGGGTTTCTCCAGTCGGAATATCTTGAAACTTCATTTCAAGGGCTATTTCGAGCTTTTCTTCGAGCAGGTTGAGTATCTGGTAATAGTCGCCAAGTTGCGAGCTGCCGCGCGTCTGCTCAACCAGGAACATTCCCATTGGCAAAGCCAGCGTCGAAAGAATCGCCATGGCGAACACCACTTCGACAAGAGAGATTGCCGCTCGTTTTTGCCAGATGCGCAACATTCTGCCTACCTTAAACACAAGATGTACAGACATTATACAACCTGCCCGGCGAAATTGCATCATGGCACGAAATGCAACAGCAATTATGTCTTCATTGTCACTCTGGATCCTGCGACGTCGCGCAGGATGACAGCTTACAGATCTGCTGTTCAAGCATGATAAAGGTCTAGCGGCCGCAGCACTTTTTGTATTTTTTGCCGCTGCCACACGGACAGGCAGCGTTGCGATCGACTGAATCCTCGGCGCGTGTCGGAGCTTTTGGCTTTTCCTCTTCGTCGCCGCGGTTGTAGTAGACTTCCTGCTCTTTCTTTTCCTGGGCTTCTTTCTCTTCCTGGCGAGAATATGAAACGCGGTAGAGATAATAAAGCAGGTCTTCCTTGATGCTGTCGATCATGTTCTGAAACATCTGAAAGCCTTCTATCTTGTATTCTACCAGCGGATCGCGCTGCCCCCATGAACGCAGATGGATACCGTCCTGCAGATTATCCATATTGTGCAGGTGGTCTTTCCATTTGCTGTCAACGATCTGCAGCAGCAAAAACTTCTGCATCTGGAAAAAGTCATGCTCGCCCAGTTCGGCTCGTTTAGCAGCCAGTTTATCAAGTGCGCGCCGGCGAAGTTCGCTTACCAGTTCTTCGCGCGAATAGCTGCACAGCTGTCCTGGCTGTGCCTTATGCGGATCGCCGCCTTCTGCATCGATCGGAAAAACTTTTTTGAGCTGGTCGGCAAGAGCGTTGTAATCATAGTCATCGGGGTCAACTTCTGGATTAAGAACACTGGCCACAGCATCTTCAATGACTTCGTCGATCATTGATAGAATGTCATCATAGATGACTTCCTGTTCGAGCGCCTTGCGACGTTCCTGATAGACCACAGTGCGCTGCTGGTTCATGACATCGTCATATTTGAGAACGTGTTTGCGCACGTCAAAATGATAGGCTTCAACCTTGCGCTGCGCACT
>MFYY01000185.1:7995-22840 GCA_001787855.1 Candidatus Riflebacteria bacterium GWC2_50_8 | reverse complement strand
CAGACCACCAGCTGCAATAACCCTTTGTTTTTCAGCTTCACAGAGCTGGCGATATTTGGCCAGTGCTGCGGTATATTCATCGCCCTCGGTCTGCCCGATTTCGTCTCTGGCAAGCATCTCGGGATTACCGCCAAGCAAAATATCTGTACCACGACCAGCCATGTTGGTAGCAATGGTTATGCTGCCCTCGCGACCAGCCTGAGCCACAATCTCGGCCTCACGTTCATGATATTTGGCGTTAAGAACCTGGCATTCAGTGCCGCGTTTGCGCAGCATTGCCGCGATAAGTTCACTTTTTTCAATAGAGATAGTACCGACCAGAATCGGCTGACGCCGCTCGTTAACTTCTATGATGTTGTCGACTATCGCTTCGAACTTTTCGGCAACAGTCTTGTAGATTACGTCGGCAAGATCCTGGCGAACGCATGGCTTGTTGGGTGGAATGACCACAACTTCGCATTTATAGATCTCTTTGAATTCTTTGGCTTCAGTCTCAGCAGTACCGGTCATACCAGCCAGTTTGCGATAGAGACGGAAGTAGTTCTGAAAGGTGATCGAGGCGAGAGTCTGGTTTTCCTGCTGAATCGGCACGCCTTCTTTGGCTTCAATCGCCTGATGCAGACCATCAGAATAGCGGCGGCCGAACATCAGGCGACCGGTAAACTCGTCGACGATTACGACTTCCTGGCCTCTGCCGTCTTCACGCGGCCTGACGATATACTCTTTATCGCGGTGAAAGAAATGCTTGGCTTTTAGTGCATTCTGCAGATGATGCACGTGGTCCATATTGTTGTTACCATAGAGATTTTCGATGCCCAGAGCCTTTTCAACTTTGGCAATGCCCTCTTCAGTAACCGACACACCGTGGTGCTTTTCATCAACAATATAGTCAATTTCAGGCTTAACCAGCTCACGCGCAACTTTCGCAAAGACAAAATACAGTGAAGTCGCTTTTTCAGCAGGACCAGAAATGATCAGTGGAGTTCGCGCTTCATCAATAAGGATCGAGTCAACTTCATCGACGATAGAATAGTTGTATTCGCCGCGCTGCGTGCATTCAGCCAGGCTCAAAGCCATGTTATCGCGCAGATAGTCGAATCCAAATTCGTTGTTGGTGCCATAGGTAATGTCAGAGGCGTATGCATCACGCTTCTCTTCGGAGCTTAAACCATGTACATTCAATCCGACCGACAATCCGAGAAAAGTATAGACCTTACCCATCCAGGCTGAGTCACGCCGGGCGAGGTAATCGTTAACCGTTACCAGAAGAGCGCCGCGACCAACCGGAACCATGAGATTATTGCTGTTTATCAGCGGCTTGAATTCTACCGGCTTGTCCTTGAATTCAACTTCGGCAAGTTCAAGCCAATCGGGGTTCAGTTCAAGTGCATTAAGATAAAGAGGCAGAGTGGCAACAAGAGTTTTTCCTTCGCCGGTTTTCATTTCGACGATTCGCCCTTCATGCAGGGCCAGGCCACCAAGAATCTGTACGTCATAATGACGCATATTCAGAACACGGCGAGCGGTTTCGCGCACAGTCGCAAAGGCTTCTGCCTTTATATCTTCAATGGTTTTGCCTTCAAACAACTGCTGGCGGAACTTAAGCGTCATGCCAGCCAGTTCTTCATCAGAAAGGTTTTTATAATAATCTTCGAGGGCGTTTACCTCCTCTAGAGTATCGTCAAGCCTTGCCAATTCACGCGCATTGAAATCGGGAATGAAAAATCTGATGAATTTATACAGCCAGTCGAACATGCTGACCCCTTTCAAAATAGAAGGCGCGGCCTTGCTTAAGGCACGCGCCAGACAAATTCGGTTAGCCTTTGCCCAAGCCGGTTACGGCTCAAACTTTGCCACTAAAAAACTACTTCTCTTCGGCAGAGATAATTTTTATGATCTCGTCTACCGACTCTGCTTCCATGAGCTCGGTCCTGAATTCCTGATAGCGCAGAAGCCGCGAAAGTCTTGCCAGCGCCTTGAGATAAAGGCCGCCAGACTCTATCGGAGCTGCGATCAGAAAGACCAGATGCACCGGACGGTTGTCAAGTGCTTCGAACTCTATGCCGGCGCTTGAACGGCCAATAGCAACGACAACCTCTCTGACAGTTGAGGTTCTTGAGTGAGGTATGGCAATCCCTTTGCCAATTCCAGTCGAACCGACTTTTTCTCTCTCAAGAACAGACTTCAGAAAAGCGTCGGCATCGGTAAGATAGCCGGCAGTATCGAGCATATCAATAAGCTCTTTAATGGCATCGAGCTTGGTGGTGGAACTCAATTCCAACTTGGTCAGCTGGGGTGATATAAATTCGCTTAGTTCCAAAACTCCTCCTGCATCCCTGTCAGGGGCTAGATCTCGTATTTAGTATTCGGGCTCGATAAGGCCAAAATTACCATCGCTGCGACGATAAATCACATTGATTCTGTTGGTTTCGGCGTTAGAGAAAACGAAGAAGTCCTGATTGAACATGTCGAGCTGTTCGGCGGCTTCGTCAGAGAACATCGGGCGCATCGGGAAAGTGCCGCTGCGTACGATTTTGGGCTTGTTGTCTTCGGGTGCGTTTTCAGTGCGACTGGCAAAGTCATCACCAAAAGAGAGAACGCTGTGGGTTGCCTGCTTGTCGGCACCTTTGCTGTTTCTGCGGCGGCCGGTGATTTTTTCTTTAAACTTCTTGACCTGGCGTTCGATCTTTTCAGCGACGATGTCGATTGAAGCGTAAAGGTCTTCGGAAGCGGCTTTGCCGTGAATCGGGTTACCGATTGACTTTGCCCACACGGTGACTTCGCAGACTCTGCTGCGGCTGACGTCTTTTGAGTCTTTAACAGAGAGGGTAACGTCAACTTCGACAATGTGGTCGAAGTATTTGGTGATAGTCGTCAACTTTTTTTCTGCGTAATCTTTGAGCGCATCAGTAAGCTGAAGATTTTTTCCTTTGATAACAAATTGCATAGAATGCCTCCGAATGATGAGGAATAGACGCTATTCCCCGGATATGATCAGGGTAGCAAATACTAGCACACCCCTCCGCCGCTGTCAAGATACACCATAACATCTGAAAAACTCAATCCTTTTAATTTTTGCCGCTTTCTTTTCATTTATTTCTTTCAGAAAGAACAGGAAAGCAGCAGACATTAAATCTTGGACAGCCCTCAGATTAATGATCGCAGATGGCACATTCATCACGTGTGACAAACCATGCCATTTACTTTTCTTTGTAACTTAATTGCAGAGATACTCGTATAAATGTACAGAACAGACATTGCCCGCTCAAGGTGGTATTTGTCCAAAACCTATGCAATCATCGCAAGATTAGAGAAGAGTAACCTGAAATGTTCATGCATCAAATAAATGCCCTGAAAGCAGTCTGCCTGATATTTATGCTGGGCCTCATCGGTCATATTTCTGCCCAACCCAGGTTTGCTGCTCAAGACGCTACGATTCGCAGCATCGTTTTCGATCAACAAAACCGAATGTGGGTTGCCACCTTCGGCAGAGGACTCTGGGTTGTCAGCGAATCTGGTATCAGCAGGTTCTATGACGAGGCTCTTAAACAACCATATCCAATGATCAACAATCTACTCATTGACGGGCAGGCTCTCTGGGCAGCCACCGCCGGAGGCGGCTGCATAAAGGTCAACACCACTACCGACCGCATTGAGCCTGTCGGTCAGCATGCGGGGTTCGAAAAATTACACGCCATTGCCAAAACGTCATCAGGGCTGATTCTCATTGGCTCAGTCGGCAGCGGCACCGCTTATCTCAACCAAGATTGCTGGCTGCCGGTAAAAGAATCGCAACCGATAAATCTTGCCTGGGTGAACTCGATTGTCGAATGGCAAGACCGGTTATGGCTTGGCACCTCAACCGGGCTCTATTCAAACGGCATTGATCTGAGCGACTGGAAACCACGCTATGAACAGCTTAATCGCGGCGTGAATCATCTGGCTGTAGCCAGTGACACGCTATATGTTTCTACGACACGCCATGGCATATACACCCTTTCCCCCGGTGCGAGCCCGGTAAAAGTCTCAGGCATAGAAGGAATGATTCATGCAACCAGACCAATGGGCAACAGTATTCTGGTTGTCGGTGAAAAAGCGCTATGGCAGCTTTACGATGGTAGAGCTAAAGAGCTTGAGAATTCTGTTTCACGGGCAAAATGCGCTGCGATAGATACAAAAAATAGATTTTTAATTGGTACAACTGATGGTAGAATTTATATATCTGACAATGGTACAGACTTTAAGTTAAAATATACTTTCAGCGAAAACGGTCTTGAGGAGCAGAAACAATGAAGGTGGCAAAGTTTTGTGGCGCAATATTTGCCTGTCTCTTAGTTCTGATTACAGTTGGGGCACCAGCTGCTGATGATATCGAGCTTGATATAGAATCAGGCAAAGCGCTTTTACAGACAGGTAATTTTAAACGTTCAGCCGAACTGTTTAACAGAACTCTCACCCAGAAAAAGGAAGAGCTGAAAGACCACCCGCGTCATGCTGAGGTCTGGTATCTGTTCAGCGTTTCATTACGCAAACTCGGCCGGACAGACTTGGCAGACAAAGCACTGGAGCGCGCAAAAAAGCTGCGCGAACTGTCGCAAGCCACAAAAGCAACGCCACCAGGCGAGAATATCGCAACAGAAACTGATTTTAGCGCAACGGTAAGCGAGGCTCCTGTCGACAGTCACCCCGGCAAGGATCTGTCGCCGGACAAGAAACCCGCCATGAATGCGGCAACCGACAACAAGCCTGACGAGCAGACACCCTCTGATAAAGAACCAGTCAGCGAACCGGCAAAAGACAAAAATCAAAATGCTGAGTCAACTCCTAAAGCAGCCGATCTGGCCAGCCTGAAAAACGAGAAAGCAAAAGCGGCTTACCAGAAAGCAATGACGCATCTCGAGGCAGGTCAGACGCAGAAAGCCGCAGATGAATTGCTCGTAGCGGTTGATGCCGAACCCGGAAACATCGAACTGCTCGGCAAAACTGCAGAAATAGTCGATCAGATCGGCAGCAGTTATTACCAGAGGGCTATACGTGTATACAAGGAGCTTGACAAGGTTAATTCAGGCAAGCTGACAATCAAGCAGCAGACAGCCTGGGTGCGCGCCTGCATGTTTGCAAGCAAACCAGATCTGACACTGGCAGAAACAATCCTGTTTCCATTACTTAAAAAAGATCCGGAAAACGTCGAACTGCTTGTTCTGTCTGCGCAACTAGATACTGAGAACAAGAAGTATCAGCTCGCCGTCGCCAGTTACGAAAGAATCATAAAACTCGACGCGACCAACATGACTGCCTACCTTGGCCTTGGCGACGTTTACCAGCGTATGAACCAGTTTCCCAAGGCTATCGAAATTCTGCAGAAAGCCAGATCAATGTGGCCAGAAAGTTTCATGCCTCTGGTGTGTCTTGGTAAGGCTTATCTCAAAAACGGTAACAACGGCTTTGCCCTTGTCATGTTTAATCTGGCCTATGAAATGAACCCTGAAAGCTTTGATGTAAATCTCGCCATGCTCGAAATACTGGCTCAGGGTGCAGATTATCGCGCCAATCTGCATCTTGCAAAGTGCGAGAGCATCGTCCGCGGCGATCCACGTGTTGAATTCTGGAAGGCAGTGTTTCTTGAACTCGATGAGTACCCAGCAAAAGCCATACAGATATACAGCCTGCTCGCACTTTACGAAGACGAAATTGCTTACCGGGCCAAGCTGCGACTCGGCCAGCTTTATTCCGGAAAAGGACACGAATCGTTTCCCGGCGACCTGCTGGTGCGCGAGCGCCCACGATTCAGCCGGGTCTACCGCGCCATGTTCAACCAGGAATTCGCCTACAGCTATTTTCAGGACTATCTTGCCAAAATGCCAGATGCTCCGGCAGCACAGGCAGTTAAAAGCTGGATTTATGAGAACGAAGAAGGCGTCAGAAGAGCGCGCGAATTTGAGGCTCTGATCCAGAGCCAGTTAAAAACCAACTAGTCTATATATACTCACCCAGGAGGAGTTATGAGATCAAATTTTATGCAAAGACCGTTCTGTATTGTTTTTCTCTTACTGATCGGCCTCACCGCCACTGTGCCCTTGAGCGCAGTTGAGGTAACCCCCGGAAAAGAATCGAGTTATTTTCCGCAGGCGCTGATCAGACCGTTTGACTCAAAGTTTGAGGCAGATGGCCCGCTCGCCGACGGCATGAACATCGAACGCGTATCAGGTCATTCAGACAAACCGGAAGCACAGATCGCGATCTGGATGCCTCTTTACGAACCACAGCCCGTCGTCAAGAACAAGGCAAACATGCTTACCGATGCTACGCTCATCTATCGCAACACCGGAGCAGGCAAAGACAAGTTCCCATTTATCGTAAAAGATAAAACTGCCAACAAGTTTTATATTTACCGCAAGGTTAAGTATCACTGGGTTTTTGAACAGCCCGACGAGAAGAAAAAAGTTCTGGCTGAAGGCAATAAGAACGGCACTTCCGGCGGCGAAGTCTGGACACCGTTTTTACGGCCAAATTCTGTTAACGCGCAGTTTTTTAAAGACATGGCTACTGGAGCCAAAAGCGAAAGTGATGTGCCAGACAAAAAACTGTTTGTAAACAAGCACACTACGGCTTTTGACTCTGGTATACGTGGTCGTGAAGACGTTGCCGGTTCAAAATTTCTGCAGCAGGTCGGCATGATCATGACCTACGAACGCGCAGAAGTACCCGCTCCCGCCACTTCTGGCAACGGTTACCCAGAAACAGCCGTGGGCACAGCAAATCCTGACGGCGACATACCCGGCACCGCCAGCCTTGGTGCTGTTCCTGCCGACGACACTTTTGTAAAGTTCGGTCCCGAAGGCGCCAACAAGACCACAAAACCGATTCCAGATGCTCTCAAAGACACATGGAATCTTACTGCTGAAATCGACGGCAAGACCTACAACGAGTTTACCGATTACAACGTAGTCTATGTCGAAGATTATTCTTACCCCGAAGTCAAAAAGGACTTTCTTGACCCGCAAGGCTCGGTTTATTCTGGCGTAGTCGGCAAATATCTTGGCTATAATGGCGGCCCTGATGGCATGTCTGTCGGCTATGAAAACGAGAATTCTGATTTGCAGCCAACATCTCCAGCAATCACCAGTAATTTTGAGTATCAGTTCAGCCCCGACGAACTGTATCAACTGCCCAACCCGTTCTATGATGGTGCCAGCAACCTTGAAGCAGTAATGTTCTTTTACATCCTCAAATCAAACGGCACTTATGGCCCATATATTGGTCGAGCCTACAGCTCTCGTGAACGTGAATACTACGAAACCCACCACCCATACTGGAAACACCAGCCGCAGGATAAGCGCGACAAATTCATCGCTGACCGCTATACCAACAGCTGGCCCGGAAAATTTCTCAACCCATGGGAAAAAGGCGTTGTCTATTACTGCCTCTACCAGAACGGCGACCCGGTCACCCGCACTAACGAGCTTAACGAAGCCTGGAAAAAGAAAAGTTCAGCAGAACTCTCAGTATATGCCGATATCATGGACGAACTCGCCGGCAAAACCACTCCGGCTGCAGTAGAAGCCAGAACCGCTCTTCAGGAGCTGAAAAGCTTTATCGACAGTTCGAGCGAAGGAACCCGCGAAGCAACCAGATTTGCGCCGATCGGTTTCGAAGTGCATCTTGGCCGCTGCATCGTTGGCCCGATCGCGCTTGAGAATATTCCTTCACAGCATACTGAAAAGCCGGTTAACAAAACCGACCCGGCAACCGGCAAAACCATCGAAGTCACGAGTGGTTCATGGACAGTAGCCGGCAAACGCGTTATTCTGCCCAGACATTTTGCCACCAACTCGATTGAATGGAACGACCACAGCGCAACTCCAATCGCCGGCAAAAAGATTTCAGGCGTCGAACGCCAGGTTCTTGCCAGCGCCGGTGTTGACGACAGCAACCGCAAAACTCTTTCCGAACTCTATTATGGCGATTCAATGAGCCACCCGCCCGATTGTCTGATGACCCAGGAAGTTTCGAACTGCTGTGGCAACGCTGCTCCGGCCGGCTCTGTAATCAAGGTCGAAGACGCTGCTGCATTCAGCAAACCGCTGATCAACGTCGAAGCAGAAGACATGAACAATGGCGTAACTCACAAGATCGGCATTCCACCGGTAGAATCCATTGAAGCCGGCGGCCAGCTGGTAAGCAAGGATGCCAAAACCGGCACGGTTACGAACCATGGTGAAGACGGCGTTGGCGGTGATATCGATATGACCGGCAGCGACTGGATGGTAGTCAAGGTTGACGGCACCGAAGAAAAACTGCCAGCTTTCCCGACCGATCCCGAAGGTCCGGATAAAAACGGCATCCCGGTTGAAGACCAGCGCATGCGCTTCAATATCGCGCCCTACGACAACATCGACAGCCTGACTCCCTTCCGTGGCATTCTTAAAACTGAAGTTGAAATCGAAGCTCTCAACGAGAGCCAGCAGCCTACTGGCAAGTTCGAAGATATCGAATATGAACAGGATGGCCAGATTGTCAGCAGCAACAAAATCGTCAAAGATGGCAGCGGACTCGACAAATTCGAACTTAACGAATTTGATCCGAAAGTAAGCTTCTATCACATCTTCAGGGCTGCCGGCTGGTATCAGTTCAGAGTCAAAGCTTATGACCGCGGCAAAGACGGCGGCATTGGTGGAGCCCGCGAACTCAAATTCAACATCAACGTTCTGCCGGCAAGCTTCAGAACCAGATCTATCGACAACAAATAATATGTCATAACCGATTGAACTTAAGCCTCCATGCGGGTATTATAACCGCGTGGGGGCTTATTTTTTATCTGTGAGGTTTCAAACAATGCGAATTTACCGGCTGCTGGCGCTGCTGATCGCTTTTTTTGCTCTGACTGCCGGAGCCAGAGCCAACGAAAACTTCGTAATCACCCGGGTTTCTCATCCATTTCTTGCCAATGAGGAAATCAGGGCGGTCGCCGCGCGGCAAGGACTGCGCGTGTGGGCGTTGCACAACAGCCTGTTTATAGAAACCAGCGATGGAAGCATTCTAACGTTTACACCAGAAAATTCACCGCTTAACGCGGCCGGCAACATAACATCGGTTGGCATCTGCAATGGTGAAATATGGGCGGCACAGAACTCGACATATGGTGGCTTCGGCCTTTGCCGATACGATTTCACAAAGTGGACAACCTTGCGCGACCCTGATGCGCCTGGATTGCTCAACAACCGCATTGTATGCATGCATGTAGACAAAGACGACTACCTCTGGTTCGGGCACAGAGAGCATGGCGTTTGCAGATTTATCGAAACCGTAAACCCAAGTTTCCGAAGCTATAAGATCATGCATTTTTACGACAACAGCCTGTTAACAGTATATATGCAGCTGACCCACCTCTGGATCGGCAGCAGCAATGGTATTGTCAGACTGCGAACCGAGATTAAATCGAACGTCGAACTGAATGTTGACCCCTGGGTTTTTCCCAAGTTTCCGGCGCGCGAAGTGTTCAGTATCTGCGATTATACTGACGATCGCATTATTGCCGGAACCAGTCGCGGTCTTGCCATATTTGACGGCGAAAACTGGTCAATCAAACGCAAGGTTGACGGCATCAAGGCTCTTCCAGCAACTTGCTTACAGAGAGTCGGCGACCAGATATGGATTGGCAGTCCCGTCGGACTGCAACTCTGGCAGGAAAATCAGCCCGGCCGATTTTTTACCGAGGCAGACGGGTTACCGTCAAGCCACATCAAGGCATTGTGCCTTGATGAAAGCGGAAATCTGCTGGTTGGTACCGCCCGGGGAGCCGCAATGGTGATCAGGCAGAAATAATCAGGGCTCACCCGGAGTAAGCGTGTAATAACTTGGGCGGCCACCATTAAGTATTTCTCCGGCACCAGTAATAATGCTGGAGATATCAACATATTTGTCTTCTTCATCAAACCACGTCTGGCTGTGCGTCCTGCCAAAAGCATGATAGATATGGTTGTAATAAGGTGTTTCGGCTAATCTTGCCAGTGATTTTGGCACAAGTTCAGACCAGAACTTCGTATCCGCATCATCTGCCGTTCTGTTTTCCACAGGCAGCGATGATTGATCAGATTTTGGGTCAACAGGACTTACTGAAGAAGGACTGGATGCGGCAGGAGCCTGCATGGTAGGTGCTGGCGGATTTGCTGGCAACGAAGTTGGATCTGCAGCAATGGGTTGCGCTAACGGCAACGCCTCAGATGCTGTAGCGGCAATGCTATTATCAATTTTCGCACCGGCAGACTCTTTGGAAAAATGTATTGCCACCCATTGCGGCAGAACTCTGGCAGCGTGCGGGGAAAGAAGAAAACGCGAGATCTTGCCGGTAATACGATAACCACTGCGCAAAGTATGTTCGCGATTAACCAGCAACAGGTCTTCAGCCAGCTTGTTGCGGTTAATCATAAAATCAGCTTCTTTCATTTTTCTGATTTTCCAGGCATGCTTAACCAGCCGACGACGCATATCTTCGCGGACATCATCGGTCAGTTTGCCGACTTCCTGTTCGGTAACCTTGAGAATATGATCGAGATAATCCTGTCCATGCCGTTTCCACAAATCTTCCGGGGTTTCTCTTATCAGCTTAAGCGCAGGCATTAAACGACTGCTGGCTTCTGCCTGACCAGTTCTGACCGGGTTTTCAAAATCAAGTTCAGGAACAATACATGGCACAAATTCCCAGACAATTTTCTGCTGACCATGCGTCAGGGCGTTGCGCACCTCATCTTCGAGTCGTGCAATTTTGTCGAGGGCCACACCGGTAATCTCGTGCGCCCTGTTATCAAGCTTGACGACCTCGGTGCGAATTGCTGGAGGCTCTTCTGCCAACGCAGTATAAAGCTCATCACGTAATCTGGTCAGAGACGGCATGGAATCAAGCTGTGCAATCTCCTGACTGGCGCCGGCGCGAATATTTTCGGCCTCCTGGGCCAGTTCTGCAATTTTCTTTGCCTGTTCCTCGCTTAAATAAAGCCCTCTCAGCAGATTGAGCAGAGAAATTTCTTCAACCACGCCACCCATTTCATCAATATAGTTAGCTGGCACAGCATGTGCTGCCGCGGTAAGCATCAAAATCATTATCAGAATCACTGCCTGTTTCATTGCCATACTCTCCTGATCATCAGATATTGCCATTCGGCAGATCGTCGAGCCAGACACCAGGAATCTGGCAACCGCAATCGGGGCATTTTCCAGCCGACAGAAAACTGCGCAGAACTTTAAAGCCAAGGCGTTCGACAACTTTTTTGCTGCAACCCGGACAATAGGTGTGATTGCCTTCCTGCCCCGGATTGTTGCCGGTATAAGCGTATTTTATCCCGGCCGCGATCGCCAGTTTGCGCGCCGTTTCGAGCACACCATTGGGGGTGGGCGGCAAATTCTTAAGCATAAACTCAGGAACAAAGCGTGAAAAGTGCCAGGGCACATCAGGCCCGAGGTTTTTGACAAACCATTCTGCACCGGCCTTAAAGACTTCCATGTCGTCATTTTTTTCCGGAATGAGCAAAGAAACCACCTCGAGATGGCGCCCGGAATCCTTTATCGCAATCAAGGCATTTTTTACCGGATCAAGTTTGCCAGCAATCGTATCGGCATAAAACGCCTCGGTAAAGCCTTTGTAACCGACAACAAAGATGTCAATCACTTCAAAAAGGTCTTTGAGTGGCTCGGCGTTGATATAACCAGCTGTAACCATGACAGTTTTGATGTTACTCTGCTTTGCCAGCCGCGCAACATCCTTCATATACTCGATGTAAATCGTCGGCTCAGTATAGAAAAATCCGATTGTCCGCAACTGCATATCAATTGCGCGCAGAACGATATCTGAAGGGCTCATCGCAAAGTTGGCCGTCTCGGCCGGCGACTTCTGCGAAAACTGCCAGTTCTGGCAGTATTGGCAGACCAGGTTGCAACCTGCTGTAGAAATCGCCAGCGCCGGACCATGCACATGGTAATGAAACAGCGGCATCTTCTCGACCGGATCAACCGCAATAACGCATGGCAGGCCATAAACCAGGCTGGTGAACTGGCCGTTTCTTATGCCGCGGGCACGGCAGGTACCATTCTCGCCCTCGGCAGGAGTACACAAATTTGGACACAACTGACATTGCAGGCGGCCGTCTGGCAACTGTAAAACATATTGGGCCGGAAAATCGCTTTCGTTGCCGGCCAGAAGCTTCGAAGCGCTGCTCAAGGCGTAGGCTCCGGCAAACAATGCCGATGTCTGCAGAAAAGATCTGCGGCTGATCGACCAGAAGTTATTCTCGCTTTTCATGACTTTTTGCCCTGTTATTGCGTATACTTTTTATACGGGTGATCTTTGACCAGTGTTACTATTAGTTTGCATCCGGTGTCAGAATTCTGTTAACTTGAATCTAATATATGTCACCGCACACAATGCGTCAAAATAAATTAACACCGTTGCGCAGCGCTTTCACTATGCTGGAGATAATTCTTGCCATGGCAATACTCGCTGCCACCATGGTGCCGATTTTTTATTTCATGACAAAAGGGGCGTCTGATACCGATTTCAACGTGTCGCGAATGTATGCGATCAGTCGTGCCTCGGAAACTCTCAATGCCATGCTCGACAACGTGCCTTTTCAGACCCTGCGGGCCGGAATACCCGGGTTTATTCGCATTGACGACCTTAACGGCGTCGAAGGCTACGAAAAGTTTGATGAGGCCTGGGCCGAAAAATTTATTACCACTGTTTTTCCAGGCAGCGAAAAAACTTCGGCGGGATGGCCATGCCAGAACATTCTTAATGACCCACGCGGGCAGCATTATAAAATAACCCTGCGCGTAGAAGATATACCCTCTCTTGCAGCATCAGCTAATCTCAAGCCGGAAATGAAAATGATCGGCACCGATTACCCGGCGGCGGCGCCGGCTGATTTCGGGGCTTTTCCTGCAGTAGAGCCGACATTCAGCTTTTTGAAAAATCCGGCGAAACTGATGAGCCAGGCCTGGCATCAGATTAAATACGTACCGAACCCGGTCAGTCAGATGTCTGACGGCACAAATCACCTGTTCGAAATTGAGCTGCCCGGAAAAGTATCGGAGAACCACGAAAATTTTTATCGTGATGAAGGCTATGAAAAATACCAGGCCAACGCATTCAGATTTATCAACCCGACCGCAACTCGCCTGAGTCAGCGCATGGCCAAAAGCGAGGTCAGTTATACAAATGATGAAAACTTTAAATACTGCGGGCTTAAACGCCTGATCATCGAGGTGCAGTGGAATATCGAGAAGGCCTATCTCAAAAATCCAGATCAGCCAGGAACCGGCCAGCGCCGAATCCATCTAATCACCATCAAGGCAGATATCGATGTATAAGCACCTGATAAAAAATAGAAATGGCATGGCACTTATAATCGTCATAGTCTTTTCTCTATGTCTCATGGTGCTATTTGCTTCGATGTCATTTCAACACCGCAGCGTTGCTGGTCGCACCAAACTCAACCTGCGCGACCAACAGGCTTACTTTGCCGCGCGCGCAGCCATGCAGCATTTTCTGCTCAAAGCGCGGCTTTTTCCTACCGAGCTTTATGACGCCGTTGAGTTTAAACAGGGCAAGAACCCTTATTTCGATTTTGCCGAATTTCCGTTTCGCAACGAAAGCGGGCAGCCGGCTTTTCAAAAAATACAGAGCCTCTCAGGGGTCTATAAGCGCATTATCCCAGAAGAATCAGATTCCAGCGGGCGCATCAGATTTTTTTACACACCCCTCAAAATGAGCGGTTCAGAGCCTGAAATACTGATAAGAATAGCGAGTTTTTATAACCCCAACTATCGATACCTCGCGCCAGGACTCGCTCCACCCAACTTGCCCGAAAAATATATCAGCCCGGATAACACGTCGAATGCTGCTCATTCGCCAGAAAAGTTTCTCACCTATTTTTTCAGAGACTGCACCAATGACCTGGTAAACGGCATGATACTGCAACCGGCTCTGGTTACCGGAAAAGCCAGCGGTCTGGAAACTGAGCAAAGCTGGAGTATCAACGACGAAGGCTACCCATACACCATGAGTTACCAGATCAAAAACGTGGCAATAAGGGCAATTCAAGGGCTGCGGCGCTATAACGAAGAGGCTATTGAAATCGAGTGCGAAGGCAATGTTATTGATTTTCAGGATATTCCGGCCAGCAAAAAGATTCAGCAGGTTCGCAAGATAACCAGAACCGGCCGCCACGTAGATGAATAAGGGCTTTGCCGCAAGTTATCAACTGGCGGCAATCTCTGCCATAGCCGGTTTTTCTGCCAACCTGACCCAGGTCGCCCTTTTCAGATTTTTTATGGGCCAGTTCTACGGTACAGAAATTCATCTCGGACTATTTTTGAGCGTCTGGCTGCTCGGCATAGCCCTTGGCGGCTACATTGGCGGCAAAATCAAGATTCAACCGGCAACCCTGGTAAAAATGCTGGCGCTGCTTCCGCTCTTACTGGTCGGTTTCATATACTTTGCAGCAGGCCTGTTGCCAAGCCCTGCTGGAAAATTCATATCCTTTGCGCCGACGGCGCTGTTTATGCTGTTCACAGTGACTCCGGCGGCCATCCTGTCGGGCTTGTTTATACCGGCGCTGATAAGGCTGACCAGGCAAAGTATCGGCTATTTTTACAGTCTGGAAGCAATTGGCGGTTTTATCGGCGGTGTATTTTTCTCTCTGCTGATTGGCGGAAACGCCAATTCAGTCATCTGCCTGCTCAGCCTGTCAATACCAGCACTGACCGGCGTCCTCATTCAGTCACGTAACAAGGCTTTGCCAGCTCTCCTTTTACTGGCAGCCGCTCCGGCGGTTTCCTTTCTGGCGCCACT
>MFYY01000185.1:0-7961 GCA_001787855.1 Candidatus Riflebacteria bacterium GWC2_50_8 | reverse complement strand
GAGACCCCTTATCAAAAGCTTCAGCTCAGCAGTTACTGGGAGCAGAAAAGTCTGTTTTCAAATGGCATGCTGTCAGATTCATGGCCAATAGCTGAGTCAGCCGAAAGCAGAGTTCACACATTTGTCAGCGCACTTAAAAATTTACGGCGCATTCTCGTTATTGGTGCGCCAACTCCTGACATGGTTGCTGAGTTTGTCAAATACGCTGATCTCAAACTGACCATTGTCGAGAACGATGCCGACCTTGTCGCCCTGTTTGCTTACCCGCAGAAACATGACCGGATAGAGGTGATAAACGCAGACCCGCGCTTTTACCTTAATCAGTCTTCTGAAAAATATGATGGCATAATGTTTTATTCGGTATCACCGGTAACTCTTGCCGGAAACCGGCTTTTTACGCTTGAATCTTTCAGAGCCGCGCGGGAGCGGCTCAATCCCGAGGGCGTCATCTCGCTTCAGGTTCAGGGCAGCGAAAATTACCTCGATGTCACACTCGGCAGAATAATAATCTCGACATGGCAGGCTCTCAAGCACGAATTTGCGCACTGTCTGGCCATACCAGGCGGCGTAATAACTTTTTTTGCCAGCAATTCAGAACAGGCACTGCCTCGCGCTGCACGCGACTTCTCAGACCGATTGTCAACGCGACAGATAGTCACAACTACTTTTTTTCCAATGAGTTTTTACAATCAGCTCATGCCGCATCGCGTCAAGGAACTCGATGACTGGCTGAAACGCGATATCGACATCCGGCTCAACACCGATGCCCACCCGGTCAGCTTTATTCAGCAGATTGAATTATGGAATATCTACAGTGGCACTACTCTTGGAACCTGGTTGCATTTTCTGCGACAGTTGCCATTTGCCAGACTGCTTGCCGGTTTTCTGACCATCGGATTTCTGGTTATGCTGTTGCCCGCATTTTTTAACACCAGCATGGCCATAAAGAGCGTAATTGGCGGCGGGGTGGCAATAAGCGGAGCAACCGGCATTCTGTCAGAAATTATTCTGATTCTGTTGTATCAGAACCGCTATGGCGCAGCCTACCAGATGACAGCGCTGTTTTTTGGCCTCTACATGATGGGACTGGCCGCCGGCGCCATGACCTTCGGCCGCATTCAATTGCGCAACACTGCTATCTACCGATTAAAGATAGTCAAAGTGCTGCAGATTCTGTTCGTCGTTTTCTGCATATTTTTTGTCGAAATGACACAGTTGCATTCGGCAGCAGTGATTGGTCTGATGGTTTTTATCATTGCCTTTCTCGACGGCATTGAGTTCCCGGTTTCAGACAGCATACTGCGCAGCGCAGGCCGGCAGGCCGCTGACAGCGCCGGCATGCTGATCTTTGCCGACAACAGCGGGGCATTGATAACCGGTGCCTTGAGCGGTCTCTGGCTATTGCCGGCAATTGGCATGAGTGGTTGTTTTGCCCTGTTATGTTCAGCGCTGGCGCTTAATCTGGTCGGCCTGCTGCTATTTGCCCATCGTCTGCCAGAAGATAAAACAGCCAGTTAACCGGTCTTCTGCTGGTTTTTGCCAAACACTTTGGCATGCAGGCTTTTGATGCGGCGCAAACGGTGATTCACCGCCGACTTGCTAAGAGGCGGTTCGAATCGTTGTCCGAGTGCTTCAATACTGTCATGCGGGTATTTAAGACGCATCATTGACAGTTGCCGCAAACTTTCGGTCCAGAATTCCTGATCTTCAAAGGTAAGCAATTCCCGGATCTGGTTGATTGACTCTTCAGCGGCATCGATAAGCCGGTTGATATTGGCCGTTTCGAAATTTACCTGGCGATTAACCATTGAAAGCAGGCTGCGCGTAGCCTTCAGATCGGATAATTCCAGAGACTTTTCGAACAGGCCAAGCCGGTTAAGAAACTTGATGATGCGACGAATGCTCTTGAGATAAAAGCAGGTGCCCGCCTCTGTCTTGTATTCGGCAAACCTCATGCGCAACTGCCGGCAAACTGTTCTGAATGCAACCGGCAACCAGCGCCCCGGCAATCTGAACTCGAGATGATAACCGCGGCCGGGATTTTGAATATACCCTCTTGAGATAAATAATCCATGCAAAAAAGCGCGTTGGCAATGCTTCCCTGAGGCCGAACCATCCATACGTTTTATGCGCTCAACAAGCTTTTGCCTGAGTTCAAGCTGGTCAAAATTTTTCTCGACCAGAATTTCGGTGCCGCCACCTTCTATTGTCGCATCTGGCGGCAGAACCTCCTGCAAAAACAACTGTAGATGGCGATGAAGAGACCTGCGCACCTTTATCTGCGGTTGATGCGCTGAGCCACGAAGCAGACCGGCCAGAAAAGACTGCAGACAGCAGGGCATATGCTGCCGGGCAATCGAAAAAATTTCACGCTTGAGGGTGGCTCCGTAATCAACGCCAGCCATGCAACAGCTCAATCATCAAAGATGCTCTCATCATCGTCGTCGTCTTCTTCGTCATGTGAAATCGGCTCAGCAACGCGATTCTCGTTAATCAGGCCGATCAGAATTGCCGCCAGCAGGTTGGGGTTATGGCGCAGCAGGTCTGATTGCAAAAGCATGTCAGCAGCAAGAACCCTGATGCCAAGATCTTCAATTTTCTTTACGGTAGGCGCAACCCAGAACTGCCCCTTGGTTTCGTATCGTTCCATAAGTGATCGGGAAGCGCGCCTTGAGTTGACCACAACAATATCGATTCGCTTGAGCGACGTCTTTTCGAGAATAGCGTTTACATGATCAGACGCGCTGAAACCATCAGTCTCGCCAGGCTGCGTCATGACGTTACAGATGTAAACTACTTTTGCATCACTGTTATTTATGTGCTCAGCAACGCCCGGAACCAGCAGATTAGGAATAATACTGGTATAAAGGCTGCCGGGCCCCATTACCACCATATTGGCGTCATCAATGGCGCTGAGCGCTTCCTGGTTGGCTTTTGGCGAAGCAGGGACAAGGTCGATTTTTTCGATGCGCTTGCGGGCCTCACAGATCGCCGTTTCGCCGGTTATTTCGCTGCCGTCGTCAAACCGGGCAATCAGCTGTACATTGTCGTTGGTGACCGGAATAACATGGCCTTTGATCGCCAGAATGTTGCTGGCCTCGCGCACAGCGCTGCCAAAATCGCCGATAACCCCGGTCATGGCTGCGATAAAGAGATTGCCGAAACTATGCCCCTCTATTTCGCCGCCATCACCGAAGCGATATTGAAACAGTCGCGACAAAAGACTTTCTGAACGAGACAAAGCTACCAGACAGTTTCTAATATCGCCGGGTGGAAGAATCTGCAGCTCTTTGCGCAGGCGGCCAGATGAACCACCATCGTCAGTAACGGTAACAATTGCGGTTAAATCTACCGGCAGTTCTTTAAGACCTTTTAGCAGAGAACTTAAGCCGGTGCCACCACCGAGAGCAACCATTGAAAATAATTTGACCGAAACCTGGTTCTTTTGAAATACAAATTCGCGCAAACGTGTTGAAAGACCGAAATCTTTGCTGTCAAGCAGCCGAAAAGCGGTTCTAAAGCCGCGATACAGCCAGAAAGAACTTAGCAACATGGCAGAGAGGCCTGAAAGAGCAATAGCTGCCGGATGGAAGCTGCGAACGGTTTCGATACTTGCCGGCGCCAGAACAATTGTCGACAAAGCGGCACAAACAAAGCCAAAGCACATCATCAGAAGGCCGAGCAGCAGGAAAAGAACCCAGCGTCTGGCTCTCAGCTCATGGCCGAACTTGCGCCGCAACGACAGCAACATTAAAAATCACCGCTCATCTTTGCCCGCAGCTGTTTTGAGAATTTTTCGGCACTGAGAACACCCATGCGGCGCAGATAAAAATTCATCGCCGCGGTTTCAATAACTACAGCCAGATTGCGTCCTTCGCGAACCGGTATGGTTGTGCTGGGCACTTCGACTTTCAAAAACTTGACTGTTCTCTGAAATATGCCGAGACGGTCGTATTCTTTCTGGTCATCCCATTTTTCAAGGTTTATTACCATGTCAACCGGCTTTTCGTCAGCCGTAGCGGCGATACCAAACAGAGAGCGAATGTCAATTATGCCCAGGCCGCGAATTTCCATGTGATGGCGTATCATCTCGTCAGGCGAGCCAACCACCTTGGTGTCACTTATCTTCATGAGCTGCACGGCATCATCGGCAACCAGCCGGTGGCCGCGCTTTATCAGCTCGAGCGCGCACTCGCTCTTGCCAATTCCAGAAGTCCCCATGATCAGAATGCCGACGCCGTATACCTCGACAAACACACCGTGAACACTTTTGCGCGGCGCAAAGCGGTTGTGCAGATAGCGCGAAAGCTGATAAATAAACTCGCCAGTGCGCGCAGACGTGCGCAAAAGCGGTATTTTTTTCTGGTCGCAAAGCTCGAGCAGCTCGTCAAGCACCAGCAGGTCATCGGTAATTATAATGCATGGAATGTTGAAAAACAGCAGCTGACGCAAGCGAACTTTACGTGTTTCGGCGCTTTGTTCGCCAAGATAGGCCAGTTCAGTACGGCCAAGCACGATTATGCGCTCATAGCCGAAATGCTCGAAAAAGCCCGCCAACTCAAGACCTGGACGATGTACTTCTGATGAGATAACCTTGCGGTCGAGTCCTTCTTTGCCGGCAACAACCGTCAGTCCCTGATCTTGTACAATCTCTTTGACCAGAATCAGAGCCATATTCTTATTTCTGACCTTTCCCTGTAATTTTACGGCACCAGCATATAACAGTTAGAGAATGTTTTCAATCTCCAGCAGGTTGTTGACTGATGTTCTGCAAATTTTGCAGACGGGCTTTCGATCCAAGCATTATGATAATACCGGCGATAACAAAGAATATCGACAGCAGCTGGCTTGAAGAAAGCCCCCAGTAAATAAAGGGGTTAAGCCTGATAAATTCTACAAAAAAGCGTGACACGCCGAACCATATCAGAAAAAAGGCAAAACGCCGACCACCGCCAATGCGCCAGCCGACAAACAGCAGAAAACCAAGAAGAATTAGCGTTGAAAATGATTCATACAGAGGTGTCGGGTGCACGTTGATATCTGTCGGTACCGCCTCGCCGGGAAACAGGCGAGTGTAAGTTTCAGCCAGCGTGCTATTCTTCGCGCTGAGAGTGGGCACCAGCCCCTTCGGAAAACTCATTGCCCACGGCAGTTTACAGGGTAAACCGTAGCAACCATCGCCGGCGACAATACAGCCGAGACGCCCGATGGCATAGCCGACTGCCATTCCCGGCACGTAGATATCGGCAATCTTGAAAAAAGGCTGACCGGCATAACGAACTCTCACAATGCAAAGTATCAAAGCCAGAACATAGCCACCCAATACCGAAAAACCGGTCGTAGAAAAGATCATCGGCATCGGATCCGCAAGGAATTCTCTTAAATTCTCGAGAATATGCATCAGCCGCGAACCGACCATGCCACCAAAAATGGCGAGAAAATGCAGATCCCAGGCCAGTTCTTCGTCGCAGCCGTATTTGCGAAACTGCCAGTTTATGACCATGAAGGCCGTGAAAAAAGCTATGGCAAGAGTCACGCCATAAGAGCCTATAGTCAGCGGGCCGATTGAAAACAGATATGGATGCATGCCAGCGATAGTAACACATTGAGTTACTATCGACAAGTGCAATTAAAAAACAGGCCGTGCTCATGCCCGGCCTGCCTCTACAATGCGCTTAAACAACTGCTTATTTAACGGCTACAAATTCTCTTCAGCAAATCACTTGCGGTTAACCAGAACCCCGATAACCTTGCAGTCTTCGGTAGTCCGCACGGTAATCTCGGTGCCAGCAGGCACTTCGACTTCGCCACCCTTGATAAACGCGCCACCGGCAAGACCAATCGGGCCAAGCACCAGATAGCCAAGTGTAGAAGCGCCGGCAGCCATGCCAATTTTGCGCTTGTCGAATTTTTCGCCGGCGGCATCAATCTGAATCGGCAGTTCGGTTGAATCCATGCTTTCAACTTTGGTTACATCGAGATTTACATAGCCGGTGCGGCCAAAACGGCCGCCACGTCGAACAGATTTTACCGAAGACGTCACAATGCCGCCATTGGTCATAACCAGAATATTGTTGTCGATAAAAACATCGTGCGAGAGAACCATCGGGATGATGTCGTTCTTTTTGGCACTGCGGCTTGAAATATCTTTCTTGAGGCGCATCTTGATCTCGGTTCCACGCGGTATGGTTACCTGATGTAATGAAATCAGGCCATTCTCGATGATCAGATGAATCTGTTGCTCAAGCCTGAAAGCAAGCGGTTCCATCGACACACTGCCGATAACCTGCTTGTCGATATCAGCCAGTCTTGCTTCGAGATTGCCTTCGCCAGTTCGATTGAAGAGTCGCCACTCAAGAAAGCTCAACTTCATATCAAGCGACGGATTTGCTGGCGAACCTTTGAAAATAAAATCGTGCAGATAGCTGACCTTTTCAGCGTCTTTGCGACCGGTATTTCGACCGAAAAGATCTTCTTCAATCTGGCGCAGGCGATCTGCTTCTGCACCCTTCTGTTCATCGCCGTATATGTAACGTTCAAGTCGGCTCAATTTCTTGTCATGATCGCGGGCAACGTCTGAAGAGGCCCAGGCGGTGCCGGCGAGCGAACAAAGCAATAAGATTGCGATAAGTATCCGGATTGGTTTCATTAGGTTTGCCTCCTGTCTGCTATTTTGACTTTTCTTCGGTTTCAGCCTTAGGTTCGGCTTTGGCAAGGCGGCCGCGCGGGCGCAATACCTGCGGATTAAAAACTACCACTATTTCACGGTCCTGCAGCGGATTACGTATAAGTTCGCGACAGAACCTGGCAAAAACATCAACATCTGTGTGCTCTATACTTATATCACGCAAGGCCAGCTTGCTGATATGAGCAGAAATCGTCATGGTTTCTTCATCTTTGAGACCAGCACGGGCAAGCCGGATATCTGATTCATAGCGCACCGCCGGTCTGCTGAAGCGCTCACCAGACGGAACCATGGATTCCTGAAATATCAGCATACCCGACGGGTCAAAAAACCTCGGAAACAGTGAAGGTTCATAGGTAAAACTCCGCAGATCGACAATTACCCTCTTAAATGGCGGCGCAGGCGCTTTTTCGTCAATGTTCAGTCCGACACTCCATGAAGCAAGAAAGCTTAATGGCTGCAGCGGTTGCGGGCGCATGGCCGCGAGATAAAGTGCCGACCTGACACTGAGTTTTCCGGTTAAGGGTAATTCTACCCGACAGCGAATAAGGCCAGAAGCATCAGCCTGCTGAAAAAACTTGGGAGCCGACATCAGAACCAGGCCGAGACGCTCTTTCAAGGCGGCGTTGGTCTGCATTACATGTCTGACCAGCTTGCCTTCCATCAGTGGCAGGCTCAACACCTTTTCGTAAGCGTGATGCAGGGCGTCCATCCAGGCGCGAGATCTTTCTTCGCCATGAGAGTATTCGCTTTCCCAGGGGATTCCGGCAAGGCCGAAGACCTCAAGCTTCTGCCCGATAAAAACTTCGGGCTCGATAAAAGTATCCGCCCGCAAACTGCAGGCGGAGAAAAGACATATAATCAGTGCCAGCTTTGCGGCAAATTTCATCAGAGCGTTTCTCCGATCAGTCAAAAGTCACGTGTGCTCCAACATGGTGCTCACTTACGATTTCGCCATCGTAGTATGAGTAATCCATTCTGATATGTGGCAGAACATACATGCCAAACCCGAGAGTAAGAGTGCCGTTAAGCGAACCCATGCGCATGGTCAGATCGTTTTCGATGAATTTCTTTTCGACACCTATGCGATACTGCTGTTCGTTAGCGCGAGCTGTGTTGGTCACATTGATTGCGTCAGCCGAGATAGTAGTGCCCTTGGTGAGCTTAACAGCAGCACCCAGATTAAGGCTTACGCCATCGCGACTTTCATTAGTTCCATCGACTTCTTCGATCAGATTGTCAACGGTGAGACCGCCGGTGATTCGATCATTATAAT
>MFYY01000184.1:3641-7111 GCA_001787855.1 Candidatus Riflebacteria bacterium GWC2_50_8 | reverse complement strand
ATTCAATGAAAGCATGACCAGAACAATACCGGCCAGCACGACAGTATCACCAATGATTGTTGCAACGCCAGATGACAACAGATCGTTGATTACGGCAACATCGCCGATCACTCTTGAGATAGTAACTCCGACAATATGTGCATGATGATACGACACCGGCAAAACCTGGAGATGGTGAAAAAGCCGGGCCCGCAGACTGGTCAGAACCCGCAGCCCGACAAATGAAAGCAGATACTGCTGAACCGCTGTCGTCGCATAAAGTGCAACAAAGACTGCTGCCATGAGCATCGCCGTATAAAACAGTGCGTCAGCGTTCCCGGCGACGATATGCTCGTCAATGGCAATCTTGATAAGATAAGGCGTCGTCAGCGCCAGCATTGAGCTGATCAGCATCAGAACGAGCGCGGCCAGCATGCGGAGCCAATGGGGTTTCAGAAAGCCCAGCAACCTTCGGAAAATGCGCGCGTTGAACGCCTGGCCGCCGGCCTCGCGACCAAAATCCTGCATGACGCTGCGCGGCCCCATAGCCGACCCGGCCGATCCAATTGAAAAGCTCATAATGCACTCACATTTGCCTGCTGCTGATAAAGATCAGCGTACAAGCCGCAGCTGAGGATAAGTTCGTCGTGCTTTCCCTGTGCCACGATCTGGCCACGGTCTAGAATAAAGATTCTGTCTGCTTTACGAAGAGTGCTTAGACGCTGCGCAATTACAAAACAGGTGCGTCCTGCCATCAGACTTTCCAACGCAACTTGAATCAGCTGCTCAGTTGCGGTATCAACGCTTGCCGTTGCATCGTCGAGAATGAGAATGCGTGGATCCCTGAGCAGGGTGCGGGCAATAGCAACTCTCTGCTTCTGACCACCAGATAGAGTTACACCACGCTCGCCAACAACAGTCTCATAGCCAAGCGGCATTTCGCAGATAAAATCATGCGCCTGCGCAGCACGCGCGGCGGCTATCATTTCAGCCTCACCCGCCCCAGGTTTTCCGAATAAAATGTTCTCGCGGATCGTGGTTGCAAACAGGGTTGTTTCCTGCAGCACAGTGCCAACCTGATCGCGTAGTGATGCCAGTGTGACCTGCCGTATGTCGCGACCGTCAATTAACACCCGCCCGACGGTCGGATCGTAAAAACGCGGGATCAGATTGATAATGGTCGATTTACCAGAACCGGTCGTGCCAAGCAACGCAATAATCTGCCCCGGCTCGGCACAAAAAGATAGTTCCTGCAAAATCCGGTGACCATGAGTATAACCAAAAGAAACCTGCTCAAAACATACCGCGCCAAGCACCGCTGGCAGCGGTCTAGCACCGGGCAGATCCTTGACTTCGGAAATCGCATCCAGAATTTCAAAAACACGCTCACCAGCTGTTACAGCCAGTGCCACCGCCGGAACAATATTGCCGAGTCGGCGCACCGGAACGGTCAACTGCCCAAGATAAGTCGCAAAAGCTACCAGCTCGCCAAGCGTTAGAGTATGGCTGATGACCAGATAACCGCCGTAGCCAATGACAATCACTGTGCCGAGATTTGCAATAAGATCAATCTGCGGCCCATTAAATGCCTGCAACCGGGCTGTCAGCGCCGACAAAGAAAACCAGCGCCGGTTTTCGCGGGCAAATCTTGCGATTTCGGCGTCTTCCTGGGCAAACGCCTTGACAATGCGCACGCCACGTAAATTCTGTTCAAGCCTGGTCGTCAGCTTGCCCAGCTGTTTCTGAATAACCAGCGACATGGGACGCAGACGCTGACCAAGACTCATGGCACGCCAGATCAGAAGCGGCATGGTTGACATAGCAATAATTGCCAGCAGCGGATTTATCAATACCAGCATCAGCGTTGTTCCGATTGCCAGAACCACACCATCGGCAATGCGCAGAAAAGCACGCCCGGTTATGAAGCGGATACGTTCAACATCCTGAATCGCGCGGGTCAGCAACTGACCTGTCTCACTGCGATCGTGGTAAGAAAACGACAGACGTGCCAGTTGCCCGTGAATGGCATTACGCAGGTCACAGGCTACGTTCTGAGATGCCGTTTCGGTCCAGCACCCCTGAAAATAGCTGATAATTCCTTTTATCAATGCCAGAACCAGCAACCCCAGCACCGAAGTCTTGACCAGTCCGGCATCCTGCCGGCCAATACCGTGATCAACAATCCAGCGAATGAACTGCGGAATTGTCAGAGTCACAACATTAACCGCGATCAGCGCAAGATAGGCAGCAATTGTAATACGCCGGTATGGGCGAAGATACCCGAAGCACCTTGCTAACACCTGGCTGCCGCTCATTCGTTTGCTGGTCATATTGATAACGCGATTATGGCAGATTACGCCAACAAATTCAATGTTGCACAGGCAAACTGTTAATTGCCAGTTGACTTGCCGGCGCTGGTGGCCTACAATCATGCGCCATGATCAACTTAGCAAATGTAAAAATCGCATATTCAAATCGCATCCTCTTTCAAGACGCCAATTTTCTCGTCAGACCCGGTGACAAAATCGGCCTGGTCGGCCCGAATGGTGCCGGCAAAACCACGGTATTCCGCCTGATTACTGGCGAAGAAAAACCCGATGAAGGTGAAATCAACATCAACGCGGGCATCGTCATCGGATATTTTTCGCAGGATGTCGGCGAAATGTCGGGTCGAACAGCGCTCGCCGAAGTGCTGGCCGGGGCTGGCAAGGTCTACGAGATCGGCCGGAAACTCCACGATATCGAGCACCAGATGGCCGAACCTGATTGTGTAATGGATGACGCGTTTATGAACCGTTATGGCAAGCTTCAGGAAGAATTCATTCACCTCAACGGCTACGAAAAGGAAACAGAAGCACAGACGATCCTTAATGGTCTCGGCATCAGCCCCGACCGCTGGGAAGACCCGGTTGAAAATTTTTCAGGCGGCTGGAAAATGCGCATCGCACTTGCGCGCATTCTGCTGCTCAACCCCGACGTGCTGCTCATCGACGAACCAACCAACCACCTCGATATCGAAACGATTATCTGGCTCGAAAAGTGGCTGAAAGATTTCAAGGGTGCCCTGGTAATGACCAGTCACGACCGTGAATTCATGACACGTATCTGCTCCCGCACTATTGAAGTTGCTGCCGAAACCATAACAACCTACAGCGGTGACTACGAATTTTATCTGCGTGAAAGAGTTATCAGGCGCGAGCAGCTCCTCGCTGCGCAGCGTCGTCAGCAGGCAATGCTTTCCAAAGAGGAAGAGTTCATTGCGCGTTTCGCAGCCCGCGCCTCACACGCTGCCCAGGTACAGTCGCGCGTCAAGAACATTGAAAAAATCGAACGCATCGTTGTACCACCCGATCCCAAAGTGGTCAAGTTGCGTTTCGTGCCTTCCAAACGCAGTGGTGACATAGTTGTAGAAATGAACGACCTTGCCAAAGAATGGCCGTTGCCCAATGGGAAAATGTTGCCGGTTTTTCATGGCGTTACCGGCAAAGTCA
>MFYY01000184.1:274-3556 GCA_001787855.1 Candidatus Riflebacteria bacterium GWC2_50_8 | reverse complement strand
AACATCGGCGCCAGCGTCCAGCTTGGCTATTTCAGCCAGTATTCATGCGACACTCTGCGCCCGGAACGCACGATTTTCGAAGAACTCCAGGAACGTCTGCCGATGGCGAACGTCGGCACAATAAAGAACATTCTTGGCGCCTTTCTATTTTCGGGCGATGATTCTGAAAAAAAGGTTTCGATTCTTTCCGGCGGCGAGAAGACCCGGGTCATGCTTGCCTGCCTGCTGTCACTGCCGGTCAACTTTCTGATTCTCGACGAACCTACCAATCATCTTGATATAGCAAGTCGCGAGGTTCTTCTTGAAGCCCTGCAGGAATTCGATGGCACAATAATGATCGTCAGCCATGACCGCTATTTTCTGCGTCATCTGGTTAACCGGGTTTTCGAAGTTGACCACGGCAACCTGCGCACCTATGACGGCAACTACGATTATTACCTCGAAAAATCAGCCGAACTCGCGCAGCGCAACAACTGAAAAAATCAGAGGCCACTTCCGCAGATTGCCGCCGATTCTCCAATAACGTGTTCAGGGCGGCAACGTCGCGTTATTGACCGGCAAAGCGGCGGCTGACCCGCACAAAAGCACAGATTAAATAATTCTGGAACTTTTTGCCTCGACCCTGGTCTAATCTTCCAGACTATGGAGGTTTAAATGCTAAAAAACATGCTGAAAACGTTCTGGCGTGAATGGGGAATCCCATTTCTGATTGTTATTTCTGTCCTGACTCCGTTGCGCTCTGCCGTTGCTGACTACAATTACATCCCATCCGGCTCGATGCAACCCACGCTGCTGGTCGGTGACAATGTGCTGGTGAACAAGCTCGCCTATGATCTGAAGGTTCCGCTAACCACATGGCATATTGCGGAATGGGGCAATCCTGGCAGGGGTGAAGTTGTGGTTTTTTATGGCCCCAGAGATAGAACCCGCATGGTTAAAAGAGTTGTCGGCACTCCAGGTGACAAAATCGAAATGCAGGACAACTGCCTGCTGATAAATGGCAAAGCGCTGAATTATGAGCCCTCTTCACCAGAAAAAGATCTTTCGCCGACGGACCGTGAATATTGCGAGTTCAGCTACGAAGCTCTGAGCAAAACACCGCACACAATAATGAAAATGCCTCTGGCATTTTCTGTAAAAAATTTCGGGCCAATAGAGGTACCTGAAGGCAAGTATTTTCTGCTTGGCGACTGCCGCGACAACAGCAACGACTCAAGGTTCTGGGGTTTTGTTGATCGCTCAGACATCGTTGGCCGAGTCGAAATGGTCTTATGGTCAAAGCTGGCCTGGCAAATGACTTTGCCATCAGCAAATCGTTTGTTTCGCAGGGTTATTTAGCCGGCCCCCAGGTCTTATTGATCGAGCGGGCTTTTTACGCCCAGGATGTTTTTGCCGACTCTGACAATCAGCATGCCGCGTTCGCAGTCGACATCCTTGATTCGCAGATTCAGACATTCCTGAAGTCTGATGCCGCAGCCATAGATCAGCATCGACATTGTTTTGCAGGTTCCAAAAAGTTGTTCAAAAATGCTCTGAATTTTGCTTCTAGTCAGGACAACAGGCAGCTTTCGTTTATAATTTGCCCCGACTGCATCGAGTTCGTGTTCACCAAGGTCTTTATTGAGAACCAGTTTATAGATAAAGACAAATAATCAATTCATTGCACTCTTAAAATTCATATTAAATTCTTATCCTAGAAGATTTTTGGTCGGTAATTTTGAAATACTGAAATAACAAAATCTCAACTGTGGGAATCGAATAGCTTAGTTTTAACCAATAAAATGAGGGAATATGGCTATTCCTGCGTTTTCCCGCTGAGGGTATGCTGATTCTCTGAGATATGGAATAATGCAGAATACCGAACAGAAACCCTCCTTGACAGGACTGCTGATTGCGCAGTTCTTTGGGGCTTTCAATGACAACGCCTGGAAGATGATGGTCGCTCTTCTGGCGATCCGCGGGGCAACTGCTGGAATCTCCGCCTCCAACCCGGTTTTTGAGAGCATTTCACAATCGCAAACGACCCTTGCTTACGTGGTTTTCACCCTCCCTCTGGCATTATTCTCACTCCCGGCAGGAACCGTAGCCGACCGCGTCAGCAAGAGTACCCTGATAATCTTGCTGAAGGGCGTCGAGATTATTCTGATGGCCGCAGGGACAGCCTCGCTCCTGATCGACGGGGGCACATTCTATTCTTTGATCGTTCTGGGTTTGATGGGTATCCAGTCGGCCTTCTTCAGCCCGGCGAAATACGGCATCATACCGGAGATTCTACCAACGGAGCAGTTATCCTGGGGAAATGCCCGCCTCGAGATGTGGACGTTCCTGGCGATCATCCTCGGAACCGGTTCCGGCGGGCTCCTGCTGGATTTTTCCGGGAAGACCCCGGCCATTGCTGGTTGCCTGCTGACCATGTTCTCGGTGGCGGGATGGTTCGCCTCGATGTACATGCCGAAGGTTTCGGCGGCCCGATCTGAAGGCGGATTCGTCCAATCTATCTCCGAAGCATGGAAAGCCATTAGAGCCGATCGGGTGCTTTATCTGGGCGTCCTGGGGTCGGTCTATTTCTGGTTCACCGTAAGCCTCCTGGGGCAGGATATCCTGGTCTACGCCAAGGCTCTGACCCGCGACTGGGCAAACAGTGATACCTTCTCAGGCATTCCCCTGGCGTTCTACGGTATCGGAGTGGGCCTGGGAAGTCTCTGGGCGGGCCGGATCTCGGGGCAACTGGTCGAATACGGCCTTATTCCGTTAGGCGCGATAGGAATCGCCTTTTTCAGCCTCCTGTTCAGCATTCTCGGGCCAGGCTACGTTGCCACCCTCATCGTCATGATCTTCCTGGGGATCTCGTCGGGTCTCGTCGTCGTGCCGCTTGACGCGATACTGCAGTGGCGTTCCCCCGCAGACAGGCGAGGCGGAATCATCGCCCTGGCGAACGTCTTCGTCTTCACCGGGATCATGTTCGGCTCGCTCGGGGCGGGCGGAATGGCAGCCATAGGAATGTCCACCCGGACGATTCTCATGCTCTCCGCAACCTTCACGGTAGGATGCACCGCCTGGGCGATCTGGCTCCTTCCGGAATTCCTGATCAGACTTATCTTCGTTATCCTCGCGCAAACATTTTACCGGCTGACGATTGTCGGAAGCGAGAACGTTCCACGCGAGGGCGGCGCCCTCCTTGTTCCGAACCACGTCTCGTTCATCGATGGTTTTCTCGTCATGGCCAGTACCCATCGTCCGGTGCGATTCATTGTTGGGGCGATCTATTATCATAACTTCTGG
>MFYY01000184.1:0-240 GCA_001787855.1 Candidatus Riflebacteria bacterium GWC2_50_8 | reverse complement strand
CGGCGGTATGCGCATGATCATCAAAGCCCTCAGGACGGCCGGCGAATGCCTCGACCAGGGCGATCTGGTCTGCATCTTCGCCGAGGGGCAGATAACCCGCATCGGAATGCTGCTTCCCTTCCATCGCGGGCTCGAGCGTATCATCAGGGGCCGGACTGCCCCCGTTATACCCATCTACATGGATCGGATATGGGGAAGCTTCTACAGTCCAGCCGGAGGAAGCTTTTTCTCGAATTTACC
>MFYY01000183.1:3602-5522 GCA_001787855.1 Candidatus Riflebacteria bacterium GWC2_50_8 | reverse complement strand
AAGCCGGGCGGCTGCATGTGCCGATCTACGCGCGCGCGCTGACTGTCGACCCCGAAACGCTCAAGCCGGTTGGCGACGGCAAAGAGGGGCTGTTGTATCTGATGACGCCTTATCTGTCGAGCTACCCGTCGATTTCGCTGCTGACGACTGACAAGGCGATAATCGAGGGCAACTGCCCGTGCGGGCGGCCGGGCAAGACATTCAGAATCGTTGGCCGTGCCGGTCTTAACAAGCACAAAGGCTGCGCCATGACTGCGCTCGATCTACTCAAGTAATGGAACAGGCATGAAAAAGCAGAAAATATACGTATTTGGACAACAACAGGACCAGAACTGGCTAAGCGCCAATACTGCCGGTGAGCTTCTTGATGAAGCTTTTGAAAAGGCCGCCGTGGCGGCCAGACCAGACCTGACCTGCATTCTGGAAATTCTCGACCAGGTCGGGCAGGCATGGGCCGACCCTGAATATCACCTGCGCCGCAAGGCCGCCGAGATTCTGCCGAAGTTGACTGATTTCAGCGGGCAGATGATAGAGCAGGGTTTTAAGGCGATAAGCGCGATCTGTCGCCGCGAGAACCTTGAAAAGAGGCTCAAGGGCGAGCTTGGCAATCTGGCGGTTCTCGATGCCGGTTTTGCGCGGCCACATCTTGATTATCAGCTGCGCGCGCTGCCGCGTGGCGTGCTGCTGCATCTGACTGCCGGTAATGTCTTTGTTGGCGCGGTTGACAGCCTGGTCAGCGGTATAATTACCAAAAATGCGAATATTCTGAAGATGAGCCGGGTAGATACTGTGTTTCCGGTGCTGTTTATCGAGAGCATCAAGGAACATGACCCGGCCGGCATAATCTGGCCCAATCAGGCGGCAGTTCTCTGGAAAGGCGGCGACGAGTCGATCGAAACGCCGCTGTTGAACGCCCCGCTGACCGTAATTTTCTGGGGCGGACATGACGCGCTGCTTTCGGTTAAGGCGCGCATAGGTGCTTCGACAAAGCTTATTGAAAACGGCCCGCGCTATTCTCTCGCTGTTGTCGAGGGACAGAGGCTGAAAAAAGAGGTTCCTGAATATCTGGTTAAAGGGCTGGCCCAGGATCTCTCCTTGTGGGACCAGCAGGCGTGTTCTTCGCCGCATGTGGTTTATGTTCTTGGTTCATCAGCGCAGACGCATCTGCTGATGGAAGCGCTTTATGACGAGATGGTCTCTTTCTCGGAAGAACTGCCGGTCGGCAATCTCGGGTTTGACGAGAAGGTCGAGATCCGCAAGGTCAGAGACATTGCGCGCATGATGCAGGCGCGTGGCGAGGGCCGGCTGATGTGCCCGGAAGCGTTCAGTTTTTCGCTGATTCTCGAAGAAGACCCGGTGTTCAAGGTTTCGTGCCTGAACCGGACATTATTTTTTAAGACGGTCAAGAGCTGTGAACAGCTGATCGAGCAGGTGCGGCCTTTGTCGGCGTATCTGCAGACGGTTGGGTTGTGCTGCACTCCCGAGACAAGAGAGCAGCTGGCTGACAGCTTTCTGGAACTAGGAGCGAAGAGAATTACCGAGATTGGTGGCATGAGCGAAGGGCATGATGGAGCGCCGCACGATGGCGTGTTCATGCTCAGGCAGCTGGTCGAGTGGGTAGGGGTCGAATACCGCGGCACAGCTGAAAGCCGGGTGGAGAACTTTTTATCGAGGATTTACCCGTCACCCTATTATCGCGGTTTGCTTGAAAAAGCCGGTGGTTGCGGGTTTGAGCATTTCATGCGCCTGCCTCTGCTTGATCGCGCGACTTTTTACCGGCATTCGCCGCCGGCATCTGAAGACATTCTGACCGGGCCGATGACCGATGCTTATGTTTATGCGTCTGGTGGCACAACTGGTGAGCCGAAGTTCACTCTTTATTCGAATGATGAATACCGGTTGTCTACCGACCTGCTGGCT
>MFYY01000183.1:480-3558 GCA_001787855.1 Candidatus Riflebacteria bacterium GWC2_50_8 | reverse complement strand
GGGCCGTGCGCTTGAGAACATTGGTTGTCTGCAATTGCCGGTTGGTGGCGGTTCGGATATAGAAAATATTTTGAAATATCTCAGGTTATTTTCGGTAAACGCGGTGGTCGGGCTGCCTTCGATCATCATCAATCTCGCCGAAGAGATCGAGAAGCGCAAACTGCCGATCAGAATCGAGAAGATTCTTTATGCTGGTGAGCATTTAAGGCCACAGACGCGCGAATTTCTGCAGAGGGCAGTGGGAGCCACCCTGATCAGGTCGGCAGGGTACGCCTGTGTCGATACAGGGCCGGTGGGCTGGCAGTGTCAGTATCTCGACGGGTCGGTGCATCATGTTTGTGATGACCACAGCTTTGTCGAGATTCTGGAGCCGGAGACGGGGCGGCCGCCGGCCGACCCGACTGCCGCCGGCGAGCTGGTGGTAACCAACCTCACGCGCATCCTGATGCCGGTTGTCCGCTATCGCACCGGTGATCTCGGCCGGTGGCAGGCCGCAACGACCTGTCGTTGCGGCTTCTCCGGCCGCTCGTTCGAACTTCTCGGCCGTTGCGATGATTTGCTTGTCATCGGTGGTATCAACCTGATGCCCGTCGATGTCGCCGCCGGACTCAACAGATTGCCGGTAAGCCAGTCTTTTCAAGTCGTTGCGCGCCATGTTGCCGGTAAAGACCACCTTTTGCTGCGCCTCGAAGCCGACAAGCCTTTGCCTGAAGCAAAGATTGTCGATGCACTCAAAAAGGGCAGCTACAAAATCGCTGAATCACTCAAAGATAACTGGATGACCATCAGCATCGAGTGGTTCCGCCCCGGTGGTCTCCCGCGTAACGAACGCACCGGAAAACTCAAGCCAATTGTCGACGAAAGACACTGATTTATAACGCTCCCCGAATCAATATTTGCTATTCAGGACCGCCCTGCTATTTGTCTTTTCGTGCTCGTGCGCGTGAGTCAATGCGCGCGCAATCCGGCGGCGCCTCGACACTTGGCCATCCATGGCCTGCGTCGTAATCTTAATTGTGCCCACACAGATGAATACTCTGCCACCACGGGAATGGCACGGCCAAGTGTAATCGTCTGCACTCTTTCATCTGTTCTGTGCAGCTAAGGCGTTGCTTTATCAGTCTCACGCGGTGAATATTTGCGCTTTGCTCTTCTGGCGCCAGCGCTTATCAACGCCAGTTTCTCATCGCGCGCCAGTCGCTTAACCTCTAATTCGCGCCGACTCGCGCTTGAACGATCCGGGTGCGGTTCGCGATAAACCAGTTTTACTGGCGTTCTGGCGCGGGTGTAACGCGATGCCGTCCCTTCGTTGTGCTTTGCCATGCGCCGCTCAATATCATTGGTAATGCCGGTGTAAAGGCTGTTGTCGGCACATTCGACAATATAAAGCCACCAGCTCTTTGCGGTTTTTTCAGCAGTCACTATTTCTGTATTCTTTCTGGCTTTTCGGCTCTGGCACAGTTTTTGCGAATTAATATAAACATGGCTTCTGCGAGGTCATTATAAACAAAGCCTTTGTTAGATCAGTATAACGCAGGCTGCCCGCACAAAGCTTCAAAGCCACCAGACTTGATTAGCTTCTTCGTGCCTTCGCGGCTTTGTGCGGGCAATCTTATTGCCAGTCTACTTCTGGCCAGCCTGATCCGCTTTCTCCAGGCTGGTTACATGGTAGTAAACCAGCGGCTTTTCAACATTCTTGACTGGCATTGCCTGCGGTCCCACCAGTTGCCACATGTTCATCGGCCTTATCAGCTCCTGCAGCCTTTCGGTAACCAGCAGCTGATCAGCTTTGGCCAGACCCTGCAGGCGCGCGGTTATGTTCATTCCCGAACTGAATGCGGTCAGATCGTCATTGGGCCCGATCAGACCAACTACCGCCGGGCAGTAATTAGCGCCAATCGCCACGCCGAACTTCGCGTAATCCGGGTGCTTTCTGATATCTGAATACTCCGGCATCATGAAAACTGTTCGAGTAACTTCTATGATTATCTCTGCAGATTTTATAACCTTTGTGGCAATCTCCTCGGGTGTGTCTGAATAAAACGGCGGCCCGAACAGCAATATTATGCAGTCGCCAACCAGTTTGTCGAGGCAGGCACCCAGCGGAAACACCCGCTTGATAATCTCGTTCGACCAGGTGTCAACAAACCTGGTTATGCGCTCAGGAGAAACCAGTATCTGTTCGCTCATCTTGGTAAAACCTGATATGTCCGCAAAAATAATGCCGATGTCGGTGTCGCGCGGCTCCAGATAAAGCTTGTGGTAGCCCGGCTCTGAGGTTAGTCTGGCAATTACCTTGTCGGAAAAGAACTTGCGCAACGAATTGCGCTCGCGATTAAAGTCTACAAGCCTCTGTCTGAGAGTCTCGGTGAATACCTGTATGATTTCGCGACAGAAAATCGAGAAGCTGACGTCCTTTTCCGGAACAAAAATGACTTTGCCGATCAGATCTTCATCTATCAGACCGTCAAGAAGATATGAAACCATCAGGTCGTTGTCGCCAAGAACCTTTTTGAGTTCATCGGTATTTGCACTCAAACAGCCGTCAGTGTCTTTAACAAACTCATCGAGACCGGGGTGCCGCGTTTCGCCTGAGTCATAAACCCTTGCGTAATCTTCGTAAACCAGGTAGTTGATCTTACTGACACCGGTCAATTCATGGTCTGAATAGAGCAGTATCATTTTTCGGAATGGTATTTCTTTTTTCAGCACATAGACCGCGCCGTCGATCGAATCGACAATCGAATGACTCTTGAGCGCCGACTGTATGCCCATAATCAGGCTGTGTTTAAGGCGGTTGATATGGATTCCAAAGAAAAAGTTATCAAGCAGTTCACTCACGGTATTGAGAATCTCAGGTGCCACTTCTTTGGTCGGGGCCGCTTCGGTCTCAAATGCAAGCCCGATCGCGCCAATAACGGTTTTGCCCATTTCAATCGGCTGCACTACCCAGAATAGCCCTGGCGTCGTGAAGGTAGAGGAATGGTCGATTTTCAGAAGCTGCGGCGTTTTGCGCTTGATATCGCCATCGCCACGACCATAACAGAATACGCGGTGATTCAGGCTCTCATCCTCAGT
>MFYY01000183.1:0-371 GCA_001787855.1 Candidatus Riflebacteria bacterium GWC2_50_8 | reverse complement strand
TCCTTGCCCACTTCAGACGGCATCATCGGCTTTTCCAGCAGCTTGAGCGCCCTGGCCCTGTTTCTGCTCCTTTTGACATACCCAACCAAATCCCATCATGCCGTAGCCGCCCATCCCAAAGCTTCCAAAAAGAAGTATCAGCACAACAGCGGCAAATACCCCCACCCACGCATTTTTATTGTTCTCCATAAGCCATCAACTCCTTTCATTGATTTTTTTAATCCTTTCAGCCAAAATTTCCCTTATAATGTCAAATGCCTTAATGATCTTTGGATTGGTAAGCTTGTAATGGATGTTTTTGCCTTTCCTGCTTGACGCAACAATCCCCCTGGCTTTCATAATTGACAAATGCTGGGAAATATTGGCCTGGC
>MFYY01000182.1:28439-29621 GCA_001787855.1 Candidatus Riflebacteria bacterium GWC2_50_8 | reverse complement strand
AATTCCCCTGATGGCCGGAAGGTCAAGGGGACCATTCACTGGGTATCGGCCGCCCATGCAGTTCCTGCGGAAATCCGGCTTTATGACCGGCTTTTCACGACGGAAGTTCCGGGACAGACAGGCGACTATCTGAAGGAACTCAATTCGGGCTCGCTCGAAACCCTGAAGGGGTATGTTGAGCCAAGTCTTGCGACGGTGGCACCGGAAGCGCGCTATCAATTTGAGCGGCTCGGTTATTTCTGTGCGGATATGAAAGACCATGCGCCCGGACATCTGGCATTCAATCGAACCGTGACTTTGCGTGACTCCTGGGCCAAGATCAAAGCATGATTTCCTATGAGTGGAATGCCGCGATCAAGGGTGTAATTGAGGGCTTCACTGAATTTCTGCCGATTTCCTCCACAGGACATCTGGTGCTGGTTCGCGACTTTTTCCCGCTGACGGGCGATCCTGCCCGTGTTCAGGAGCTGGATAATTTATTTGATGTGGTCATCCAGCTGCCGGCCGTTCTCGCCATAGTCATTCTTTTCTGGCGCAGACTGTGGAAGTCGACTGCTGGAATTCTTTCTTCGGATGAAGCACGGAATTTCTGGATCAGTGTCATTGCCGCTTTTATTCCCGCCGCCATAATTGGCTTTGCGGTGAAGGACAAACTCGACCTGTTGATGCAGCCGCAAATTGTGGCACTTGCCCTGGTCATTGGCGGGGTGGTGATTCTGGCAATTGAGCGCTGGGGGTTTTCGGGTGCAATTGCCCGGGCTGAAGACGTGCCGCTCGCCAAAGCGCTGAGTATCGGTTTCTTTCAGTGTCTGAGCATCATTCCGGGAACTTCCCGTTCCGGTGCTACAATCATCGGTGGCCGGGTTTTCGGTCTTAACCGGACGGCAGCGGCCGAGTTTTCATTTTTCCTGGCACTTCCGACTATGATTGGGGCTTTCACTTTGAAAATCGTGAAAGAATTTCATCACATTGTCTGGGCGACAGATGGTCCGATTCTGCTCATTGGTTCGGTTACGTCATTTGTGAGCGCCTGGATTGTTGTTTCGCTTTTCATCCGCTTTATCCAAAAATACAGTCTGAGTGTCTTTGGCTGGTACCGGATTGCGCTGGGGACTTTGATCCTGGTATTCAGCGCTTCAAACGGCTCATGACTCTGTTGAGTTCTTCTTGGGTCACCCCATT
>MFYY01000182.1:22542-28284 GCA_001787855.1 Candidatus Riflebacteria bacterium GWC2_50_8 | reverse complement strand
CTGAGATACACTTCCAGACGTCGGCCCAGTCTGAAGTCAGGCCAGGGTGAGCAATAACCGCGATACCACCGGCAGCATGAATCACGTCAATACCAATTTCTGGCAGAACATGATCTTTTGCCACATATCCCGGCTTGCCACGCGAAAGATAGCGTTCGAAGGCACCCTGAAAATCTTTGACATAACCGCGTTCCTGCAGATAGCGGGCGATATGGGGTCGGCCAAGAACTTTCTCCGGAGACTGCTCAAAACGCTGCCGCAGTTCGGCTACATCGAGGCCGATGACGGCAAGCTGATTAACCATCTTGAGAGCACGATGATAGCGCTGTTCACGCTGCTCATTCAGCAGTTTCTGCAGATCAGAGGCATTTTCGTCAATGTAAAGACCAAGAACGTGCACCGACGTGTCACGCCCTTTCCAGCCACAGGATAACTCAATGCCCGGCACCAGGCGAACCCCGTTTTTTTCTGCGGCATGACGAGCCTCTGCCAGTCCGGCAACAGTGTCATGATCGGTAATTCCAAGAACTGCCAAACCTTTTTCCCTGGCGCTTTCCATCAACTGGGCAGGTGTCAGCAGACCATCGGAAGCGGTGCTGTGCGTATGCAGATCGGCAAAGATATTGTGCTGCTTTTTCAATGTATGTTCCTTTCGAGGCTGCAACGGTAATATAGTTCAAATCTTACTGCATAACCGGCAAAACTTCCAGTGCTTTGCAGTAATCGCTTATGGCCAGCCAAAATGCGTTGCGTGAACGACCGCTGCTTGCCGATGATGGCAATCATGATTTAGCAGTTTGACAAGGCTGGCTACAAAACAATATAATTGCCATACCCTTTGCGGGGAGGTTAATAAATGAGAAACAGAATTTTTGCCATTATTCTCGGGCTGATCATGGTTGGCGCTCTTTCAGCTGACGCTCAACAACGCAACATGCTGCCGAGATTTCCAGAACTTATCATCGAAAAAGGCCTTTCAGAGAACTTTGAGGTAACCGAGTGCGTTGCGAAGGTCAAGATTTCGGGCAATGACGCGGATGCTTCACTCAAAGTGCAGATGAAAAACGTTACTGACAAGCCAGTCAGCAGTTCGATCAAGTTCAGAATACTTTATCCGGCCGGTGAAAGTCAGGTGCGCATTAACATTGACGGCAAAGCAAAGCGTTATGACCGCGCCAATCCTCGCCATGCTTTCGAACTGCAGCCCGGCGCAACTATCAGTTTTGATATCAACGCCAGAACATCGGTTAACTACAGTGTAGACAGCGTCAGAAAAGCTCTTCGAGAGCAGGAAGCAGAGGGCGGCAGAAGCAAAAAGGGCTTTCTAATGGAAGACTTTACCAAACTGTTCGAGCGCGAAAAGTTTGGCCGCCGCTTCATGGTCGGCTCTCTCGTTTCAAAATGGGGGCTTTTTCCGGTTGATTTCAGCAAAGCCAGCATAGAAGTCAGCGTCCCATCAGAGTTTGTAATGGTCACTGCCAATGCTGACATCTGGAAACAGAATCAGAGTGGAAACACCAGGACATTCAGTTCAGATGCACTCGAGAACTTTGCAGCTGCCGTGTTTTTGCCCGAAGGCGATCGCGAAGACTTTATTGCCACCCAGAAAGTGCTCTCATCAGACAACTTCATGCACTGATATGAATTGCTCAGCGATCCTTCGCCGCATAATCGCTGCAAAAAATCTGCAATAAAAAAGCCCCGGAAACCGGGGCTTTTTTTATTAACTATTTATTCAGATGGGGCAGGAATCGCCATCGCATCCGCCATGACCATCGCCATCACCCTGATCATCATTGGGGTCGCCTTCATGATCTTGACCGCAACCATCGTCACCGCAGCCGCCGTTGTCATCGCCATCGCCATGACCGCCGCAACCATCGGGATCACATGCCATAACCGGGCTGGCAACAAATCCTACCATCAGAAAAACCACGAGAAGACTGATAAAAAGCTTCATACTCCATCCTCCTGTCTTATTAAACTTATTATACCGAAGCTATATTGACATGTTAACAGTGTCAGTTAAATCAGTCAAGTCATGTTTTAAAAAAAAAGCAGTTTTTGACATGTCTGCTATAGGGTGTTATAATCCACAGTCCCAAAGTGCCCCGGATTTTTTTCGAGGGTACGCGGGAGTTTATCAAGACAAGATTGACGAGGTAATAAGCGAATGTCCAAGGCAAGTTTCATGTCGATGCGATGGCTCAGGCTCCATATCAAGGAGATCATCTGGGCAACAGTACTTCTTTTTGTTGGTTCGATCTTTGTAATTGGATATGGCACCAGCAGAGCGATCAAGCAGCAGGAAGAACGCAAACAGCAGGCCGATGAATCAGAACGCCGTGCAGAAGCACTGAAAAACATGGTTCCGGCGCACCTGCAGAGCAAACTCAACATGCCGGTAGCGCACGTTTCACTGCCGACCGAGAATGCATCTCTGACCACGGTAATCGACGTTAAAACGGTCTGGCGCGCTATCAAGGATTCTCCTGAATACCAGCAGCTTCAGAACGATTCAATGCCTGCCGGTATTCGTGAATTTTACGGGAAAATGCTCAAGGAAAAAGCCCTCGAAAGCCTCATTTCAATGGCGCTGCTTGAGCTTTATGCCCGCTCGCACAATATCAAACCGGAAGTTACTGCTGCCGCTATTGTTGAAAAGGACAGACAGACAATATCTCCGGTTGAATTTGACCGACAGCTTCAACGCGAAGGCCTCAGTATTGATGAATATGGTCAGCAGAGACTCAAACAGTTGACTTATCAGTCGGTATCACAAAAAATCATGCAGGTTGTGGCACCGGCCAGCGCAACCGAAGACTTCATCAAAAAGTATTACGATGAAAACAAAATTCGTTTTAAAGATGATGACCAGATAAGCTTCAATCACCTCCTTGTTTCTCCGGATGACTACACCGGTATAGCAGAAGTAAACGAGGCCGAAATCAAGGATTATTTCGACAAGCACCGCGATGAATTCAAAAGTTCTGAAAGACTTGCCCTTTCTCATATCTACATCGATCCAAATGAGACCGGTTTTAAAGCAGGTATTGAAGTCAGTGACGCAGAAATCAGACGTCAGTACACCGACAATCTCGACCGTTTTAAGAATCCAGAAAAAGTTAAAGCCCGCCACATCCTGATCAAGCCCAAAAACAGCTTCGACGAAAAGTTTGGCGAGCTCAGCATCAATCTGCGCAACTTTACCTCCGCAGAAGTTGATGGAAAAACCCTTTACACGTTTGATGCCGGCATCGCCAATTTACAGAGTTCAACCAGCCTGAGCAGAAGTGACTTTGTCCTGATAACTGCTGACGGCGAAGAACTGACTGCTGATGACGCCAGCATCGAAAAAACCGAGAACGCCCTTGAACTGCCAATAAATGGAGCAACTAAAAATGCCCTGTTTGGCAAAATAGGCATTTTCGCTAAAGCCGGCAGTAATCCAGTATCTCTTGTTGTTACTAACGCCGGCGAACGGCGCGAGATTGACGTAACCGCAGCATTTAACCCCGAAAAGGCATTTGAAGCCGCTCTTGTTGAAATAAAAGACATCGAAAAGCAGATTGAAGAAGGCAAAGACTTTGCCGAACTTGCAAAAATACACTCTCAGGATCCAGGCTCCGGCGCCAAGGGTGGCGAACTCGATGAATTTGCCCGTGGCGCCATGGTCAAACCTTTTGAAGATGCCGCCTTTTCAACCGCCATCGGTAAAATCACCGAACCGGTCAAAACTCAGTTTGGCTATCATCTGATCAAAGTTGAAGGCAAAACCGCTGAAAAGGTAAAATCTTTCGACGAAGTCAAAACCGAACTTGCCATCGAAATAAAAGACTCTCAGGCCAGCATTAAAGCTGAAAACACTCTCGAAACCGTGCGCCAGAAGTTAAATTATCAGAGTGAAACCTTCGAAAACCTGGCAAAGCTCCATTCAATGGCCCCTTCGCGCAAGGACGGCGGCAAACTGCCGATTATTTTTTCTGGCGAAATAACCGACGATTACTCGGCTGAGCAGAAGAAAATGATCAGCGCAGAACTCGGCAACAACAGCACCAGAATAACCAAAGAAATCGAAAGCGCAGTATTTGCCCTTGAACCCGGTGAGGTTACCAATGTTATCAAAACCGACAACGGTTATCACCTGTTCAGACTTGAAAGCAAGCACCCGCCGATCAATCTGGCGCTGACTCCGACTCTCAAACTTAGAATTCATGAAATTCTCGAAAAAGAAGCCCGCATTAAGCTGGCACTGGCGAAATCAGAAAAGTTGCGCACCGAACATCCAACCGCCAGCGTCGCCGAACTGGCCAAAATCGCTGCCGAAGATAAAAAGAGCGAAAAGGAAGTTAAGAGCACTTTCGGCCCGCTTCCAATAACAGCTAACCCAGGCTTTTCAAGTTACGCAATCTCTGACGGCACTGGTGAAATCTCAGCCGACGGCCGCACCTATCTGCCCGAACTCCACGCCACATTCATGAATCTGATCAAAGACGGCAAATGGGCCAACAAGGTTGCCGGACCGATCAAAAGCGAACTTGGCTACCACTTCGTGGAGATAACGGCTTACGAAACCAATCGTTATGAAGCTTTCGACGATGTAAAAGAAAAAATCAGACGTATGGTTACTCTCGAACCATCACCTGAAGAGATCCAGAAAGAATTCGACGCCAACATCGACCAGTTTGACGTGCCTGCTACCCGCAAAATCCGCCAGATTGTCATTTCTGAAGAAAGAACCGCAAACGAAGTGTATGACCGCCTCAAGAAGGGCGAAATCTTCGCTCTGCTGGCAAATCGCTTCAGCATCGACGGTTCGGCCGGCAATGGCGGCCTGATAGCACCGGTTCGCCGTGGTCAGCTTTCTGAGAAGCTTGACAAAGCAGTATGGAGCCTCAAAAAAGGCGAAATCACCGAAGTTATCTCGACTCCATATGGTTATGTAATTGCCATGCTCGAAGAGAACGAGAACCCCGGTGTTAAAGCTTCGCTCACCGCTGATGTCACGACTCAGCTCAAACGCAAACTGCGCAGCACATACCAGGAAGACGTCTGGACGCATTTTTTGAAGGGTCTCAATAATCAGGCCTATGTAATACGCCACACCCGAACGCTTGAAGAAATCTGATCTTTAATGGTCTGTTAAAGGGCGGCTGCTTAAATGCAGCCGCCTTTTTATTTCGCTGTAAACTTTTTTTGAGATCTGCGGTATGATATGCGTTAAAATATCTTCTGCCAGTGCCAATATTTGTTGCTATAATGGAGTGCCATGGGATACTCAACTGCGGACATAGTTAAAAAGGCCAACGCCTGCCTGCGGCAGGGCAAAAACAAGCTCAATGCCGAGATCGCTCTGGGCATTGCAAGTTTTGAGAACGGCGATGTCGAGACGGCCATCCGTCATTATGAGAAAGCGCTGAAATTGCAGAGCGACAGTGCTGAAGCGCATGCCGGCATAGGCATATCGTCGGCGCGTGTCGGCAATCTGGAAAAGGCGATCAAGCATCTGCAACGAGCCTACGAATTGAACCCTGACTGCGGCCTTCTCGCGAACTGGCTGGCCGACGCCTGGTTTGACAAGGGTGACCTCGATCGTGCCATAGAATACTACAGTGAGGCGATCCGAAATAATGCTACCGACAGCAACGCTCACAACGATATGGCCGATGCCTACCGCCTGAAAGGCGATTATCAGCAGGCCTTCGAGCTTTACCGACGGACTCTGCAGATCGACCCTCTCGA
>MFYY01000182.1:19451-22514 GCA_001787855.1 Candidatus Riflebacteria bacterium GWC2_50_8 | reverse complement strand
TGCCAGACGCAGATGAATCAGACCGACGAGGCACTGCAAACTCTCACAGGTCTTATAAACAACTTCCCTTCAAGTCGTGATAGCGCGACCGCCATGGTAATTTGCGGAACAATTCTGCTTGGCAATGGCAATCCCGGCGATGCCACATCCTGGTTTGACCGTGCACTGGAGTTTTTTCCATTTAACCGGCCTCTTCTTTTTCAGGCGGCAGTCTGCGCGTTGAAACTTGGCAACAACGACACATGCACCAAACATCTCAAGCGTATTCTGGAAATGGATCCATCAGACAACCGGGCAGCGGCGCTGCTTAAAAAGGTCTCTGCGGCATGAAGATTTTTCGGCACCACCCCAAAAGCGGCATGCTGATGGTCATCGTTGCCGGCGTGCTGTTTTTTCTGACCATAGTTTTCACTTCACTGGTCAGCCGCGTGCGCCACGAAAGCGCCGTAACCAATCGTGTTTCGGTCAACGAGCGGCTTTATCAGATTGCTTCGGCAGTTGGTCGTCTGGCGGTGCGCAAACTGCAGAAAGACTTCGAAACCAGAGACCCTGACTTCGGTCAAAAAATAATGAATTCCGCATTTTCAGATCAGACCGGTTTGCTTGAAGAAGTTGATTACACAAGTCGAATCAATTCACTTGATGTAACCAGAGAAATAATGGAGCGTTTTACCAAAGAGTGGGGCAATCATGGCAATGTTAAATTTAAAGTATCGTATATCGCAAATCTTGGCGATAAATTTCCCTTCAGCGCCCCGATAAAAGGGCTTGAAAACAGCCCATACGAGCGTAAGGGATATATCGACATTCTGGTCAGGGTTACCCATCTAGACATCGAAAAAACCTGTCGCATCCGCAAAGAATTTCTGCTGTGCCGACTGCTGGCACCGCCTTTTTACCGGTTTACACTGTTCTCTCATCGCGGCGCCTCACCCACCACCAGTCGCGACGAAAACCTTATCAACAAGGTAGCCAACCAGACTTTTAACAAAGACGACGGCAAGCTTGACGGCTCAGCATCAGATGGTCGGCGGCCGATGATCTGCTTCAACCGGCTAATCCGTGTTAAGAACAAACGCGAAAATGTTGAAGGGCTGGATTTTCGCTTTAACCGCGCCGACAATATTGTCAAAGATATCGACGGCGCCCCATCCTTCGTTAAGAGCGGCTGGATCTACCTTGGCGGCGAGGGTCCGTCGATGGATTCTCAGAAAAACAAGGGAAACCTGATACTCAACATACTGGCCGGTGCCCATGACGACAGGCTGCCCAAGGCTTCTTTCGGCGAGTATTTTCATTTCTATTTCAATCAGAATTCTGCCGGCTGGCTCATTTCAAAAGACTGGACAGAGTGGTTCGATCAAAGAATAGATAATAATAATCAGGGCGAAGCAAGCAGACTGATGGTGGCCTTCGTCGATTACGGTTACTATAAAGGCCTCTGGGATATCAAATTCCGCAACAGCAAGCTATTCAGGGATGCACTGTACATCTACGAGCGGCACATGGAGAAATCGGACATAAAAAAAGTTGTTGATGTCGGTAATTCCATGCATCTTTACGGCACACCCGCGCTCTGTACCCCCACCCTCATCTTTGGAAAAATCAAGCGCAGATATCTGCGCACCTTCGCCTTTTATTTCAGCGAGATCTCCAGAGTATACCCGATACCTGCTTTTCTCAGCCCGAATGCAGAAGACAACCCCTTCGATGATTTTATTACAAATATAGTGCCACAGTGGTTCAAGGAAATTAAAGGCGGCAGCGCCGACGATATCTTTCTCAATGATTTCGTTTCGGCATTTTTGACCAACATTAACTACACCGCGTTCCAGGTCGGTCTTCCTGAGAACTCTCCACCCCTCTGCGGCCTCGACCCGGAAATCCGCGACTGGGAACCTTACAACACCGCACTTCACAACATCTGCGACCCGGGTGGTCCAGACCGCAACTGGGCTGATGTTGTACCCGAAAATGGCTATATCGATGAATCACCAGATGCGCTTTGCACCGATAAATTTGAGTTCAAAGCTGTTGACAAGGAAATTCACTACAAGGGCCCCATTACAGAGATCAAGACAGACAACAGCTATCTTCGCGACCGCGTCACTTTCCGCATTCCCGGTGAGGCCGGCAAACCAACTCTTCTCAGTCAGTGCGAATTCTTTAAAACACAGTTTATAATTGAAGAAAAGAAAAAAAAGGTTGTTTATCTAAGCCAGATAATCGCATTTGACGGCGATCTGGTGATAGACATACCGCTCGAAATCGCCAAGGGAGGAATTATTCTTGCCAGTGGCCACATAACCGTAAAAGAACCAATCATCAACCCGTACATTGGTGACGACCCGCCTGACAACCCTGATGCTTTTGGCTACCTCACTCTGGTTGCAGAAAAGGGCATCACCATAACGACCGGTCGCGGTGGTCTTGGTGAGCTGCCACAGATGCACGGGTTCTTTGTCAATGTAAATGGCGATAACGGCAAAGTCTCGGTTAACCAGCCGTTGCACATAATTGGCGGCGTTGCCAGCGATGACATTGAAGATCTGGTCAAGCAGGGCTGCGTCATAGAATGGGGCTTTGAGCCCGAAGAGTTTGGCGGCAACAAGGATATGTCGACGCCTGACTTTTATGGGCTGGCAATGGGACCACGCGACATAGAAATAATTACTGAAGAATAAAAACTTTTTGCAAAGAAGTCGGTATAGTAGATGAACAAGCACGAAAGAACCGATGAAGAACTGGTTCACGCAGTTCTGGCAGGCGAACTCGAAACCTTCGCCGAACTGGTCGAGCGCTACGAAAGGCTGGTGTTCAGCTTTCTGTTGTCCCGACTGAATGATTTGCAGGAGGTCGAAGACATTGTTCAGGAAACATTTGTCAAGGCTTTCAGGCATCTGGCCAGTTTTGACTGTGAGCGACGCTTTGCAGCCTGGCTGCTTACCATCGCCCGCAATCTGCTTATCGATTCCAGGCGTAAAGCTGGCCGAAGTGTGGCATCGACAACGCTGGTGAACGAGGTAATGCTCACCGACAGCGCCCGGGAAGCAAGTTCTCAGC
>MFYY01000182.1:19077-19403 GCA_001787855.1 Candidatus Riflebacteria bacterium GWC2_50_8 | reverse complement strand
TGATTCAGGAGCTTCCAGAAGAGCTCAGAACGCCGTTTCTGATGAGGGTAATCAATGAACTGCCTTATCAGGAAATCGCAGAGGTTCTCGAGGTGCCGTTACAGACGGTAAAGAACAGAATCTTCAAGGCCAGAGGCATTCTTCGGGAAAAAAGAGAAAATTATGAAAAGATGTCCTGAAAACGACAAAATATTGCTGTTCTGTGAACGCGAACTCTCAGAAGTAGAGCAGGCGCAGTTTGAACTGCATCTCACAACCTGTTCAGAATGCCGAAAAGAGGTCGAACAGATCCGCGCTGAAGATTCTCTTCTCCGTGAAGGAGTTGA
>MFYY01000182.1:15904-19055 GCA_001787855.1 Candidatus Riflebacteria bacterium GWC2_50_8 | reverse complement strand
TCCCGACCAGCAGCTACCAGAGCTGGCGCTATTTCTGGCTGACCGCTTTCGCGCTGCTGACGATTCTTGCCGTTGTCAGTCTGTACACACCCGCCATTGTGAAATACCATGGCAGGAGTGAAGGCGTCATGCTGCAGGCTCTCAATGACAACGCCACCCTTCAGGGCGAAAAGCTGGCTGCGGATCAGACCTTCGATCTTGCAACATTCGAACCGGCTGCACTCGACGGCTGCTTTCTGTTTACCGTAACTGCCGACCAGACCTCGGTATTCAAAATGTCAGGCAAAGCTTCTGTCAAACGTTCACAAGGCCTGCTCGAATTCTACGATGCCGAGGCAACCTTTGAACTGATTTCAGGTGCCCGCCTGACCATAACGATCAACGGCAAGCAGCTGCAACTTGAGCGCAAAAGCCTTTCTAAAGCATCACCAGCCGGCATCTCTGACCTGCAACCAGACGAAGTATCTCTGGCCGGCATTGACAAGCCTTTAATAGCCTCGACAACCGCCGAGGCAGATGGTATAGTTACTAACGGAACCGATGAAAACGGCACACCGGCGGCCACGACTGAAGCAGCATCCGCAACCGCAGGCCTTAGCGCAGAAGCAGGCACAGGCAGCGACTCTCTGATCAACCCAGTGCAAAGTCCTGGCAAGAACCCGTTTGCCGACGAACCTCTCAACTTGAACGGAAACTGAAATGCAACGCAAAGCCTTTTCGATGCTCGAAATATTGATAGCTCTTGTCATCACTGCCGTAGCATTTCTGCCAATATACAATCTTTTCAGATTCGGCAGCCAGGGAGCCGTGAACAACATTCATGAAGTTACCGCCTCCAACTACGCTGCCGACCTGATCAATTTTGTGCGCGACATCAGGGCGCATCAAATTGAGACCGTTGCCGGTACTTCAAACAAAATAACACTCAGTTCAGACGAACAGATCGCGACCTTCTTTTCCAGAATCGGTCTGACAGCGCCTCCTCCGGTAGAAAAGCCCTTCATACGTCGCCTTGAACTCGAAAAATTTAAAGGCCGCGATGTCACCGGTCCTGGCGGCATAGTTGGCTGGCTCAAAGACCTGATTAACCGCCGCAAATCTGTATCAAACTACCTTATTTGCGTTAAAGTCGCCTTCCCAAGGATGAATACCAGCGAAAAAGATGACGTAACTCTGTTTTCGATGGCAATGGACTGACTATGAAAAAAAAATACGGATTCACGCTCGTAGAAATCATCATCGTGGGCATGGTTGTCTCCATGGTTTCCGGTGTTACCTACAAGCTTATGTCAGGCACGTTTTCACAGTATTTCAAGAGCCAGTCGAAATTGACTAATCTCAGGGCCGCGAGCATAATTCTCGAACGCATAAAAGCCGATGTCAGACTGGCACTGATTCCCGTCAAACCCGAAGAGAACCCGGTAATCGAAGAGTCTAAAATTGCTTTCTGCATAACCGACGAGGGCCAGCGCCGCATGGTTACCTACACTTTCGACCCGGCAAATGGAATGATCACCAGAGACATCAGTGGCGGACTCAAGCGCGTTATCAGCCTGGTACAGGTTGGCGGTTTCAAAATCAAAGAACTGGGCGAAGACGACAGCAAGTTGCTGTCGGTTTCAATAATGGTGGACAACGAAAAAGATCAGGAGCAGCGCTCTGATTCGAGCATCAACAATCAGGTCGAACTCAAGGCTGTTTTGTATCCACGCTTTTTCACAGAGTCGCTGAGCAGCGAGGAAAAATTCTGGAATCTGGCGCGTAGCAGCGCAGGAGGAGTCTTATGAAAAAACTTACTTTGTTCATTTTGGCAGCTGTTTTACTGGTGTCGGTTCCTGCTGACGCTGCGACAACCCATGTATTCAAATCAGGCGACACCCTCTGGGAACTCGCCGCCAAGCACTACGGCGACCCAACCCTTTACCCGATCCTGTTGCAGGTTAACAACATCAGCAATCCGCGCACGATTTCAAACGGCAAAGTCATTATCATTCCTGATAAAGCAGACATGAAGGCAATAGCTGACGAAAGTGACTCTCTCAAACGACAGGAACTCATCGCGCGCGTTACTGGCGGCAAAAAGGCTGAGCAGGCTGCCGGGGAAAAGGCAAAAGCGCCGACCAGACCTGATCAGGCTTCTCGCGAAGGTCAGGTTAACCCTGAAGATACTTCTTTCACCAACATTCTCAACGGCCCGAAAGTCAGCGCCGACAAACTGATCAAGACCAACACTCCCTGACATTTCAACAGAATATCTACCGACAGCGCCCAGTATCTCTGCGATACTGGCCGCTGTAATTTTTCAGGCATTTCCGGGTTGCGAATGCTGCTAAAAGAGTTTATAAATGGGCTATTACACTGATGGGGCAAAATTATGCGATTAGATAAGTATCTTCAGGTTACTGGCCTGATCAAACGGCGGGCATTGGCAAACGAGGCATGCAAACTCGGACTGGTCAAAGTAAACGGTGTTGCCGCCAAAGCAACACGCGAAGTCGGCGTCGATGACGTGATTGACATCAGCCTGGCACGCCGGGAAATGTCGATCAAGGTTCTGCAGCTGATCTCTGGGAATTCGCTCAAAAAGACGATCCGTCACGAGTATTTCAGCGTGCTGAAAGACGTTGAGAAGACCGTAGTAGACGATTTCTGGCAGGACAACCCGGATGAATAGGATGCGACAGGGTACAGGCCCAGACTTTATCCGGGCAAAAAAATCGCTGGGGCAAAATTTTTGCAAAGACCAGCGCATTCCTGACGAAATTGTGCGGCGCCTGGCAGCAACCGCTCAGCATCATGTCTGGGAAATCGGCCCAGGCCAAGGCGCTATCACCGGGCAACTGGCTAGAACCGGCGCCAAAATGCATCTTTTTGAAATAGACGAGCGCATGCGGCCGGTTCTCGCACAAAGATTTTCCAGCATTGAAGTCACCTGGGGTGATTTTCTCGAACTTACCGACGATAAGTTACCACCAGCCGGCGAACATCTGCTTGTCTGCGGCAACCTGCCCTACTATTGCGGGACTCCGATAATCAGAAGATTTCTCGAAGACGGCCCGCAGGCCGAGCGCATCGTTTTTCTGCTCCAGGAAGAAGTCGCTAAAAAAGCAGCAGCAGCCTGCAACACCAGCGATTACAGCTATCTGTCAGT
>MFYY01000182.1:3684-15859 GCA_001787855.1 Candidatus Riflebacteria bacterium GWC2_50_8 | reverse complement strand
ACCAGACTCTTTTGTGCCACCACCAAAAATTAACAGCACAATTCTTCAGCTCGAGCCATTGCTGCTGACTATTTCAGAGAGAGAACGCCGACATCAGTCGCTTAAGATTGTCTCGCTGCTTTTTCAACAGCGCCGAAAAATGGCACTGCCCCTTCTCAAAAAAAAGTTCAGCGACACAAACTGGGAAGAAAGATTCAACCAGCTGGGCATCGACCACAAGGCTCGCCCCGAAAACATTTCTCCCGACCAGTTTTTAGCTCTCTTCGCCCCTGAAAAAACATAATCTCTCTCTGACAAACCAGTGTCAGATCATGACACAAAAACTTCGACTACGCTACAGAGCCTTTCCAGAACTCTGTCGGTTATTGCCCTTCACTAATCCGCTTTCTCTGCGGAATCTGCGGATGTATTGTCTTCTTCCTTGCGGGTTTCGCGGGCAGTAGTAAAGCCGGTGAGGTGTTGGATGACCATGCCGGCCAGCGTCAGTCCAAAAATGGCAGGCAGATAGCTGATCGTACCTTGAATCATGCGTTCGCGACCACGCTTGAGCGAAAATTCCTTTTTGTCAGCTTCGATCGTCTCCGGAGAGAATGGCAAGATCGGCGGTTCTATCGAGTAAACTACGCGAATCCCGGTTTCAACATCAAACGCGCGCAGGCGCTTGCGCACCCGCTTGGCCATCGGACATATCGTCGATTCAGCAATATCACCGACCCTTATCTGAGAAGGATCTATCTTTCCGGCGGCACCCATCGCAGAAAAAATCGGCAGACCGAAGCGCAGGCTTTCAACCAGCAGCCTGATCTTGGGATTGAACGAATCTATGGCATCTACAACCGCATTAAATCCACCAGCCAGAATACGGTCGCTGTTATCTTCGCAGAAAAATTCTGCCAGCGTAAGAACCTGGCATTCCGGGTTGATCAAAGCGATGCGTTCCGCCATCACTTCGACCTTCTGGCGACCGACCGTTTCGCTCGTGGCGATATTCTGGCGATTGATATTGGTGACGCCAACCTTATCGAAATCAATTATCGTGAGGCGCCCGACTCCGGAGCGCGCAAGACTTTCACAGGTGTATGATCCGACACCGCCCAACCCGAACACCGCCACATGCGACTCGCGCAGCTTAGTCATTGCCTCTTCGCCGAGCAGCAGGCCGGTGCGATGAAATCTGTTATCCATTTTGTTGCTGTTTTCCTTGCCCAAATATTCTGACCGAGTTGTTATACAGAATTTCAGAGAGTTTTTCAACCGCAATACCTGCTTTTTCGGCAATAACTGCGGCGATTTCCGGCAACGCCGCCGGCTCGTTACAGATACCTGGCCACCCTGGAGCGGCCATATCAGGCGCGTCGGTCTCCAGCAGCAGCGCAGAAAGCGGCAGTTCAGCAAGCAACCGAACCAGTTTCTCCGGCCGGTGCAGATGCCCGCCAGATAGCGAGATACTGGCACCGGCCGCCACAAATCGTTTCGCCATTTCCGGTGAACCTGACCACGAATGCAAAACCGCAGTCGGCACTTCTGGCATAGCCGTCAAAATCTCATAAGCAAGCTGGTAATGACCAACCAGATGTATTATTACCGGCAACCGGTGCCTTACCGCAAGATTCAGCTGCCAGACAAAAGCCGGTTTCTGTTCTTTGAGGCTGAAACGAGATCGCCGGTCGAGGCCGCATTCACCAATCGCCACCGGCGTATAGCCTGCTCCAACCCATGGCTCAAGATTACTGTCAAAACAGTCACACTCGCCGATATAATCTGGATGTACACCCCACGCCAGCTCGACTCCGCTTAGGGCATATAAACTTTCTGCATGAGAGGGTGCGCCAGTCACCCCCGGCACGATAATCCTCTTTACTCCGACAGCAAGCGCATGTTGCACAGCAACAACCGGCTGCAGGCTTTCAGGAAGGCGATCGAGATGGCAGTGCGTATCAAACCAGCGCATAATTTAACCTCTTCTGCCAGTAGTATACCCCGCTCCCCACCCATAAGCAAAGTCCGCACCAGCGTTTAAAAGGATTATAACTGAATCTTTGCAAAATGATTGAAAGAAGAAAAATTGTACGTTATAATGCTGGACTATGATATCGAGTCTAACTGGTTTTGGGCACGCATCCTTTACTGATGAAGCCGGGCGCATCAACGTCGAGCTGAAATCGGTAAACAACCGTTTTCTGCAGATAGACCTGCATCTGCCTTATGGCTACAACTGGGCTGACGGACTGATCAGACAACAGGTGAGCACCCGCATTTCACGCGGCAAAGTGTATCTACACCTTGAAATTGTCGATTACAACCCGAACCAGGAAATAATCATCAACCGTCCGCTCCTTAAAAAGCTGATCAACCTGCGCGAAGAGGTCGCCAAAGAGAGCGGGCAGACCCTGCCACTTGAATTTGATGGCCTGCTGGCCCTGCCCGGCGTCATGAAAGTTGACTCAAAACAGATCAACAATGACGAAATGTGGCAGCGTATTCAGCCGGTTCTTACCGAAGCCATTGAGCAGTTCGCGGCTTCCAGAGCACGCGAAGGACAGAACCTTGCCGACGATATGCGTCAGCGCAGCGTATTTTTGCGAGAAACCATCACTAAAATTGAAAAATTCATCCCGGAATACCGGCAGCAGTTTATCAGCAAATTCACCGAGCGCATCACTGAACTGGCTGGCAAAGCCGGTTTTGACGAAAGCCGCCTCGGCACCGAGATTGCAATATGGGTTGACCGCAGCGATGTCAGCGAAGAAATCACCCGTCTTAACAGCCATTTAAAAGAACTTGAGAATATCCTTGGCACCGACAAGCCGGCCGGGCGCAGACTCGACTTTCTTGTTCAGGAGCTCAACCGGGAAGCCAACACGCTGAGCAGCAAAATCAGCGACGTTGCCATTTCCCAGCTGACTCTCGATATAAAGTGTGAAATTGAAAAAATCCGTGAACAGGCACAAAACATTGAATAGGAGCACTGAATGAAAGCTCTTCTGCTGAATATCGGTTTCGGCAACGTTGTGGTGTCAGACCGCGTAGTCGCCATAGTCAGTCCTGGTTCAGCGCCAATCAAGCGCCTCAAGGAAGACGCCAAGGAGCAGGGCCGACTGATTGACGCCACTTATGGCCGCAAAACCCGGGCCATTGTGGTAACCGATTCGAATCATGTGATTCTTTCGGCGATCAACCCTGAAACCGCGGCGATCCGCATGCTGGGCAAAAAAGGCAGTCATGAAAACGGCGAAAGCCATGAAGACGATATTGAAGTAACCGAACTCGACTCAACGGAGGTTGACGAATGAAATTCCGCTCAAGAACCGAGATTACCCAAAAGATCCCGAACAAGTATGATGCCGTAATGGCTATTTCCAATCGCGTTAAAATGCTGGTAGACGGCAAAAGACGCCTGATCGACGAATACGACGAGAACTACGTAAAAATCGCCATGGAAGAAATCGCTTCAGGAGCTCTCATCGTTGACATCACGGACAAGGAAAAATAAGGCCAGAGTTTTACTCGCCCTCGGAAAAGGCATTGCCAGCAGTTTAGCCGCAGAACTGGCAATGCTTTTTTGTCATGCCGGATGCGAAGTTAAAATTGCTCTGCTCGACAACGGGCACGAATGGGTCAGCGAATCGGCAATCAGACAGATCAGCGGCAGCGCGCCACTTACTGCCACGCACCGGCCCGGCTGGTTTTTTTCACAGCAACAATTCGATCTGGCCATTGCAGTTTCGCCTGCCAGCCTTACCCAGCAACTTCTGCAGGCACGGCTCACCTCAGACCCGATAATCGAATTCATTCTTAAAAAGAGCCCGATGCTCTGGCTGCTGCAAGACCCCGGGCAGATTCCGGCCGAGCACGAAGATGCCGACAATCAGCTGGTTTTTCGCGCTTTGCCGGCGCAGCCACAACAGCTTTCGCCATTTTATCAGAAAATTTTTGCTGAATGTATCGCCTGGCTGGCCGCTCGACGCAGGCTCAACCGCAAGACTTTCTGGCTGAATTATCAGGTGCCAGAGCCGCTCAAGGTTATTGCCAATAACCGGCCCACCTGGCTTGCACGTTTTGACCGCGCGCTGCAGGGCTGCGGGCTCGGCACGAGCGAAGACGGCATTGAAGCCGATCTGGTTATAAGCGCCTATGATGGGCCGCAATTCGACGCCGACAACCGCCTGGTGTTTGTCGAACCGACTCTGCCGGAACGCTCAAAACACAGTAATGGCACACTATTCGTTGTCTTTGTCGCACCAGAGATCGACTTGAACACTCTGACTGCTGACAAGAACCTTTTTCTGGTGCAGCGCTGCAACAATGCGCTGCATGTTGCAGACAGCCACGGGATTAGAGTCATTCCCGACCTCACCGGCCAGTGCTGCTACACACGCTTCTGTTCGCAGCTCATCACACATTTGAGCCGCGCCACACACGGGCGCGAACAGCAATCATGACCTGCTACGCCGAGGTCTCTTTTCCAGACCCGATCGGCGAAGGAACCCTGACCTACCACCTGCCTTCCGGCCGCGACATACCACTTGTTGGCTCGCGCGTTGTAGTGCCGGTGCAAAATCGCCGCCTGATCGGCTATATCACACGCATTCATCAAATACAGCCATCATTCAAAACTGTTGCACTCGGCGAAGTGATTGACCCACTGCCGTTGTTTTCATCTTCCATGCTTGAGCTCGCCGAAATTACTGCTGCAGACTGCGCCTGCAATATTGGTGAAGTTCTGCATGCCATGCTCCCTGGTGGTATCAAGCAAAAAATCGTGCGCATGATCAGAGCCTGCTGTGCCGAATCGACAGAGCCGGCCTTGCTATGGCTGCGCGAACGCGACTGGGTGACATACAGCAGTTTCATCACCGCTTTTCCACAAGTTGCTAACTCAATTAAAGACTGGTTGAGCGCCGGGTTTGCCGAAATTTCGCACAGTATATCTGCAAACCCCGGCCCTAAGCTGATCAAGGTTCTCAAGCTCAACCCGCAAATGCCGGTTGAGCCAGACAAGCTCACACCTAAAGAACGCCAGGCCGTGCAGTCTCTGCTCAGCTTTGCTACAGCGCCGACAGCCGCACAACTCTGTCGCGCTGCGCAGATCAGCAGCGCGCCGCTAAGCCAGCTTAAAAAGAAAGGGCTGATTATTGAGGTCGAAGAACGGGTAATGCGCCAGGTAGCCGACGGCGATTATTATCAGCGCCCGCAGGAACAACCACCAACCCTTTCTGATGACCAACAGAAGGTGCTGATCGAGATCAGAACTGCTTACAGCACTGATCGCAAACCCGTTCTGGTTCGCGGTGTAACCTGCTCCGGCAAAACCGAAGTTTATCTGCGCTGGGTTGCTGAAATTCTTGCCCAGCAAAGAACGGCGATAGTGCTGGTTCCCGAAATATCGCTGACGCCACAAATGATGAAACGATTTACTGATCGCTTTCAATCGCAGGTTGCTATTTTGCACAGCAAGCTGTCTGACGGCGAACGCTTTGACCAGTGGGAAAAGATCAGGCGCGGCATCTGCCCGGTTGTTGTCGGGGCCCGCTCGGCCGTTTTTGCACCCTTGCCGCGGCTAGGTACCATAATTCTTGATGAAGAAGGCGAGCCATCTTTTAAACAGGGCGATTCGCCGCGATATCACGCCCGCGAAGTAGCCAGGCACCGCTGTCGACTCGAAAACGCGCAACTGGTAATGGGCTCGGCAACGCCAACCATCGACTCATTTTATCAGTGCTCGACCGGCGCCTACCGTCTTGTCGAAATGGACTCGCGGGTCAGCGACCGGCGCCCGCCACAGGTCAAGGTTGTCGACATGCGCCACGAGCTGGTTGCCCGCAAAAACCGTTCGATATTTTCGCAACAGCTGAGCGATTCGATCAAAAAAACTCTGGCCAACCGCAAACAAACGATTCTCTACCTGAATCGCCGAGGCTACAGCAGCTTCGTTTTCTGCCGCGAGTGCGGCAAAGCTGTCGAGTGCCCGAAATGCAATGTTTCGCTGGTCTACCACACCGGCAGTCAGATCATGCGCTGTCACTACTGCAGCGAAATCCAGACGGTTCCCGATATCTGCCCGAGTTGCAACAGCCGGGCCATTAAGTTTTTTGGCGCTGGCACGCAACGAGTCGAAAGTGAGGCAAAGAGATACTTTCCTGATGCGCGCATTCAGAGGCTTGATTCAGACAGCGTTTCAACTAAAGGCAGCATGGAAGAAATCCTCGACCGCTTCGGCCAGGGCGAAATCGACATTCTGGTCGGCACTCAGATGGTTGCCAAAGGCCTTGATTTCCCGAATGTTACACTGGTCGGCATACTGGCCGCCGACAGCCTGCTGCGACTGCCTGATTACCGCGCTTCCGAACGCAATTTTTCGCTGCTTGCCCAGGTTTCAGGCCGGGCCGGGCGCGGCGACTGCCCCGGCGAAGTCATTCTGCAGACCTATTATCCGGAGCATCATTCGATTCAGTTCGCCCTGACTGAAGATTATCACGGGTTCTACGCCAAAGAAGTGCAGATGCGTCGTGAGACACTTTTCCCGCCATATATTGAACTGGCCTCTTTCATCGTCTCCTCTGCTGACAAAGAGCGTGCTGCCGGCACCGCCAAAGCTCTCTACGACCTGTTTGTCGCGCACCCGGCTGTCGACCCTGAACTACTGTTAGGCCCGGCACCAGCTGCTATCGAAAAGATCAATGATCGCTACCGTTTTCAATTGTTGCTTAAGATGCCAAACTTCGACCTGCTGACGCGCACCGTCAGAGAAATCACCCGCCAGCTGAAAAAGCCCGGCGACACCAGATTAAGCATCGATATCAATCCCTGCTTCATGCTGTAACCCCACCCCGACTTATCTCGTTCTAACATCTCCCCACTGACTCGCGCGCGATCTTAATCGCACCCGTGCTCGTGCTCGTGCTCGTAATCGCATTTGTATTCGTATTCGAAACAGCTGTCTTTACAGCTTTTGCGCTCTTTCCAACAAGCGCACAGCCCATTCTCTGCAATTCTCTGAAAACGATAAAATTGCCCAAAGCTTGTCATGCGCTGACAAAAACTTTGTGATATAATGCTCATTGTTAAATTACCGTTTATTACTCGGAGACAATATGAAATATCGCGTATTACACTTTGGCGAAGAGCCGTTACGGGCTGCTTCCGAGCCGGTCACAGAAATTACTGATGACATCAGACGCCTTGTCGATGACATGTTTGAAACCATGAACGAAGCAAAAGGCGTTGGCCTGGCCGCGCCGCAGGTCGGGGTAAATCTTCGCCTGGCCATCATTGATATCGGTGATGATCCGCTGATTCTCATTAATCCGCGCATAATTAAAAGTTCGGGCAAGGAAACCTGCGACGAAGGCTGCCTGTCGTTTCCGGGGCTGACCGAAAAGGTTGAACGCGCTAAAAAGGTCGTGGCTGAAGCCACCGACATCGACGGTTCGCTGTATCAGATCGAGGCAGAAGACCTGCTCGCACGCGCCATTCAGCACGAACTCGACCACCTTGACGGTGTATTGTTTATCGATCGTATCAGCAAGGCCCGCAAACTGCAGATCAAGCATGAACTTGAGATGATAAAAAACGGCGAGTCTCTTTACGATGATGATGAGGAAGAAGAGGCTCCTCTCTGATGTCAAATGCGCCTTTGCGCCTGGTTTTCATGGGCTGCCCGCAATTTGCGGTGCCAAGCCTGGAAAGACTGAAACAGGACCCTGACTTCGAAATAGCAGCTGTTTACTGCATGCCAGACCGGCCAAAAGGCCGGGGCAAAAAGCCGAGCCCGACCCCGGTCAAGATGTTCGCAAATGATCATGCATTGCCGGTTTTCTCGCCGGCAACTTTCCGGCAGGCTCCCGAAGAGATTGAAATGCTACGCAGTTTCGCACCCGACTTTCTGGTAGTCGTTGCCTACGGCCTGATTCTGCCGCAATCAGTATTAGACATTCCCAAAATTGCGCCAGTAAATCTGCACGCCTCTATTCTGCCCGAATATCGTGGCCCCTCGCCGATTCATTACGCCCTGCTCGATGGCCGTGAACTGACCGGCAACACGGTAATGCTGATGAGCAAAGGCATGGACGAAGGCGACATTCTCGCGCTAGAAACCACGCCGATTGCCGCACAGGATGACTTTACCAGCGTTCACGACCGCCTGAGTACAATGGGAGCAGCCCTTCTGGCGCGAACGCTCAAGGAACATGCTGCTGGCAGACTCATGCCCCGCCCGCAGCAGCACGCGGCTGCAACCTATACGGCCAAGATCACGCCACAGACGGCTAAAATCAACTGGTGTGATCCGGCAGTAAAAATCATAAATCAGATCCGCGCAATGAGCCCGACTCCTGGCGCCTGGTTTGAAGACGCCGGCGAGCGCATCAAGGTATTTAAAGCAGCACCAGCTGCAACGGTCGACGCGCAACCCGGCACGGTAATCGAACAAAAACCCGAAAGCGGCATTCTGGTGGCCTGCGGTGAAGGCACCAGTCTGTATCTGCTCGAACTGCAGCGTGCCGGCAAAAGTCGGCTTTCGTGCCGCGAGTTTCTCTGCGGCTGCGGCCTGAAGTCTTCACAACTTGATATTGACAACCAGCAAAATGCTGATATGAACGTTGCCTGTGTTCCCACAGGTAACGCCACAAACTGACAAGGAGCAATCCTGTGGTAAAAAAACTGATCCCTCCGCAGGCCACGATTCGAAGACTGTCGATCTATCTGCGCTATCTCAACGGCCTTGATGTTGATGGCGTAAAGGTGATTTCGTCGCACGATCTGGCCCGAAGACTGGCACTCAATCCCGCCCAGGTGCGCAAGGATCTCGCCTACTTTGGCGAATTCGGCAAACGCGGTGTCGGCTATTCAGTCAAAAAGCTGCGCGACCATATAGTCAAGATTCTCGGCCTGCAGAAAATGCGAAAAGTAGCAATTATCGGTGCCGGCGGCCGGCTTGGTACGGCACTGGCTCTTTATACCGGCTTTGAAAGACGCAATTTCAAAGTATGTGCTCTCTTCGACAAGGACCCTGCCATTATTGGCAACGAAGTCGAAGGGATCGGCAACATTCTGTCGATAGAAACCCTTCCACAGATGGTCAAGGAAAAAGGCATCGAGATCCTGATACTGACTATTCCGGCAGCAGCGGTTAAAGAAGTTTACGACCTGGTGATGCTGTCTGGCGTCAAGGCTGTTCTCAATTTTGCCCCGTTCAAAATGCTTTCGACCGAAGATGTCGACGTACATAACGTCGATCTTACGACCGAACTCGAATCGCTCAGCTACCGCCTTTCTCTTAGAGAATCTGGCATCGCTCCGCTCGAACAACCGCTGTCGCCGGAAGCAGAATAAAAGCAGACCACTGCGACAGCAGTTGCAGAACCCGCTTGACACCTTGTTCAAATCGGTGTTAGACTAATACATCACAGCACGAAATGGGGTTTTCATGAGTCTTACCATTGATTGCCAGCAGCATGAAAACGATGTTGTAGTAATAGCCGTAAGCGGCGAAATTACCTTCGAAAATTCAGATCAGTTTCGCGAAAAGATAGATCAGTTGTGCGAACAGGGCAAATTTCGCATGGTCATTGACCTTGCCGGCCTGCAGTATATGAGTTCAGCCGGCATGGGCGTTTTGGTGCATGGCCTGAAAAGGGCGCGTGCTAAAGCGGGCGACCTGCGCCTGATCAATCTGAGCGACAAGATGCGCCGGGTTTTTCTGATCACCCAGTTCACTCATCATTTTGTAGTATTACCCAACCTCGCAGAGGCCGTCAAAAGCTTCTCGGTCATAGACGAAAGCAGCAGGTGATGGACTATTTCGCTCGAACAGATATTTGAAGCAGTAAAAACCTACAACCCCGACGCCGACTTTGACCGAATCGAACGCGCCTATAAATTTGCCGAAGATTGCCACAAAGATCAGTTCAGAGCCTCAGGAGAGCCTTATTTTCTTCATCCTGAATCAGTGGCCCTGATTGCAGCCGCCGAGCTTAAACTCGACACGACATCAATCTGTGCGTCTCTTCTGCACGATGTTATCGAAGATACGGCCGCAACAACTGCCGACATCGAAGCAATGTTTGGCCCGACCATGGCGCAGCTGGTTGAAGGCGTAACCAAGCTGAACAAAATGTTCTTCAGCTCAGCCAGTGCCGCTCAGGCAGCAAACTTTCGCAAAATGCTGTTCGCCATGACCAACGACGTCAGGGTCATTCTTATCAAGCTTGCCGACCGCCTGCACAACGTAAGAACTCTGCAGTTTCTGCCGCCGGTCAAACAGAAATATGTGGCGCGTGAAACTATCGAAATTTACGCTCCCCTCGCCCATCGACTCGGGATTAACAAGATCAAAAGCGAGCTTGAAGAGACCTGTTTTCGCGTTCTTCAACCAGAAAAGGCCAAAGAAATCTATGAGTTTCTAGGCTCAACCGGTCTCGAAGGCGACAGCAACCTGCGCCACGCCATGCAACAACTCGAAGAACACCTGGTGGAATTCAACATCACAGCCAGAATCAGTGGGCGGCCGAAGCAGGCATACTCTATTTACAACAAAACCATCAAATACAACACCAGTATTGAAGGGCTATACGACTTTCTCGGCGTGCGAATCCTCACCGAATCTGTAAAAGACTGCTATGGCGCGCTCGGCATGGTTCACAAATATTATAAGCCCATACCGGGCCGCTTCAAGGATTACATTGCTGTTCCCAAGCCGAACATGTATCAGTCTCTGCATACCACAGTCATCTTCGACGGCAAGCCCCTCGAAATACAGATCCGCACCGAAGAAATGCATCGTATCGCCGAAGAAGGCATCGCTGCCCACTGGGATTACAAAGAGTCCAGCGGCAAAGACTCGACGCCTGATTACAAAGAAAAGCTGTCATGGCTGCGCAATCTCATAGAATGGTATAAAGACGTAAAAGACGCTTCCGAATTCATGGAAACCGTCAAGGTCGAGCTCTTTGAATACCATGTTTATGTATTCACGCCAAAAGGCGACGTAATCGAGCTTCCGAGCGGCAGCACGCCAATAGATTTTGCCTACACAATTCATACTGACGTAGGCCATCGCTGTATTGGCGCCAAGGTCAACGGGCACATAGTGCCTCTCGAATATCGTTTACAGAATGGCGATATCGTATCAATTCTAACCAGCAAAAACCAGAAGGGCCCCAGCCGCGACTGGCTCAAAATCGTGGGCAGCGCCAGCGCCAAGCGCAAGATCCGCATCTGGCTGAAAAAAGAATTTCGCGACGAGTATGTCAGCAGTGGCGAACGCGAGTTTGGCGAAACCTTTCTCAAACTCGGCGGCGACCGCGAAACTGAAAAGACTTTCAAGACATCGGCTTTTGGCAACAAGGTAAAAGAGCTTGGTTTCCCGTCGATTGAAGAACTCTATGCCGGCATCGGCGCCGGAGAGGTCAGGTCGCAGCAGGTAATCGGCAAGCTTTTTCCCGACCTCGTCACCAAATCGGTCCCCAAGCACCCCAACAAGACATCGCGCCGTGAAAAGCAGAAAAAGAAAGACAACAAAGGCCCGCGCATAATTGTCGGCGGCCTTGAAGATGCTCTGATCAAGATGTCACGCTGCTGCAACCCGATACCCGGCGACGAGATAATTGGCTATATCACTCGTGGACGCGGTGTTACCGTGCATAAAAAAGATTGCACCAATGCCAAAAATCTGCAGAGCGACACTGAGGACCGCCTGATTGAAGTCAGATGGGATCTCGGAATTGCAGAAGAGCTGCATCCTGAGGGCGACTATCTTGCCAAGATTCGCATTGAAACTACCGACCGCAAGGGCATGCTCAATTCAGTGACCAGTGTTATCGCCAATCAGGGCATCAACATTCACTCTGCTGTTGCGAGAACGACTAAGCAGAAGACTGGTCTGCTTGATTTTTCGATCGAAGTCCGCGATTCGAACATGCTGGAAAGCCTGATTAAAGGCGTTCAGCGCATTATCGGTGTCACCAGAGCTTATCGTATCGATAACCAGAGCAATAAGACGTAAAACCTCAATTGGGAGGACCTGCGCTTGGCGGCTAAACGCAAAAAAACCGATGACGAAGCCATTGACGCCATCGACCTGATTTCCCTGCTGACCCCCCCCGGGGCTGCCAGTTGCTACGAGCTTGAAATAGAGCGTGCTGCCCCAGGTGAAGAATTCGACCTGTTAAAAGTG
>MFYY01000182.1:0-3676 GCA_001787855.1 Candidatus Riflebacteria bacterium GWC2_50_8 | reverse complement strand
CCCCCGCCGATAAAACGCCGACTACAGCAGTTTCGCGACTTTCGCAGCCGGTTGCTCAACAACCTGATGCCCTTAAAAAAAATACGCAGAAATCAGATCAGGAACTCGAATCTCTGCTGACCGGCATGCGCAAGCCCAGCCGCCCACAGCGCCTGGAGCCATTACCGGATATCGCCGACGACTCGCTCGAACGCATAGCCACAGAGATTTCGCAATGCCAGAAATGCGACCTGCATAAAACCCGCAATCAAACAGTGCCTGGCGCCGGCCCGCATAGTGTGAAACTTGTTTTCATTGGAGAAGCCCCCGGAGCCGATGAAGACGCCAGCGGCATTCCGTTTGTCGGCAGAGCCGGCCAACATCTCGACAAGATTCTTGCCGCAGCAGGGTTTAAGCGCGAAGAACTTTTTATCTGCAACATCCTGAAGTGTCGGCCACCAGAAAACCGCGATCCGACGCTATCAGAAATGTTCTGCTGCACGCCATATCTTCAGCGCCAGTTGCGACTGTTAAAACCTTCGCTGATCGCCTGCCTCGGCAATATTGCCGTCAAATTCGTCATTGGTCCTGATACCCCCGGCATTACGAAAATTCATGGCGAGTGGTTCAATTCTATTTTTGGCATCCAGACCATAGCGCTGTATCACCCTTCTTTTCTGCTGCGCTCTGCCACGCGCGAGAAGGGCAGCCCGAACTGGCAGATGTGGCAGGATATCCAGACCCTGAAAAAACGCTACGACTCTCTATAGCCACAAAAAACATAGGTGAAATGTGAGTTGGAGTATTGATGTTGACGGGCGTTACATGCTAAGATCGCAGCATGAGAAATATTCTCGTTATTTTTCTATTTCTTTGCCTGTGCGTGTTTATCGGGTGTCTGGGAGTGAGCGGAGGGGGCGGCAGCCTTGGTGGAGGCGGCAGTCCATATACCTCGGCCCTGCTTTCAGGACGCGTTTATTTTGCCGACCGTCAGTTGTATGGCGGCATCCCGATTGCCGCTTATGATATTACAGGCAAACGGATAGAAACTGTTCTGACTGACTCTGCGGGCTATTTTGCCTTTACCAGCCTGCCGGCAGGGGTATATGATCTGGCAGCTATCACTGGCGAGAGCGAAGTAACCTTTGCACGAGCCGTGCAGGTTGACGGTGTCAGTTCAAAACAGGTCGATGAAACCCCGTTGCTTGGCATCAACGAAGTGGTAGTGGACGAGATAGGTTCAGGATCTTTTCATGTTAAATTCAAATCGAACCGCGCATCGCGGGCGTCGATAGAATACGGACCGCTGGGTGGTTACCAGCAGACTATCACCATCGGTCAGGCCGGTTTTACCACGCACGAAACAACTATTTCGGGATTACGCAGTCTTAACGATTATGAAATCGCGCTATTTCTGACCGGAGATGACGGGCAGGATTTTGTCATGCGCGGGCTTTACGTGGCAACCACTGGCGCTTCAGGGCCAACAAACCTTTCGGTTTCTATCAACGAGGGCGATTACGAGACAAATACGCAAAATGTTACTCTTTATTTAAATGCCGATAACTGCACCCATATGCGGGTCAGCGAAAACTACGACATGGCCGACTCTTCGTGGGTAACCTATTCGCAGACCTATTCATACAGTTTCAAGACAACAACTGCCGGCAGCAAAAGAATTTACGTGCAATTTCGCGATGTCAACGGCATAACTTCGCCAGTTCAATCTGACGCCATTTTGTTAAGCAAAAGCGGTTATGTCGGGATCTGGATTGATGATGGCGCAGCCCTTACCAGCAACACTGAGGCGGTTATCAAAACGATTTTTCCTGGTGCAACACACATGCAGCTGGCGCACAGCTCTGACTTCCTCACTTCGTTCTGGGAAGTCTATGTTGAATCTAAGAAATGGCGATTCAGCAGCGGTGACGGCATGAAAACCATCTATTGCCGGTTCAAGGGCGGGCAGGCCAATCCAGAAGAAATTTATACCGCCTCTATCCTCCTCGACACGACACCGCCAGAAGTCGTCATGAAGATCAATAATGAAGCAACAGTAACAGCAACAACAAGCGTTACTATTACTTTCAGCTTCTCGGTGCCGCCAACACAGATGAAGCTGGCCAACACCACGGCCCCGGCTTCTAGCGCGTCCTGGATACCGTTCAGCGATACTGTCAGCTGGGTAATTCCAACCAGCGACGGCGAGAAAGAGATATTCGCGCAATTTCGTGATGGCGCTGGCAATGAGTATGGGCCGGTTTCGGCAAAAATCACTCTCGACACGGTTGCTCCGACCGGCAATACCATATCACTTCTGGCAACCGAAGATCCGACTTCTGAGGTTGCCACATTTGCGCTGGTTGCCAGCCTACCAATTTTTCTGCATTTTGACGCTGCCGACGCATCTACATACCAGGCACATTACGCGATTACCATCGCGACGCTCACCACCCCGACAAGCTTTACTACCGTTGGCGTGCCCTTTACACCTGTAGCCCTTGATTCAAGCGTATTACCAGTCGGAACAAACAAAGTCTGGACACGCTTTACCGACCTTGCTGGCAATCCTGGCTACTTTCAGAGCACAAATGTAAAAATCGACGGGCCCCAGATCATAGTAGATCCGACCACGGCGACTCTAAGCTCCGGAAGAACACAGCAGTTTACCGCTACGCTAAAAAACATCAGCAGCGAAGAGGCTGGTACAATACGCTGGCGGGTGATAGATGGTTCAGGCTCAATCGACGTAAACGGCCTTTATACGGCACCTTCACCGATCTACTATGCAACGACATCGACGGTGCGGGCCGATTCTCCACTTTTATCAAGTTTATATACCCAAGTTTCAGTGAATCTTGCCACCTCTGTCGAGATGCTGTTCAGGCAGAGCAATGGGGAGTTCAATTACACAGCGATTTCAGATCAGGTCGCGCCCGGCGCTTCAATTACCGCAACAATAATGATACTGCATGGCAGTCGTGGATATGAAATCAGCAAGCAGCCTACAGCAGGTTCAGCAGTTATTTCGCCGGCTGTGGCAACAACCTTTGGCACGATTGCAACCTTAACCTATTCTGCACCTTCTGCCGCGCCAACAACCAATCCTGTCCAGATCGGCGTGCGCTCCTTTGACAACCCGTCGAGTGCAGTTGGCACCATCACGTTCATGGTTTCTACCGGCGCGAATCTGGTCATCACGCCAACCATCGGCGATGCTCAGCGAAATCTGCCGCTGAATATTTCTGCGACAGTAACCGGCACTGCTTCCACAACAATGACCTGGAACATCAGTCCGGCAAACCTGGGCAGTTTTAATCCAGACAGCACTGTTACCACTATTACAACCGAGAATCCAGACCACCTGGTCACGTTCTACGCATCAAGCGCAGCCTTTATAAGCTATGCTTCGGTAACCGCCAACATCGATAGCGCCAGTAAAAGCTGCAAAATTACTGTCTACCCGCCGATTGATTTTGAAATCAACCCAACAGCGACAGACTCCATGCCAATAATCGAGCCGATGACCTTCAGAATACCGGTTGTTGAATGGCTTCTTGGCAATGCCAGTGAAGCTGTCACCTGGGAATTTAAAAACTCAGCACGGGTTGATTTTATGCCAGCAGATGGAAAAAGCAGCACAGAGCGTGGTTCTTTAACAGTTATCGACGACACAACTGCCGAATATCGACGTCCA
>MFYY01000181.1:21461-23880 GCA_001787855.1 Candidatus Riflebacteria bacterium GWC2_50_8 | reverse complement strand
TATGAATGTGAAAGCCGGTGACTGGGTTGGACTGCGCGGTCCGTTTGGCAACGGTTTTCAGCCGATGGAAGGCATGGTTCTGGTCGGAGGCGGCATCGGCAATGCCCCGCTTCGTTACCTGGCACAATGCCTGCGCGAAGAAAAATTGCTGTTTCGCTGGGTGATTGGTGTCAAGACAGCTGAAGATCTTGCTTTTCGCGACGAACTCGAGACCATGCCCGAGTGCACGATTGTAAGTGAAGATGGTTCGATCGGCAAAAAGGGCAGGGCGGTCGACGTGCTGGCGGCCCTGAATGACAGTGAGCCGATCATTGTGCTGGCAGCTTCCGGGCCGGAGCCTATGCTGCTTGCCGTGCATGGTTTTGCCAATACATTTTCGCCGGATATTCCTGTTCAGCTTTCATTCGAGCGCTATATGAAATGCGCGGTTGGCCTGTGCGGGCAATGCTGTCTCGACGGCACCGGCCTGCGCGTATGCGTCGAAGGCCCGGTTCTGTCAGGTCACCAGGTGCAGGGTGTTACCGAGTGGGGTCGGCCCCACCGCGGCCCATCCGGCCGGCGCCCTCCTCAAAAGCAAGCCGTACAGCATGAATAGACCCGCGTTTAACGATGACAACAGACTATACAATGGCAAGCTCGCTTTACATTTCAAAAAAATCCTCTTATTAAGTTGCTTTATGGTATGAAACATGACGCTATCATATTTGATATTGACGGAACGCTCTGGAACGCAAGCCAGGCCAGCGCAACTGGTTGGAACAACGGTCTTGCAAAACTGAACATTGATTTAAGAGTCACTGTCGCGCAAATAGAAGGCGTTGCCGGCAATCCCTATGAAAAGTGTATAGACATTCTTTTGCCCGGGCTGCGGGAACAATACCCGAGCCTTTCTGATACACTTAATTCATGCGAAATTGAGGTCGTCAAAGCTTGCGGTGGAACCTTTTACGATGGTGTTCTCGAAGGCATAAAAACTCTGGCAGATTCTAATAAAATATTTTTGGTGAGCAACTGTCAGGAGTGGTATATGAAACTGTTTCTGCAGTTCTCGGGTCTTGAACCCGTGCTTTCGGGTTATGACTGTCATGGGATGTCCGGGCAGCCCAAGCATGAGATGTTTGCCAGGCTGATAACACGATTTGGGTTAAAACGTCCGGTATATGTGGGTGATACCGCTGGTGATGAAAAAGCTGCATCTCTGGCAGGAATCGACTTCATTCATGCTGCGTATGGCTTTGGTTCACCGGTAAACAAGACAGTCTGTTGCGCTTCATTTTCAGCAGTCATTGCCCGTCTGCATGAATCAGCCAATAGTTTGCCAATACTGCCGGTCGCTTGAAATTTTAACGACCTGCAGTCTGAAGTCTCTCCAGGCAATCTTGTGACCATCTACTGGTGGATTCATAATACGCAAGTGCGCTATTTCTGTCGCTGACTGCGGCAATGTTGTCGCAGTCTGTGATGCCAGATTGGCTTTAGATCAGCATTTCACAGTTGGCATTGATGTTGCATCTATACTTTCCATTCCAGTTAATTTGCGGGAGGTGCCATATGAATATCGATTCCCGGAACCCATTCAAACAAGATCAGGACGAAGAGTCACCAAATATTCAGAATACTGAGTCGCCGAATGAGCAGAACACTTCATCGTCTGCTGATCTACCAGAAGAGTCGAACACCAGTCACTCTCCAGAAATTGCAACAGATAAACCCAAAGGACCTCCAAGAAGAAATGTACCATCTCCGCCGGACCCGGCGAACGTATTTTTCAGCTGGTTTCGCAACAACAACCCTTTATACCTTCTCAGCGTCGTTTTGATGCTCGCCGGCCTCTATCTTGCCGGTTCAGATCTCGAAGCCGGAAAAATGAACTCCATTTACACCGTTACCGGCTTTTTTGCCGTGCAAAATGTTTATGAGATCCTGATGATATGTATGGCACTGTATCTGCTTAAAAACCGTATTCAATCAGATCATGGCCGACTGCTGCTGATTATGGTTCTGGTGTTTCTCGGTGACCTTACCGGATACCAGGTGCACATTTCAGGTAAGGACCAGTATGTAGGTAGTGTAACGACTGGCCTGTACATGGCTTTTGCGGCACTGAAGCTTTATGCTGTTCTAAAAGTTCTGAACCTTAAAACACACAGTTCACGGGTCTTTTATGCGTTTTCAGCATTTTCCCTGATCTGGATTGGCCCGAAGGTTGCGGATTACATGGTAAATTCAGTAGGCATTGCCAGCATCGGTTTCTTTGACGGCTCTTATTCTTATTATTCATTATGGCTGGCCGCCGGTCTGATTCACCTGCCGCTGATCATCCAGAACTGGCGCAAAAATACGCTTGCAGACTACGAAGAAAACGAATATCTCGGTAACGCCACCTCTTTCTGGCGCTGGCTCATCGTTTTCCCGTTCA
>MFYY01000181.1:20045-21366 GCA_001787855.1 Candidatus Riflebacteria bacterium GWC2_50_8 | reverse complement strand
GCCGTCTGTGCAGCATTTTTTGCCCAGACAGTATGGCGCAAGGCCTGCGAAGAATGGATCGGTCTCAATATTTACGATTCAGTTGTTATGCTGCTCTTCCTTGTAACAACCATGTCGCTGGCCAGCTCTTTCTCGGCTCCGGTTATTATCAATCACATTCTTCTCGTTGCCGGTCTGACCGCAACCTGGTTGACCCGCGAGAATCGGGTAAATGGCGCAGGCCTGAGCATGATGGTGGTCTGGTATACCGGCGCTCAGATCAAGGTAGCCGGAACTGTCGCAGTGAATTACGGCACATCTCTTTCAAGAACCGCGTGGGCTGCCATTCTTATGGGCGGTTCGTTCGTCCTTCTCGGCCTTGGCTTCATCGTCAGCCTTATTCGCAACGGCAAAACCGAAGAATAAACTGGAGTTACTCTCTCTCACGAGCGGTGTCTGGCTTTGCCGGCACCGTTTTTTTACGCGCGTGTATCGACAAATTCTTTGTATCTTGATTGAGCAGGGCTTAAAATCATGATGAACAGAAAATATGTTTTTATGTTATGGGGTCAGATATGAAGTTGCTCAAAACTATCCTGGTTGCCGTTCTCTTTGCCGTTGTCATCTTCGCTCCTGCCGCAGCTGTCGAGGTAAAGTCAGACCCGCGCATCGAGCTGTGCAGTCTGGTTTTCTACCTGGCCGGGGCCAGGGAATATTCAATGTGTCGCCTGCCGGCTTATCTCGACAAGGTTAACAGCTTGTTTGCCGAATTCAAAGGGCATGAAATAGTTCCTTTTATACAGCAGTTGCGCCGCGAGCATGGTGTTTCCTACGATGCCGTCATGAAGGCAGCAATCTTAATCAGGTCAGTTGATAAGATAGAGCCTTTGTTGAACCTTGACGAAATTTTGCCGGCTTATGAAGAGCGTTGGCAAAAGGAAAAGCTGCTGCAATTTTATGCACTGCTCGCCGATTTTGCGCAGAAAAGCCGGTTTGTGCAGTTCTATGACGAAAATACAGCATTGTTCATGGCTGCCGAAGAATCAGTAAAGAGGCTGCTGGCAGAACATAAACTGCAGAGCTGGTTTGACAAATCATTTCCTGGAGTTAATGCCGATTTCGTTCTTGTTCCGGCGTATATTAACGGCCCATCCTGCTACGGTCCCGGTCTGCAACTCAACGGACGCAACTATTCCTACTGCATACTTGGCGTGTTTCAGGTCGACGAAAATGGCATGCCGGTATTTCCTGAATCGGCTTTGCAGACGATCTTTCATGAATTTTGCCATTCGCACACTAATCCTCTCGCCGACAAATACTTTTCTGAATTAGAAAAGTCATG
>MFYY01000181.1:5550-20026 GCA_001787855.1 Candidatus Riflebacteria bacterium GWC2_50_8 | reverse complement strand
GCGCAGGAAGAGCTCTCAAAACAGGCTTATAGCACCTCCCGAATCCTGCTTTATGAATCCCTGGTTCGTGCCTGCACCGGGGCATTTATTCAGGAAACCTCACCCGCAGCCGATTACGAAGCTTTCATCAATAAACAGGAAAAACTTGGTTTTTACTGGATTGAACCTCTTACCATGCAGATTTACGAGCTTCGCCAGAAGAATATTTCTCTGAAAACCGGTTTTCCGGAAATTATTGCGCTGTTAAATGGCTATGCCGGTAATTCTGCCGCAAATGTCGCCGAAATAAGGCAAAAATGGGAGGCAGAATTTGACAAAATCTGCAAAAATTCGCCGAGAATTATTGAATCCAGCATCAAAAACAGTGAAACCGGAGTCTCAGAAAAATTGGCCACTTTTACCATTAAATTTGACCGCCAGATGCTGAAACAGTGGGCAGTAATTGACACTCCAGACATGCCTGAAATACCAGGAAAAGCGGGCTTTGATGAATCAATGACGATTTTTTCTGTCCCGATAAAGCTCAAGCCGGCGAAGAATTATACTATCCAGCTCAACAGTACGGGTATTTATGGTTTCAAGGACAGTAGAGGAAACCCGCTGATTCCGACCACAATCAGCTTTAGAACGCGCGAACTTTGAATTTCATATCCGGATTGTGATCGGTAAGATGTGGCAGGCGCTACTTAGCTGTATCTGCACGTTTCTGCTTCAGGTATCTTACTACCCCAATCGCGATTCCCAGCGCTACTCCGCTTGCAATGGATATTACCATTGCTGAGTCAGGAATCCGCTTGTCCCAGTAAAGATAAAGTGCGAGTGTGCCGCCAATGTTTACAATAGTCATCACGATGATCCAGATAAACAGTTGCTTGATTAGTTTCATCAGAAATCAGAGCCCCCCTGTATTCTATTTTTTATTAAGTTACCAGCCGTGTGAGCGAATGCGCGTGATTCTGCCGGGATTTGTGCGCTCAACTATGTAAAGATCATTGCCGATAATCGCCAGTCCGCAAGGATTCTGCATATTATTGGCTGCTGTTGAGCCGAATTCGTAAACAAAACCGCAGTCACTCTGCCGGTGAACGTATATTTTACCGTTGACCGCGTCTGAGACTAGAATGTGTGTGGCTGTCAGGGCTAGATCTGTGGCGTTGGTTGCATTTACAACCCATTGCTCCATCGGGGTAAGAGCGCTTGAATACTTGTAAAGCTTTCCGGCTGACTGGTCGGTAACATATAAATATGTGCCGCTACTGTCCAGCTTAAGCTTGAAGGGCGTGGTTACTTGTGAGCTTTCGCTGAAGAAGGCACCAGACCAAGAATCAATGCGTCGTACAACGCCGACAGAAGTGTCGGCAACGAAGAAGACGCCAGCACCGCGCACCATTCCCTCCGGCGCGCTCAGATTGTCTGACTCGACGGGGTAGGTAATAGTTTCGGTTACCGTAAAATCAGCAGGGTTAATTCGTTTCAGTGAGACGGGAGCATTTTTTTCAAGCGTATACAGCTGTCCCGAGTAATATGACAAGTCTGTCAGTCCACTGGTAAAAGGCGAGGGGTTCGCCGAGTCCATCGCAGCCCCGTTCAGGTCACCGTCAGTGGTAAGGCCTCCGCTGGTCCTGACCACTTTTAGCAGCCGATTGTTACCGGCATCAGCTACCACAAGCGTTGTGTTGTCGATCACCTGAATTGCCGTCGGGTTATTGAGCAGAGTACCAGAATTCAACGGGCCGGGGTTAGCATAGAAACTGCTGTTGCCCGGAACAGCATCACTTGTATATTGTTCCCAGTCCCAATCCCAGATAACTGTCGATGTTGAAACCGCAAAGCCCCAGCTGTCAGTGGCAACGCACCTGATTGTCAGCGAAGCCGGTGCATCGACCAGCCAGTTAAAATTCAGACCAATTGATTTCGTGGCAGGATCGCCTGCTATGAACCAGGATAAAGCCGCTCCCGGCATTGCTCCGCCAGCTTCCAGGTCGGTAGCGGAGCAGCTGAAATTAATCCCCGTGCCGCCGATCTTTGTAAAAATTTGCTCGCCGGCCGGGCCGGTAGCGAACTGTGCCGGAGAAGTTACTGTAATCGGCCCGAGCACTGGCAGTGAGTTGACCCAGATGCCAATTGTCGACGAACTGACGCTTCCAAAAGAATCAGTGCCGTAATAGCTTATCGCATGCCAGCCACTGGCAATACCGGTGGTTGCATAATCCGCGGCGTTGGTAGCCATGACGTTGCCGTCGAGCAGCCATGAAAAAGTCGCCAGGCCAGGCACCGGGGCAGGGGTTGCCGTAAAATTGATCGTCGCGCCTGTATCAAAACGGGTGCCTGAGGCGACTGGCACGGTGATATCTGCAGCCGCGTACCCGTAAGTGACCGTATGAGTCGCACTGGTAACGTATCCAAGAAAATCGCTGACGGCAAGGCTTATCTGGTGAACGCCAGGTGCCAGATCGCCCGGGTTCGCGATGAATGAGCTGAGGCCGGTCTTGTCTGCCCACACGCTGCCGTCTAGATACCAGGTCATACTTGCTGCCGGAATTGCAAGGTTCCGTGAGTCTGTGCCATACCCGCTGAACGAAATAGCGCTGCCGGTAAAAGCAATGGCGCCATGCGCCGGTGAAAACTCTACTGTTGGAGGATCTAAGGGCGTCACGAGAATGCTCAGGCTTTTAGATGCCTGCTGAGTTCCATCTTCGACAAGCAGCGAAACTGTTGCCAACAAAGAGCTTCCGCCAGTAGACGGCGAACCCCAGAGCAGAGAGGCTGTGTCCTGACCCGAAAGAAGTGTTCCTGACGTTACGCTCCAGGCGTAGGAGTAAGATGCAGGAAACCCACCAGATACGTCTGCATCGAACCTGGCGGCTGAAACCTCAGCTATCTGCGTTGTAGCAGTGCCGATAATATCCAAAACCAGTGGTTCTGGCTCAATGTCTGTTCCGGTGCCAGTATCTGTGTTTGTGCCAGTATCGGTATTGGTAGCTGTGTCGGTATTAGTGGCAGTGTCAGTATTGGTGGCAGTATCAGTATTGGTGCCAGTATCGGTATTGGTCGCAGTGTCGGTATTGGTCGCAGTGTCGGTATTGGTGGCAGTATCAGTATTGGTGTCAGTGCCGGTATTGGTGTCAGTGCCGGTATTGGTGTCAGTGTCAGTATTCGTGGCAGTGTCGGTATTGGTGTCAGTATCAATATTCGTGGCAGTATCAGTATTGGTGCCAGTATCTGTATTGGTCGCAGTGTCGGTATTAGTGGCAGTGTCAGTATTGGTGCCAGTATCAGTATTAGTGGCAGTGTCAGTATTGGTGCCAGTATCGGTATTGGTCGCAGTGTCGGTATTGGTGGCAGTATCAGTATTGGTGCCAGTATCGGTATTGGTGGCAGTATCAGTATTAGTGGCAGTATCGGTGTTGGTAGCAGTGTCAGTATTAGTGCCAGTATCAGTTTCTGGTTTGTTTACTGCCAGAACCCTTATCGAAACCTGAGCTTTTACGGTAAAAACCGGGATCTCGCTGGTCTTTTCGGTAACAGCAAAACCAATAGTGGCACTTGCATTAAGATTGGGGGCCTGCCAGATGGCATGATCGATGCTGCTTTCGGTGAATGTCCCAATGCTGGCGGTCCATGCTGGAATGAGTTCATCAGAATCTGGATCTACAGCGGTACTTTCAATTTTGAGCAGGTCGCCACCGCTCACTTCAAGCTTTTCTGGTCTGATCCAGACGCTGGGCGGCTTATTCTTTACACCAGCAGGCGGGAGAGTGGCTCCCAATGAAGTGATTTCGGTTATTCTAAAAGTACCTGTCGCGATGGCGATAGTCTGTTCCTGCAGGGGAGAGCCTGGCGGCGGCATTACATATATTTGGCCGATTGCACCGGCTGGCATTGCCGGCGACAAAAACACGCCGTCGCCCTGATGGGTAAAGGTTTCACCCCACAATGTCACCGTCGCAGCTGTAACCGGATTGCCATATTGGTCAACCAGCAGAATTCTGATAAAGGAATCTGCCTTGTCTTCTTGTTTAACTGCTATCTGCAAAGGCGCTGGTGACGAAGATGAAGAGACTTGCAGCGGCGCGCCCAGTCGCACCTTGTAAGAAGGAGCTTGCACAGAACTTAGTCGGATAATGAGATGATAAGACCCGTCTGGAACATCTGTGATGACAAATTTTCCGGTAGGATCAGGCCTTGCCGAAAGAGAAGCGATTTCTTCGAGAAAAACAAGCGAGTCTAAAAAATTAAAATCGCGGGTTTTTAATGATGAATGAATATTTGACGCAGCGACTATTTGCGAAACATCAATTTCACCGGATATGGTGCCGAACTGGGGTGGCAGAGTATCTTCTGAGGAATATTCCCAGTAACTGCAGCCAAAACAGCCGAAAAAGAAAACTAATGCGCAGAAACTTATGATGCAAAGCTTCCAAAATTTTTTCAGGGTGTGATTGTCATGCATAGATGTCGATAGAAAGCGCGTTTAGTTGTGGTCTCATATTTCTGATATGACCCTTCTGGTACAAAAGCGAGAATTTGTTTGTTTCAGAGGTGTTTTTGTTAAGTAAACATCGCTGAAGCACTATTATTAGTTGTTTCAGGATACACATTCAGCTTGTGAATGGCAACCGGCATGTTGAGTTTTGTGTGTGCAATAACAGGCGATGGCCCTGTAGATAAATCATCCTGGTTGGGATTGAAAAGTAGAAAATTTTTGCTGGAATTTCGTGACATTACTGCAAAAAATGCGGCATAATAATGACCAATAATGATTGTTGATTGAGGATAATCAGATGATGAGTCAGGCGCGATTTCGTATCGGAAACCAGACAAACTGTAATGTCCCGGCGCACTTGCCGTTTCAGTTTGCTGTTGATAACGGATTTGATGCGTTTGAGTGGTTCAGTGACCCTGGCCGCGTCGGCTGGCACGAAGATACCATGTCGACGGCACAGAGGGCAGAATGCCGCGCTGTCGCACGAAAGCATGATATTCTCTTCAGCGTTCACGCACCCTGGGCTGCCGATCCAACAACAACTGCCGGAGCAGCTTCGATTTTGCAGAGTATTCGTTTTGCCGGCGAAGTCGGCGCTGGAGTTGTGAATCTGCATATTTTTCCGCAGCATGACGTAAAAGTTTATGTAGAAGCCCTCATGCCTTTAATTAGAGCGATTGATAACCCGGATACGCGCCTCAGTATTGAGAATACCCGCCAGACTTCGCCAGAAGATGCCAACGCCATTTTTGCTGAGATCTCAGCAAAACCTGAGGCTGCCGGTCGCGTTGGAATGTGTCTTGACATGGGGCACGCCAATCTTTTTGAAGGCACACACAATGATTACCTGAGTTATGTCGACCGGCTTGGCGACCATGTTCCCATTATTCACTGGCATGCTCACGAAAACTGGGGTGACCGCGACAGCCATCTGCCGCTCTTTACCGGTGCAGCGGCGCAAGATGACGCTGGCGTGCGCGCTCTCGTGCAGCGTCTTAAGAGGAGAGGTTTTGCCGGTTCAGTAGTTATGGAACAATGGCCAGAACCACCTGAGATTCTTGTTCAGACCCGACGGAGACTGCTGCAGATCTGGAACGAGGAGTAAAATAATGGAGCGCAATATATGAGTGTTAACGTTTACAGTTGTAAAACCTGCGCGGCACCCATCTCTTACGACATTAAGCAGGAAAAGTGGAAATGCCAATATTGCAACAGTGAATTCGCCAAAGATGAGATTGTCGAAAAAACAAGTAACGAAGGTGAGATGGAGGTCGTCGAAGATCTCAATGCCAAGATTCCTGAGCTTGATGAATACCGCTGTAATGCATGTGGCGCCAAGATTCTTACAGAGGGCAACGCTGCCGCCACCTTCTGTATCTATTGCCGCAATCCATCGGTAATTAAATCGCGATTTTCAGGTGAATTTCATCCGAGATACCTGATTCCATTCAAGGTCACTCTGAAAGAAGCCAAAGAAACCTATTTTAAATGGATCAAAAAGCGATTTTTTGCGCCAGATGAATTTAAAACAGCCAGAGAGATTGATAATATCCGCGGTCTGTATGCGCCGTATTGGCTTTTTGACTGCCGGGCCTCGGGGTATGTCGAAGGTGAGGGCAGAAACTCAAAAAGCTGGCGCAGCGGCGATTATAATATTACCGAAACCCAGCATTATTATGTTAAAAGAGTCGGCTCTTCAGCCTATGACAAGATTCCGGTTGATGGTTCAAAGAGCCTGGCCGACGACCTCATGGAAGGGATCGAACCATATAATTACTCGGCTATCAAGGATTTTTCGCTTGAATACATGTCGGGATACCTAGCCGAAAAATACGATGTGAATGAAAAACTGGCTGCCAGAGTAATGGAGCCGCGCGCCCAGAAATTTCTGCGCTCAACCCTGGAGGCTTCCGGGCAGCGCTATCAGTCAATGAGCATCAGTTCCAGCAGTATAAATATCAACAGCGTAAAAGCTGCCTATGCCATGCTGCCGGTCTATGTGTTGACCAACGTTTACCAGGGTAAAAAGCACACTTTCATGATAAACGGGCAGACCGGCAAAACTTACGGCGAGACGCCTTTTGACAAGCGTAAATGCGTTCTTTTTTCAGCCGCTTTATTTTTGACCACATGGTTTGTGACAGTAACAGGAGCAGTTATCCTTGGAATCTATTAATAAAAGTTCAATTAGAGGCCTTGTTTCTTTGTGGTTGTGCGCTGTCTTGCTGATTTCGATGGTCGGCTCACTACAGGCCGCCGAAAAGCAAAGACTTTTTGACGAAGCCGAACTGCTGAGCGCGTCTGAACAAGTCACAATTCAGGTTGAGCTCGACAAGATTTCGCGCGAGCTTTCCGCAGATTTTATTATTGTCACCAAAAAGAAACTCGATGGCACAAATATTCAATATTTTGCCAATGATTTTTTTGAAAAAAACGGCAATAAAAATGGCTCAGGGGCGATTCTTGCCATTTCCATGCAGGAGCGCGACATAAATTTTACCGCATTTGGCAAGATTTATGACGATCACAAACGCCGACTCGATAAAATCCGCGCCAGTATTGGCAAGCACCTGACAGCTAAGCGCTACCATCAGTCGTTTATGCATTTTACCGAGCTGGTGCGCCCATCAGGATTTTTCGGCAATTTCGCCAAGGTTGCTGTAACCTGGCAGCCGTGGGTAATTGCGCTAGTCGTGACGTTAGTCGTAGTGGGTTTTCTTGCCTACAACCACAGGGGCGAGATCACCGTTGGCAGCTCTACTTATGCGGTTCCTGGCGCATTTAATCTGATTTCCAGCGAAGACAGGTATTTACGCACAACAACGACAAAGACGAAGGTAACCTCCAGCAAATCGAGCGGCGGTGGTGGCGGTCGCAGCAGTGGCGGCAGCAGCGGCAAGTTTTAGCCATTTGTCAAAGTTTATAAGCCCACAAACTCAACCGTAAAGGCAGCAATTCTCGGTCAAAGAGAAGAAACCGCGGATTACACTTATTGACGCGGATTTTTCGAGAGGTTTGAGCAGACATCACAATGTGGATTTTGCGACTTTGCCTGACGGCTGCGCGCAGAATGACAGAAAAGGGCGCAACTGCGCGAAGTCGCAGGATCTCACAGAATGAGAATTGCCAGAGCGATTTTATCCCGGGTTGGCACAGTGTTTACTTCTCACCGAGAATTGATGCTGTAAAGGTGAGAGCCTTACTCTTGGTAAAAAAATGCGAGGCGCCTAATCAGTTTCAGAATCTGCTTTGTAGCGTGGGATATACAGGTGAAAGGTGGTGCCTTTGCCAACCTGGGATTCGACTCTGACATGACCGCCGTGCTGTTTCATTATCGAATAAACGCATGAAAGCCCCAGGCCTTGTTCAGAAGGCTCTTTTTTGATAAAAGCATTCTGGGGTGAGTCTGGATGGTTCTTCTGTTCAAAACCTGGTCCTGAGTCGCAAATAGCAACACAGACCGCGTCGCCACTTATCTGTGACGGCTTAGCGCTGGAATCTGCCGGCAGATTTTCAACGGAAATATTGACTTTGCCGCCTTTTGTCATGGCTTGTCGCGCATTCAGCAGCAGGTTGTCAAAGACCAGGGTCATTCTGTTTCTATCTATGTTACATTGCCAAAGGTCTTTGGGCAGGTGCAGTTCATAAGCTATGTTGGAGCCGCGAAGTGTTAATCTGGCTGACTGATCAAGAATTGTGCTGACCGATGCCGCTTGAAAGTCAGGCTTGCCGCTATGAGCAAGGCTGAGCAATTGACAGGTAAGGTTTCTGGCCTCAGTAAAAATTTTGAGTGTAGATTCCAGCCGCTCCATAATCTTTTTCAGGTTCTTGCGGCGGCAATATTCCTGGGCAAGCTCGATGTTTCCAAAAATACTGCTGATTAAATTGCTGAAATCGTGGGCAATTTCGCTCGCCACGGCGCCAATCGTCTTTAAGCGGTTTGAGCTGTGCAGAACTTCGTTGAGCTGCTCATCGTTGCTGACGTCGCGAAAAACCAGTATCGCACCCATTATCTCGTTGAAATCGTTCTTGATCGGCAGTGCGCTGTAAGAAACTTTGCGCGCACCCCCATGCCGATCAGTCATTAACAGCGGGTTTGACGATTCCAGCTTTTCGCCGGTCTTAAGAACCCAGGCTGCCGGGCAGGGGCTGGACTTTCTGGTGTCCGGGTCATGCAGACGAAAAATCTTAGCCAGCGGCCGTCTGACGGCTTCTTCGTTTGACCATCTGGTAAACTCTTCAGCGGCCGGGTTTAGCGTGGTAACGGTACCCTGGGCGTCGGTGCTGATGACCGCTTCGCCGATACTGTTCAGTGTGGCCCATAGTCGCTCTTTCTCAGTGTTGAGGGCTGCTTCGGTGAGTTTGCGTTCGCGCCTGACTTCTGCCTCGCGCAGCTCTCGCCGGATTACCGGAACAAGCCGCTCGAGACTGTTTTTGGTCAGATAGTCGGCAGCGCCACGCTTCATGATCTCGGCGGCGATTTCATTGCCAACTTTACCGGATACACCAATAAAAGGAATATCGAGGCCCGTCTCCTGCAGAATGTTCAGCGCTTTGTAAGCATCAAAACCTGGCAGATGAAAGTCGCCGATGATGATGTCCCAGGGCTGGCGCTTCAGGGCTGTTTTCAGCTCTGCGGCACTTTCTACCCGTTCGCCCTGAACCTTGAAGCGTGCTTTTTTGAGCATACGAAAAATCAGGGCGGCGTCACTTTCTGAATCTTCTATCTGAAGGCAGCGTAGCGGGGTTACTTCGGTGACTGTCATGGTGACTCCATTGCTGTCTGGTTCGTTGATAATAGATTTACCCAATTAAATTCTACTTTTATTGGGATGATTTGACAAGAACATGATCCAAAATAGATTTGCCGGATTTGCCAGCCACATTTTTTCAAGTTCTGCACTGACAAGATCACAGGGGCGAAGGTTCGTTTAACTCCAGCCAGTAATGGCATAGCGCTTTAACTGCATCGACAAACTCTTTAAAATCAACCGGCTTGCGGATATAACTGTTGGCACAAAGATTGTAGGCGGCCGCTAGATCACTTTCTTCGACAGATGAGGTCAGCACGACAACAGGAATACGGCGGGTCCGGGCATTCTGCCTGATATGCCGCAGGACCTCCAGTCCACTGATTTTGGGCATTTTGAGATCAAGCAGAATAAGATCTGGCAGAACGCTTACTGCTGCACTCGTTGAGCTTTCAGCGCCAAAAAGATAGTTGAGGGCTTCCTGTCCGTCTTCTTTAACCACAAGTTCGCTGTCAATATTGCCTTTGATAAAGGCTCGCCTGGTCAGCTCAATATCGGTCTGGTTATCCTCAATGAGCAGAATCATGTGTGGCATTGCCAGTCTCCTCAGTTGTAAAATAAAATGATGCGCCATGGCCAGGCTCGGATGTTGCCCAGACGCGGCCGCCATGGCGATGAATTATGCGGGCAACCGTTGCCAGGCCGATACCGGTGCCTGGGAATTCAGAGGTTTTATGCAGGCGCTGGAAAGGGCTGAACAGGTTGTCGTAGTAGGCCATGTCAAAGCCGACGCCATTGTCAGCAACGACAAATACCTGCCTGCCATCATTCACGCAGCGGCCAAAGGAGATTCTGGACTCGGCTTTAAACTGGCTGAATTTGAGCGCATTTTCGAATAAATTCGCCAGGACAACCTCAATCAGCTCGGGGTCGGCGTTTGTTGTCAGCTCTGGTTCAACAATGAATTCTACATGCTGATCAGGATTAGCGTCTCTGATTCGCATGATAATCGCATTGGCAATAGCACTTAAGTCGACAACTTGTAACTGTAACGGTGAACGGCTCACCCGCGAAAGTTTGAGTAAACCGTCGATTAATATGCCCATCCGCTGAGCTTCTGAACGAACGCGTTCGATGAATTTGTGTCCATCTTCATCGAGTCGGTCATGGTAGTCTTCCTGCAGCGCCAGGCTCCAGCCGTCGATTCCACGCAGTGGCGCACGAAGATCGTGCGAGACAGAATATGAAAAGGCTTCGAGCTCTTTATTTGCCGTTTCGAGCTGCGCGGTTCGCTCAGATACACGGTTTTCCAACTCTGCATTAAGCCTTTCGAGCTGGAGATTCCGTTGTTCCAGGGCATCTGCCATCTGATTGACCGCATTGCACAGCGTGGTGATTTCGCTGGCCGAAACCGGCACCGCTACGCGCACCGATAAATCACCTTCGGCAAGAGTCTGCACATTTGTGGTCAGGTTTATCAGAGGGCGAGAAACCCAGCGTTCGAGAAAGAACATCAGCAGCACGAAAATAATGATCAGTATTGTTTCGGCTATCAACAGCGAACTTCGCACATTCGCCAGTTTGCGATTAAGTTCGACAAGAGAAAATTTTGTTTCGACCACGCCAATAAGCTCTGCAGGCCGCTCAGAGTCGGGGTTCAGATCAGTTAAAAAAACCATTTCACGAACTTCTGTAGTGTCTTCAGCGCTATTTTCTGGTGTAGCGCGGCCACCGGTATAAATCTGCCCGCCTTCCCTGTTCAAGAAGTTGACAGTAATCAGGCTGGGAATGAGCAGTGACTGCGAGGCCAGCTGCTGCAGCTGGTCTATGTCTTCGGCAAACATCGGAGATATCGCCTGCTTTGCAATCTGCGAGGTATATGTCCTGGCGGCATTGTTGAAAGAATCGAGAATGAACCAGCGAATATTTCGATAATGTGCGATGCCCATGATTGCCATCATCACTACTGCTGTAATGATGAATGAAACAAGTATGCGGACTCTGATCGACAGCATGCGTCAGTCTTTCTCCATCAGTAAAGCTTTGCAGCTGATTTCTTGATCTGGTCGGAAACCTTAATGCGCAGCTTGTCGAGAACTGTCACGTTCAAGATCAGTTGCCAGCGGTCAAACTGCCTGACTCTAGAAATTGCCGGGCGTATTTTCAGTGATTCATTCAGAACTTCGTTGATAGCTGCAGCAAGAGGTTGCGGTGAAAGAACGTAAGCAAAGGCCGATCCCTGTTTGACAAGAGATTCAGAAAAGCTCACAACCAGGTTATGAGCACGAAATGAAGCCAGAAATATCGCCTGAATTATTGCATCGTTCATAATACCCGGGTCAGGTGGCAGGAGCGCAGCCGTTTCTGGCTGGCCGAAAGCACGCAATGCTGTCGGCAATGTGCGCGGATCACTCAGTTGATGAGAATCGATCTGCATTCCTGTCTCCATGATCACCTTTTCGAGATCACTATCTGGCGCAAAGCGGCTGGCAACATAAGGATACCAGACCGTTTTAATTTCAGGCACTAGAGATTTCAAGAGCTGCATCTGCATTGCATAAGGCTGGCGGGTGTCCAGAAAAATGGTGCGAGAGTCGTCGGGCGGTGAATCAATAAGCGTTGTCAGGATATCAATATTCCAGGCCATGTGCAGAGAGAGTTGCAGGGCCGCATCACCCAGTGCGATGGCAAATTCAGGCGGCTTACTCTCTAAAAAGCTGAAAGAGGTTTTGCCAACGGGGCAGAAAACCAGTTTGTGTTCAGCCAGAGATCTCAAGTTGGTGACAGTATCCATATGCAGCGGAATATCGGGTCGAAAAAAGACCCAGACTTCAGCGCTGACCAGAGACGGCAGGCACAAAAGCAGAATCGCTATTACCCCTATTAATATTTTTTGTCTTCTCACAGTTTGCATTCTCTTTGTCAGCGCGGCGCTACAGATTCCATAACATCTCTATCGAGATTTCGCGGCCCGGCTGCGGATGTTCATCGAGTATTCCTACCGGGTTATCTACAGAAACGTAGGAATGGTAAGTGTTTAGCAGATTCCTGACGCGAAGGATAATTTTGTCGGCAAGGCCAGGGAAGCCGGTTTTCTGAACGGTCAGATTGATCATGCTTCTGCCGGCAAGCGTTTCTCGAGCATCAGCGATGTTTCTCGGCTGCCGCGAAGAAAAACTTCCCCAGATGCACGTATCATACGACCCGGCTTTAAACGAATAGCCGAGATTGAACTTGTTATGAGGCAGTCCTGGAGCGACTGTTGCCGGTTGCGTTTCTGATCTCAGGCGAAAAGTTGATACGTTGCCAAAAAACTCCTGACCAGCCCGAAAGCGCTTTTTGATCTCGAATTCTGCACCATCAATTGTGATCTTTGAAATGTTCAGATAAGCGAGAAAAAGTCTCGGGCTTTCGATACGGTCGCTCAGATTGTTAATAAAGAAATTAACCTTGCTGAACCAGCCGTCAAAGAGCTCGCCAAGCAACTGAAATTCGTAGGTCTGAATCTGTTCGGGCTTCAGGTCGCGATTGTTGTTGATTTCATGAAAGTCAGGATTGCGGTAGGCTTTGCCGAACAGAAATTTGCCGGTCCAGCGCTCATTACAGCGGCGAATCAACGCTGCCCTGGTGCTTAGCCGGTCACCGAAAAGCGAGTGTTTGTCATATCTGGCGTCAAGCACTACTCTTGTTCGCGTCGAAAGACGAATATCATCCTGAACGGTCAGCGAATTGTTGGTAAAGCGCTCGGGTTCTGGCGCTGCTCCGGGCAATGTGCTCAGCTGCCCCGGGTCACCTGGCGAATCGTATGAGGCGGAGACTTCAGACTCAAGAAGCTCAATGCCAGACAGCTCGCCTCTGACTGATAACTGGTGTTTGCCGGTTTTACGGCCTTTCCAGAGCAGGTTGATTCCCCAGCCGGCGTCCTTTGAATGATCGTTCTCCATCACGCCAAAAGGGTAGGTTGTGCCAAAAGCGGTTGCTCCAGGGCTGACAGTTTCGGCAGTTTCGCTGTCACTGAAGCGGTTATAAAACAGTCCGACAGTAAAACTCGACTCCGCAGCCATATCACGATTGTAACGAAATGACAGCATGTCGTTTGAGCGCCTGAAGAAAGTTTTTCTGTTCAGGTTCTCAAAATACCCGAGATAGCCCTCGCGGGATCCTTCGACGTGGTGAGCGAGAAAGGTATAGCCACGTGGGTCGGAAATCTTGAGCATGAAATCCTTCCTGGTGAAGCCATCCTGCGTGTAGCCAGATTTGCCATAGACATCGCGCTCGATGTATCTCGACTGCCCATCACTGCCCACGCCAGACAAATTAAGGTCAAAAATTGTTGTGCCATGCTTGAAAACTTGCGAAAGGCCAATTCCCCTGGTATTGAAACTGCCAAATTCGGTTTTAAAATAGCCACCTTCGGGTGGGTTGGTCTCAGTAATGCAGTTGATGACGGCAAGAAAAGCGTTTGAGCCATACATGGCCGAACCGGGGCCGCGTATAATCTCTATTCTGCTGAACCGCGCAAGATCGAGAAGGTCGTAGGTCCAGTATGGCGTGCCAAGAAACTGGTTGTTGATGCTGACGCCGTCAATCAGCACTACGAAATTTCGGTTTGAATCAAAAACCCCGCGCGGGCCAGGCCACCAGTCGCCAGAGATTGAGCGCCATGGCGAAAAACCCGGAGAAAATTCGAGCAGTTCCGGAATGGTTCTCGCGCCAAGCTCCCTGATCTGAGTCCTGGTAAAAATCGAAATTATGGCCGGTGACTCTATGGCAGGCTCGAGCGAACGCATTGCAGTTATCACGTTTTCAGGCTCGTAGAGCAGAGAAAATGATTCCTGCTCAATGTCGCCACAGTAACTGGCCGGTACAACGCCGATGAAGAAAATAGCTGACAAAACCAGTGCGGCCAGCCAGTAATTGTTGCGAATTCTGCGATTAAATTGCATTTCTCAGGCCTTTGTGACGTATCCGTCAGCAAAACGACTACGACTATTGTGTTTTAAGGTGGAGCGAGCCGTGAATGTTACCATTCATTGTAAAAGTTTGGCAAGAATCAATTATTAAACTCGCCGGCGAATTTTCGGCATTTCGGGCAGGTTATGTCCGGGCAAATGAAAACGCCGTGTCTTTCGACACGGCGTTCATCAGAATTCTGTTTGCTGGTATTACTTCTGACCCATGTAGGTCTTGAGTGAAGGATCGCCCATCAGGTGATAGACTTCCCAGTAATACTGCTTGC
>MFYY01000181.1:2742-5521 GCA_001787855.1 Candidatus Riflebacteria bacterium GWC2_50_8 | reverse complement strand
TTGCTGGTGCCATTGCCTTCGAACATTGCTTCGAACGCGCCCGGGCCGGTTTTTTCTTTAAGCGGGGGAACGCCAGCGTCATTCGGCTTAACGATTGAGTGCAAACCGACGCCCCACCAGATATCTTCATCCCAGTAGGTGCTGTTGGTGCCGCCAACGTAGCCGATAGCACCAGCATCTTTGGCTCTCAGCCATGCTTCGGCAAAGCATTCAGAGACTTCGAATTTGCTGGTCAGACAGCAGTTGCCGATTACGAAAGGATATTTGCCTTTGTTGCCGAGGGCTTTAACCTGAGCGATTGAGAAGCTCGGATCAGCCCATGAAGTTGATGAACCGTGAGCAGTGTAGTTAACATAGCTGGCGCCGGCTGCTACTTTTTTAACGATTTCGGCAGCGTTAAACTGTGAGCCTGCTGACAGTGACTTGTAGAGGTTGAAGCCGTTTTCTTTGTTGATGTAGTATTTTTCGGCATAGTTGATGTGAGGCCAGCCGTGGCTGCGTGCCCAGCTTGAATCCCAACCAGCTACCAATACTGCGTTGTCGAGGAATGACGGATCGGGGAATTTATACTGACCATATTCCATGGTCTTTTCGATCTGGGGAAGGAGCTGTTCAAGATTCTGAGCTGAGAAGCGGCCGGTCAGCATTTCGGGAAGGAAATCGCCGGGAGTTACAGCTACATAATAGAGTTCAGTGATGTGTGAACCGGTCTGGCCTTTGAAGGCCGGAATCTGAGCGTGGTCGCCGACGAACAGAACATAGCTTGGAGCGGGCATATCAGCAGTTGGGTTGTTATACAGGCCGTGCAGATAAGCTTTGAGAGGCTCGGTAATAGCCGGGCCAGTGCCGAACTGGTCGGTATAAACGGTCTGAACTACGAAGCCCTGTTCTTTTTTCCAGGCTGCGAAAGGAGCGATTGCATCCTTGAACATCGGGTCAGCAACGATTACATAGCCTTCTTTGGCTCTGCTGGCGCCGAAGCGGAGAGCCTGGGGAACAGTTACCATTGATTCGGCAAACGAGAAAGCTGGAGCAGCGTATGATGCGTGCTGGGCTTTGCTGGCTGCGATGTCAGCGTTTTCCATAACAATTTCAAGCTCGATGTTGTTGTAAACATTGATCTTGTTGTCTACGGCATTGTAGGTTACCGGAGAAATGGTCAGGTGAGCGAGGCGCATATGTCTCATCATGCCGATCTCTTCGATGGTGGCCAGGGGCTGACCATGGAAACCCTTGTAAACATAGGCCGATTTTTCATAGACGAAAGGCACTTCAGAACCATCTTTGGGTGCTGAGGGCTGTCTTGGGAAAATCTTGCTTGATACGCCGTAGTCGGCGAGGTTGTAGATTTTTGAATCGTAGCTTTTTACGACTACTTTGCAGCTGGCGCCAGCCGGAATCTGAATGATTCTGGTGATTACCGGCAGCTGTGGGGCACCATAAGCGCCACCAAAATACAGTTCCGGGGTATAAAGAACGCTGAAGTTACCCATGGGAGTCTCAGCATCATAAAAATGCAGTTTGCTCAGGCCACAGTTCATGCCGAGAGTTAAATTACCCTGCTCGAGCTTTTCTGAGACCACATCCATGCCACTTCGGGTTGCATCGAGTACGATTTCACCTGCAAAAGCGGCTCCACTCATACAAAGAACCATCATCAATACTGTAAAAAACTTTTTCACTACTTGTCCCCTTTCGAATACTACATGCTCTCTGGAGTCTTATTACCATCCGGCTGAGCACCTTAGAACAAGGTCGGGGCAGGCCGTTGGCATCTTATAAGAATAAATCTCCAGACTTCCAGTCTATATCGACCTTATTCTGGAAGTCAATACCCAAAAAAAGTATTTGCAAAAAATTATCTTTTTTATACCTTACCCCACTGCCAAATGTGAATCGCCGGTTCTGAAAGGTCATCGCCGAAAGATGTCAGCGTACATAGTCATGTTTTCGAATGTACCTAGTTAGTCCCTGGCCTTGAGCCCGGGACTAACTAGTAGATTGTAGTCGATATTGAGTTACAGATGAGTCAACAGGAATGCTCTCTCGCCGGATTCGATGCCAAGAAAGTATCGGGTGCGGTATTGGTTACTTTGCCTGTCATTGAGCACGAAATCGTGTCGAATTAACATTTCCAGAAATGGCGTTCGAGCAGATCGGCAAGTAAATCGTGCAGCTTCGGCAAAAATAAAGTATTCTGTCATAGTATGGCGAAACAATTATTCTGTGCTGGCGAAAGGATCCTGTTATGGGAATCATTATTGCATATTTCGCGCTTATATATATTGTAGACACCCTGATTTTCTGGGCATTTGTCGAGATCGCACGTGACAAGGAATTTGCCGAGGGCATCGGAATTGGCGAATCTTTCGTGCATTGCGGAATCGCCACGCTGATAGGAGTTGGCGTGAAAATGATGAAAATTCAGTTCCCCATTCATCTGGCTTATCTGTTTAAACCATTCAGTCAGGCGGGGCTTAATTTTTTGTCAAAAGTCTTGTGTCTGATTATTATGAGTGCAGCAGAAATCGGTATTACCCTGGTAATGGCCAAACCGCTGGCGGCAGCTCTAAGCTCAATCTGATCGAACGCTTACGCAGGTTTTTCTGATTCTTCGTTCGCAAGAGAACTGGTGTGATAAGCTTTTGCCCAGTAGATAACCGGTGTGTCAAACAGGGCGACAAGCCACTTCATAACGTAGGTGGTAGCGAAAATCTGCCAGATCACATCGGTGGGGAAAACGCCCCAGAATGCCAGCAATGTAAAAATCGTGTTGTCG
>MFYY01000181.1:0-2725 GCA_001787855.1 Candidatus Riflebacteria bacterium GWC2_50_8 | reverse complement strand
TTGCGGGTATTTCTGTTTGAGATAGTTGTAAAACCAGACATCAAAGTTCTGACTGATCATATACGCGGTTATGCTGGCGAAGGCGATTCGCGGCAGCAGCGAAAAAATCGCGTTGAGAGCTGCACTTGATGTGTCGGAAGCGTGCGGCGCGAACCACAGGCATACCTGCATGATCAGTGTCGTGGCGATTATCGAAAAAATACCGATTTTAACACCTTTCTGAGCCTCTTCTTTGCCATAACATTCGCAGAGAATATCGGTTGCCAGAAAAGATGTGCCGTACATAATGTTGCCAAGGGTTGTTACAAACCCTAACAGTTCAATGGTTTTGATAACCTGAATGTTGGCCAGTATAGATGCCAATGTGATCCAGGCGAACAAACCATAATTTTTGAAATACCTGAACGCAATTGCGATAAGGCCGTAGTTTAAGACTAATAGAATCAGCCAGATTGTGTTGTTACTCATATGAATTATTTCCTGATTTTGTTCTGGCGAGCATAATTGCCGGCAGCCGGCGATCGCCAGAAGAAGACATCTGAAGAATTGAGTGAACAGAATAACCGCTGTTCAAGATTATTTCAAGATTAAAAATATGCAGTGCTTGTATATTTGTCGGCGGATTGGTATATTGTCGCACTGCCGGAAGCTGAATCTGACACCATGCTGCACGAAGCAAAAGCAACAGACTGCAAGCTATATCACTCACCAAGAAATACCAATGACACGACTTAACTTTACCATCGACAAACACGCGCATGGCTCGCGGGCACGTGCGGCCAGATTCACTACGCTGCACAGTGAAGTGATAACGCCAGTATTCATGCCGGTAGGCACTCGCGCCACAGTCAAGGGCATGACGGTTGAGAGCCTTGCTGAAACCGGTTCACAGGTTTTGCTCGCCAATACCTATCATTTGCTGCTACGCCCCGGCCCGGAAGTATTCAAAAAAATTGGCGGCATACACCGATTTATGAACTGGAAAGGCTCAGTGCTCACCGATTCGGGTGGTTTTCAGATTTTTTCACTGCCACATTCGCGGGAAATGACCGAAGAAGGCGCGAGATTTACCAGTTATGTCGATGGCAAAACCTTTCTGCTCACTCCTGAACTGAGTATAGAAATGCAAAAGGCGATTGGCAGCGACATCATGATGGTGCTTGACCAGTGCATAAATTCAACCGCCGGCTATGACGAAGCCAAAACCGCCATGGAACTCACTCATCGCTGGGCGCTGCGTTCACTTGCTGCCCGAGGCGACTCAAAACAATCCATGTTTGGCATTGTACAGGGCGCATGTCACCCGGAACTGCGACAGCAAAGCGCTGAATTTTTGCGGGCACAGCCATTTGACGGCCTCGCAATCGGTGGTCTGGCTGTTGGTGAAACCCACAGTGAGCGTTACGACTTTACCGAACTGGTTACCGGCTTTCTGCCGGAAAACCTGCCGCGATACCTGATGGGAGTAGGTACGCCGATCGACATTCTCGAAGCGGTTCATCGCGGCGTCGATATGTTTGACTGCATTATTCCGTCGCAGCTGGCGCATCGCGGGTCAGTATTCACATCGCATGGCAAGCTGCAGTTCAGGCGCACGGTATACCGCTTTTCTGAAGAGCCGATAGATGCAGATTGCGACTGTTACGCCTGTAAAAACTATTCGCGCGCCTATGTCCATCACCTGGTCAAGGCCGAAGAACCGCTGGCGTGGCGGCTGCTGACCTGCCATAATATCAGGTTTTATCATTGCCTGATGGCGCAGATCAGAGACGCAATCATGCACGACAGGTTCATTGAATTCTATGAAAAAATGCGGCCTGAGCTGATTCGCCACGACGGAGACAACCCGCAGAATCCACCGAAACGACGAACGTCAAACCCGCCGACACTCGGCGATTACGAGATAGTCAAGTTTGCCCAGGGGTTTTCGAGTATAAGACAGCGCAGTTCCGGCGAAATAATGCATTCGGTCAATAAGCCGGCCGAAGAAGCTGAAAGGCTCTATGTCGGGCAGTCACATCTCGCCGAACGCCTGCTGAAAACTTCTGATAACGAGCACGAACTCATTGTCTGGGATGTTGGACTCGGCGCCGCAACCAATGCCATGGCCGCTGTCCACTGTTTTGAGAAAACTCTTGCCGAACACGGTTCCGATAAGATCAGGCCAATGCGACTTATCAGCTTTGAATGTGATCTCGACCCGCTTACCCTTGCCTGTCGTGACAACGCAAATTTTGTTTATCTTCGCCACAGCGCGCCGCATCATATTTTGCGTTCAGGTCACTGGCAGCATCATTCTCAGCTTCTTAGCTGGGAGCTGGTTAAAGGCGATTTTCTCGAACTCTTCTACAAGTCGCCTGCGCCAGACCTGATTTATTACGATCCATTCTCGGCCAAGACTGACAGTGCTCTGTGGACCAGCGAAACCTTTGCACTGCTGTTTAAAAACTGTGCCGGCAAAAACGTCGAACTCTACACCTATTCAGCCGCGACAGCTGTGCGCGTAGCAATGCTGCGTGCCGGTTTTTTTGTGGCCGAAGGCATGGCTACCGGCCCCAAGTCAGCGACAACCGTTGCATTCAATCGGGCCGGCGGGGCAGGGGAACACCCGGAAAAGCCGCACCTGCTCGATGAACGCTGGCTAGAACGCTGGCGGCGCAGCGGTTCGCGCTTTCCGCCAGATATTTCGCAGCACGAAAAAGATCAGATCACTCAACTCATCGAG
>MFYY01000180.1:57528-58264 GCA_001787855.1 Candidatus Riflebacteria bacterium GWC2_50_8 | reverse complement strand
TTTTTATGATATTTATTGAAAATTATCTCCTATTGTGCTATAATGTTGGCGAATATGAAAAAAGCCAACTACAACATATTATTACTTGATGCACCCCAATCAATCTGGAAATGGTTTGACGGCACGTTACCATCTCCAGCGTTGGCAGTATTGGCTTCATACACTAAAAATTTATATAACTTAAAAGTTTTAGATTTAAACATTGATAAAAGCCCTTGGACGACACTAAAATCAGTATTGTCTGAATTTAAACCTAATCTTATCGCAATTCCATGCACACATACATGCCATCTTAATGAAGTCGATGCATGTTTAAAAATGATAAGAAAATTTTGCCCTCAAGCAATTATTATTGGCGGTGGAGTTCATTTTACTGTATTTTACAGAGAATACCTTGAAAATAAACTAGTTGACTTCATTTGCCTTGGCGAAGGTGAAATTACGTTTTCAGAATTTACACGAACACTAAGCGAATTTAAAGAGTTTAAAGATAACAATATTAACATATCTTTTGAAGAAAAAATAACCAAACTCAAGAAAATTGATGGACTTGCATTTACCGTCAATGGAGAAATTATTAAAACAAAACACCGAAAACAAATAGAAAATCTGGACACTGTTCCTTTACCATCATACGAATTATTTCAAATGGAACATTATAAAATTCCAATTTACGGCGGGAAAGAAACATTTGGTATGACATTCAGCCGAGGATGCCGCAATAAATGTTGCTTTT
>MFYY01000180.1:49398-57367 GCA_001787855.1 Candidatus Riflebacteria bacterium GWC2_50_8 | reverse complement strand
GAATGCAATGGCGGTACCGGAAGCGAGGATTGAAGCAATGAGAATCTTCTTCTCTGTATCGCTGAAAACGAGGTCAGTTACATTAACTGGTGCGGCAGACCCAAATACGGCCAGTTTATAGCCTGTGCCGTGGTCTGTGACCGACTTTTGCACAAGGCTTTGCCCGCCGGTTGTAACCTGTGATATCGTTTGCTCAGACGGATAAATAATGCTGCAGAGCAGCTCTGTCTGGGTCAGGATTCTAGCAGTATCTTCAACTGCCAGAGATATTGGAGCGCTTATTCCGATGGCTCCTCTTGTGTCAGCGGCCCGGGCAGTAAGGCTGTAGGTGGCTACTCCCGGCGGTTCCCAGCTAATTGAATAAGGCGGGCTGGTGACCTCGCCAATTTTTGTGGTGCCGGCAAAAAACGTTACCGAGGCTATGCTGTCGCCGGTATCCAGGTCGGTAGCCGAAGCTGTGATGGTAATCGGAACGCCGATACTGATAACGCTGTTCGCCGTCGGGGCAGTCAGCTCAACATAAGGGAACCGGTTGGGTGTAACAGTCGGATTGATCGGCTGGTTAGCGCCTGAGCCGTCAGCACAGTTTATGCTGAAAATGCGAACGAGGTTGTCTAATGGCTTACGGACACCGACGTTTAATGAAGAATTGCCGTCGAACTGCATGCTTTCAACTGCAGGCTGTGGCACTGTTGAATTCCCTGAAAAAGTTGTAAAAAAAGTCTGCCAGCCCGACTCAAGAGTGGTCGAAGGTGCTATGGTAACCGATTGCTGCCCTGACCATCTGGCCAGAAACGGGCAGTTTGCGTTTTTCTCATACCCGCCGACAAATATTGTTCCATCATTTAGCATCAGGGTTTGGGTAATCAGGCCCTGAACTCTTAGATATGCCGGGCAGATGCCGGTGTTGGCAGGTATGATGCTTAGTATCTGCCAGTCGTCAGAATTGGTGGCGAAATTCACCAGTCCAGACTGTTCGCTGACCGGGTAACGAAAAACTTTTATGATGTCGGCGTTAGTGATAAGGCTTGCAAGCTCAGCTTTTTGCGCAAAAATCTGCTGAACGCTAAGATTCCATACCTGTACTGTTGCTCTTTCGGCCAGCAGCATTTTTTTGTCAGAACTTATGGTCAGTCTGGTCAGAGATGTTGGTTGAATTGATTCGATTACTTTGTTGAGAATTTCGCTGGTTGAGCCCGGTTCCAGAGTATCTGCAGTCTGGTCTATTGCGCTGAGAATAAGGCCGACCAGCTTTGCGGGTGCGCTGATAATTAATTCTGGCGTTTCAAGAATGGCTCGCAATGCTGATGCGGCCAGGTCAGGTGCCAATTTTGAGCCTTCCGGAGCCAGGTCGAAGAGGTTGTCGCCATCTGCGAGATCCATCGCGCCATGAAATAATGACCAACCCTGGATATGTCCGCCATTGACCACGAATTTGCCGAGAGTCGGCAATGCCGGCATCCCTGCAAAATCTATCCGGGCAATTCCAGTTTCATCAACAGCTGCGGTTTTAATGAATTTTACAGTGCCGCCGATACCTGGCTTTGCCATAATCAGTTCGACGGTAACCGAAAGAGCGGTAACGCTGCGAATCTGCGGAATGATGCGGTCGGGATCAGAGTCTGGAAATAACAGCCTGAAACTGACCTTAGCGTTTCCGGCAGGTTCTTGTAGTAATTCTTGAATTGCAGAACCGTTACTGTCGGATTCGTTGAATCTGTACAGTGAGCATCCGGCAAGAAGCACGCATATCGCGAAGATTGCCAGTAAAATTATGCGGGTAATGTGGCGGTTCATTAAGATTCTCCTCAGGCTACCGGATAGGATTCAGAATAGCATGTCTGACTCTTAAATAACAAACACGGATTTGCATTAAGACGCCGTTGGAATATGATTGACACTTTATTTTGTTTGAGTTAGTATCTGCAAGACTCTTAATCTATGGAGGATTAATTTGTGAAAAAGTTCTTTTCGGTTTTTTTGACTGTTTGTCTGCTGGTTTCATTGGTAGGTCTGGCTGGCTGCAGCCTCTGGGGATATGATGACGATGACGACGTGACAGCTCCCGCTGCAACTATGAGTGCGTCTGGCGTAGTAGATATCCCGGGCGATGGTATTGGCGCAAGCAATCTTCGCGGCGCAGTAACTCTTGCAAGCAAACTTAAGGCTCAGGCCTACACTCTGGCTGTTGGTGGCGCAGAGACTGCTGTTGGTTCAGCAGTTGAAGTCAGCAGCACTGACGGCTCCTATACTGTTACATTTCCGGTAGCAGCTGGTTATTACTTCATTAAGATCACATCTGACGATGTTGCAACATTTAAAATGTTAGCTATGGTCGGTGATCTGGCTGTTACAGATACAACCAATACTGTGAATGTAGACTCAACAACTACTGCTGTGGCCATTGTGCTTTTGCAGGACACCACCACATTGGTTGACCCGGCAACAGTGAACACCGCTGATGTTGCAGCAGTTAAAACTGCTGTAGAAACTGCCATCACTGGCACAGGTGATGTAAATGCAGTTGTTCCTGCTATTGCCGTTACCGGTGTTACTTTGAATAAAACCACCGCCGGAATCGTTGTTGGTGTAACTGAAACTCTGACAACTACTTTCACACCCAGCTATGCTACAGACAAAACTGTAACCTGGGCTTCTACTGATACAGGAGTTGCTACGGTTAATAACGGCGTGGTAACAGGTGTTGCTGCTGGTGTGGCCACGATTTCTGTCACCTTGAATGCTGATACAACCAAGAAGGCTGAATGTCTGGTAACTGTTACTGTAGCTGTTACTGGCGTTACTCTCAACAAAAATACTACTACTATTGCAATCAATGCCAGCGAAACTCTTATTGCTACAGTTGCTCCGCCAACTGCAACCAATAAAGCTGTAACCTGGTCTTCAAGCAATACTGCTGTTGCTACTGTTGATGCCAATGGTAAAGTAACTGCTTTAACCGCAGGTACTGCCACAATTACCGTTACTACTGCCGATGGCAGCAAAACTGACACCTGTGTCGTTACTGTACCTGTAGCCACTATTGGCCAGACTGTTACTCTCTCCGGGCCTGTAACCACTGGTACAACCACCGGCATGCAAATAAAAATCACTGGTATCAGCGCTGCTGATGAAACCACTCTTACTGCTAACACCACCATGAAAGTAACTTTGCCTGCAGGTGCCACTAATTACGACTTCACTGTAAACAGTACCATTTCTGGGCTGGTAGACGGTGTTGTAATGACTGTGAATACTACGAACCTTGCTACTTTCGACAGTTTCAACAGCCTGTCGTTCAACGAAAATCTTCCAGCTGGCTTTGCTATCTCTGTTACTCAGGGTGGCGCTGTAGTTGCATCGGGCATTTAATTTCTTATCTTTCCCGGGTCACAAAAAAGTGTGACCCGGGAAACTTAAGGATTTGAGGGCTAAAAGATGAAAAAAACTTTATTGTTGCTGTTTGTTTTTTTGCTGGGATCATGTGTGAGTTCTTTCGCTGAAATTGCATTTGATTTTGATAACAGCAACTCTCTTGATGATAAGGATCTGGCTATTTTTATCGGTTGGAAACAGCTGATTAACGCAGGTGTGTTGTCAAGTCAGATTACTAATGATATGGTTTTGCAGGTAGCAAACCCAATTTTAAGCAGTGTAACTGCTGTTTCAAGGTTGCCTGCTCTAGTCAAGGATAACCTGTCAAACGAAGCAACTGATGTTCTTGATGATCAGGATATAGCCTTTTTCATTGCCTATAACCAACTGATTTTTGCCGGAGTAACTAATTTTTCTTTCAGTAATGTTGAGGCCGTGGCAGCAAATCTGATTGCTCCCACAGCCAATCTGGGTAAATTTCCCGGCACGCCGATAGGCAGTTCAAGCTTTTCGACAACGATCACCGGAATTGTTGCTGATCCCTGAAATTGTTCGTTTGTGCGCCCGGGCTGTTTCGAATTATTTCGAAACAGCCCGGGTTTTGTTTTACGCTCTTGAGCGGCTTGCAAAATTATGAATTCTTTGTAAGTATCGTTACAGCGGCAGGTTGCCGCTGTGCTCCTCGCAAAGGCGACGGGGGGGCCAGTGTCGGTGGGGTCGCCGGGAGTGTGAACGAACCGCCCAATGAAAGATCAGAAGATATTTTGTTGAATATACCAATCCTGCTTAATTCTTGCGTAATGAATTCCTGCGAAGCTTTCTCGGGCGCAGGCTTCGCGGGAATGAGGGTCATTTTGATTACGGTCATATCTTTCAGGAATGGTATTACTATTACCAGTATTCTATTTCGTTGGCATCTCTGGAAGGCGATTCACCGGTCAGAGAGGTCGAGATTGAAATTGGGTCGCCGGGCGGGTCGTAGCTGCCGATCGTGACTCCCTCGGAATCGATGATCGGCCATGGCGGATTTACAGCCGCGCCATTGTCGTAAGAGCCGTTGACGCTGCCTCCTCCTGATGAGGTGCTGAATGCTCCATGCGGCTTATCGTTGGCGTAGTTAGCTGTTGTTGGGTCAGAAACCCAGGTGCCGGTTCGCATGTTCTGTGAATAATATCCAGAAATGACATGACCGGTTGCATTATCTGTCTGGCTGCATGGCCCCTCAAGAACGCCATTTACAAAGGTAAATGAATTGATGTAATCCAAAGAGGTCAGGTTAATGTAGTATTTTTCTGTCCAGGTGCCGTGTTTGACATCATCCAGGTAACTACCCTGCTGAACACGCAAATCTGTAGAAGTGTGAACGATAATGTCTGCGTGTTTTGCTTCCCCGTTACGTTTGCCGTCAGCAAAGGTTTCCGTGTGTAATTCATTTGAAATACTGGTAATTTTCGGGTTGCCTTCTTCGTCGTCAAGACCAATTACTCTTATTCCATCAGTGAATGAGGCTACCATGAATATCTGGCGAATTTCGCCAAGGTCATCTTGAGTTAAGGTAAATTCAGCCGGTGATGTTGATGGTTTAATTTGCAGGTAACTGTCAACGAATGATTCTTCGGCAAAGTCGGCAAAACGCAACCATTTAAGCGGTTTACCAGAACTGTCAAACTCGATAAAGGCTGAATAGCTTGCTGTGTCATCGTACTCATCGATAAAGTATTCATTCCAGATGCCGGTTCTGATGTTATTTGTGAAGTTTCCGCTGACCATCAGTTTGCCGTCGCTGCGATAGTGTTTTAAAACGCCATTTTTAAGCGGGGAAATGTCGAGCCCGCCCGGCACTGGCTCAACTTGTCTGATCCGATCAGGCAGATCGCCTCTTTCGAAACCGTCAACAGCTATTTCCCATGCAATGCTGCCAACGTCATTTTTTACCAGCCATATATCAGGCTCTTCAAGAATCCAGACAGCATGAGTGGCGATAGAGTGGTCGCCGCAATGGTCGTAGACCTTGAACATAAGCTCGTGTGGCCCGGGTGGAAGTCTGAAAGGCGTGTACCATTGCATATCTGAAGAATTCAGCATGTGTGCATCGATAGTGAAAGGGAAAGGTAAAGTCAGCGTAGCTATTTTAGGGTAAGGAGTGAGTGTTACGCCAGACTCACTGTGTATTTCGGCATCAAGTTGGAAGGTGGCAAAGGCTGGGTTGCCATCGACCGAGACTTCTACCTTGGACAGGCCCTGATAAAGACCTTTAGAATCATCCATCGTCAGGACAAAACTGTCGGTTCCAGTTGAGCTGAAAATATGTGGGCAGCCGGGGTCCAGGCTGGTAGTTTCGTCCCAGGTGACCTTCAGTTTGTTTTCAAGATTATAGGGGCCGGTTAGGGTAAGGGTCGGGGTGGCATTGGCAGAGAGTGTGCGTTCTGCGATAATCAATGGGCCGAACGGTTCAAAGGTGCCGCCCCATTCACCAATGTTGTAGCTCCAGGCCTGAACAATCGCCTTTAGTTCGCCCTGCAGGCCCATTGACAAGGCTGCGTTGACCTCGCATGGCTTTTCGGTTGAAAGAGTGGCTTCAGACTTGATATATGGCTTGAGAGTCAGTTCCGGGCCAGCAAGGCCGCCAACCTTGAGCGAGTTTTTCATTTCGATGGCTGCTTCGTTGGTGAAGGTGCCCTTCAGACTGGCCTCAAATATCGGAGTGTTTGTTGTGCGCCACAATAACTGGCCACCCCAGCCGCTTTCGCGATAATAATTCACTCCTGATCTAAAATCGACGCGCATTTTGGTGCCGGCTTTAAGCTCTGCCTCGGCTTGCAGACTCAGTTTCCACGAGGCGGTTACTTCGCGGCCCCAGGTGCCGGGAACCGGGCCGACAAAGAAGGGTATTTCACTGTGCGGCAGCAGAGTGCCTTCGATAGCCGGCAGTTCGATGCCTGCCGTTGCCAGAAGCTTTAAATAGATTTCGCAGGCCGCGTAACCATCGACGCGCATTTCAAACTGGGTAATGCTGCCAAAGCTGGTTGAAAAGTCGACTACCACATCCGGGTCGAGTTCGAAGTTTTCCATTTCAAGCGAAATGGCGCCATAAGATGGGTCAGCGGTTATCTGGCTAGTGAAACCGGCTCTCAGAGATGGCCGCAAACCTCCGCGCAGATAGCTGACTTTCGACTGATACAATGGGTCGCTCGGGCTGAGCAGCCGCTCAGACATCGCGGGCAGCTGCGACATTTTTCCTCTGAAAACAAATTTGCATTCTTCAAAAACTTCTTCCATCGAAGCTCCAAAAGTTAGAACTTCATAGGTGCCGGGGGCAACAGTTCCCGGGACTGTCGGTCCGGGTGGTGGCGGCAGAGTTCCAGCAGTTGGTATAAGCTGTCCCAGCTTAACGCAAAGAGGCTTGTCATTATAAACACCTGTTATCACCGAATTAAAGCCAATAGAAACGGTTTCAGTGATTTCCAGGCGCATCATCTGGCTGTTCTCGTCATAAGAAAGAATTTTTACATTTGCCAGTGCGGTTGAGCCAATTTCAAAGGTGTTGGTGGCAAGTTTCCAGTTGGAATAGATGATCGGGTCGGCAGCACCAATGGGCATGGCTTCAATCACCGTTGACCAGGCCAATGTGTGCCCTTCAGAGGCAATGGCAGCAACCTGAAATGAGTAAGCCTGGTCGTTAACCAGGTTTTCGAAGAGCAGCACCTTTTCTGAAGTGGAAACAAGCGGCGCCGTAGCGGTTGCGAGCACGGTGCCGGTTGCATAATAGACCTTGTAGCTCGCCGCAGCATCTATGCCATCCCAGCCGAGAGCAGCAGTGCCGCTGCCGACCTGGGCCCAGAGGCCGAAGTTGTTGTTCTGCTGCTGCTCCGTGGCGACCCCGGTGTTCAGATCGACAAAAAACAGGCGATTGCCAGTTGAAGGATCTTTTATCGAGCAGAGAATTTTACCGGTGCCGCTCTTGTCGTATTCAAGGTAAGAAATGGCTGCCGAAGCGATATCGATTGATGCAATTTCAAAGACGGTGTTCCAGATCAGCCCGCTTGCGGTAAGTCCGGATGAGAGGTCGGTGTTTTCTGTGCCGTTCCAGCGCACCAGCGCCGGTTTTCCGGTAAGAGAACCCGCGATTACAATAGATCCGTCGCCTGGCAGAACCCAGTTTTCCTGGGGAATAAAGCCATTTGTCCCGTTGGTATACAGGTAGTTCAGCAGGGTTCCGCCGGTGTTTGAAAATTTGCTGAAGGCTCTGCTGCTTTTCGTTTGGGTTTCCCAGTAAACCAGGGCATAGTCACCGATGCCCTGCCGCAGAACATTTACGGGCAGCATGCCTGCGCCTGCAAATTGGGTTTCCTGCCAGAACTGATCTGGAGTTTTCGACCAGATGGTCAGGCCAAGGCCCCTAATAGTGCCATCCAGCGACGATATGTCGATCTGGGTATATTTGCTGGCATCGAAGGTCAGAGAACTGCTGGTGATGCTTTCAAGCGCTCTGGCGTAAACATCATCGCCGGGGTTGGCGATAAGGGTTGCAGCAGCATTGGCAGCGTTAGTGACCAGATTTGGTTTTGAAATTTTGATAAGCTCGGGATCGGCA
>MFYY01000180.1:45625-49300 GCA_001787855.1 Candidatus Riflebacteria bacterium GWC2_50_8 | reverse complement strand
GGTTACCTCGCCGATAGCCGCGCCTTCCGGCAGACCGGAAAAAGATACCGTGGCCGAACCATCAGTTTGTACGGCGACTTTTTTTAAAAAAGTTATGGTCGGGTTGGTGGTGCTGCCAGGCTGCAGCAGGGTAACGCGAAAAGTTACTTCGGCGCCGGTTTCTGCAGCTCGAACAGATGGCGACAGGTTGGCATGGCCTGGCACGACAATGTTAAAGGCGACATTGGCCGCGCCAGAGGTTGCTGCCGGATCGCCCAGAATGGCTGCGGTATCATTGTGCAGGTCAAAAAGAGAACAGCCACACAAAACCAGGATAACTATCAGTGAAGAAAAAACAACAGTCTGTCTGCTGATCATGCGAAACCTCTGCATAAACGCCCCTAATGTCTTATTAGTGTCGAACTGCTGTCAGTATATTCTCCGGACTGATTAAAAACAAGTCAGCGGTTTCACATGGTTGGCAGACCGGTTCTGATTGCGGTTTTATGCGGTTGGAATTATGGGGGGCCTTTCTTACATTCCTGGTTTCTGTTTAGAGTCTGCGGCGGTCGAGTAGAGCTCACCGGGATTCAGATGTTACGAATGCGCAGTAGCTACGCCGAATGGTAAATTCACTTCGTGTTTATTGCCCGAAAAAACCGGGAAGTGTATACTGGCTGTATGAAAAAACTGCCAGTTGGAATTTCAACCTTTTCGAAAATTCGAGAAGAGGGCTATTGTTATGCCGATAAAACCGGGTTTGTCAGCAAGCTTGCTGAAGGTGGCACCTACTTTTTTATTTCGCGGCCACGCCGGTTCGGCAAAAGCCTTTTTATCGACACTCTGCGTGAGGCATTTTCCTGCAATAAAAAACTCTTTGCGGGACTGGCTCTCGAAAACGCCTGGAATTGGGAACGGCCGTATCCGGTTATTCACATCAGTTTTGGTGGCGGAGTTCTAAAAGATCGAGCGGCCCTGGACAATGGAATATTTGAGAAACTTCGCGAAATAACCCAGAGCGAACAGGTAAAATTAGAAAACACTTCAACAAATGGGCAGTTTCGCGAGCTTATACTTGAGCTGCATAAAAAATATCATGAAAAAGTCGTTATTCTTATCGACGAGTATGACAAGCCGATCCTGGATAACATTACGAACCCCGATGCCGCGCGCGAAATACGTGAGGGGCTGAAGAATTTTTATTCGGTTATCAAAGACAGTGATGCATACGTTCAGTTTTGTCTGTTGACCGGGGTTTCGAAGTTTTCAAAGGTGAGCCTGTTTTCTGGGCTGAATAATCTTCAGGACATAACCCTTGATGCTCGTTATGGCACTCTTTGCGGGTATACCCAGAGTGACATCGAGACGGTTTTTGCTGAACACCTGCCGGGCGTTGATCTGGCCGAATTGAAACGCTGGTACAATGGCTATTGCTTTGATGGTGAATCAGTTTATAACCCCTTTGATGTTTTGTTGTATCTTGATCAGCGCGAGTTTAAAAACTACTGGTTCGAGACTGGCACGCCAACTTTTCTGATTGATCTGCTTGGTCGTAGACAGTTTTTAGCTCCTGACCTGGAAAAGCTTGTGGCAGGTGATGCCCTGGTTGGGAGTTTCGACGTTGATCAGATCGAGCCTGAAACCCTTTTGTTTCAAACCGGATACCTTACTATAAAAGAAAAACAACAGGTGGGTGGGGCGATCATGTATGAATTGTCCTTCCCAAACCTTGAAGTAAAGATGAGCCTCACCGATCATATTCTCGCTTCGCTGAGCGGAGCGCCTGCTACAAAAGATAAAATGCGGCATGCCTTGTATCAGGCTCTTGTACGGGGCGAGCCAGATGCATTTCGGCCGATTTTTCAGTCCTTTTTTGCATCGATTCCGCATGACTGGTATCGCAAAAATGAATTGGCAGGCTACGAAGGCTATTACGCTTCAATCTTCTACTGCTATTTCACTGCGCTGGGTCTTGATGTTCTCGCTGAAGACGCGACGAACAAAGGCCGCCTCGATATGCGGGTGAAGCTCGGCAAGCGGATTTTTATTTTTGAATTCAAGGTTGTCGAACTGGTTCCTGAAGGGAACGCGCTCGCGCAGCTCCAACACAGGCGATATCACGAAAAATATGTTAACGACGGTTGCGAAATTTTTCTGATCGGCGTCGAGTTTTCAAAAACCGATCGCAATATCGTAAAATATGAATGGATCCGTCAATCTCAAAAAAGTTAGATAAAGAACGATAGCGGGGTTATCTATGCAGCGGTTTCGCATGGTTGGTGGGCAGGTTCTGATTTTTTTTGCACTGGTTCTGATAGCGGTTTTATGCGGTTGTTCGCTTTTTAATTTTCAAGAAGAAACCGCAGGCTTTCTGGGTAACCCTGTTGCAACTGCCGGTTCAGCCAATGTTGCATTTAAAGTAGTCATACCGGGCCAGGGTAACCTGGCTCCAGCAGTGCGGGCCGCCGAAAACGGTGCCGAAGTTACCTTTCGCGTAACTCTATTGCAGCCAGGTAATGTCACCAATCCGACCGTTACCTTTCTTAAAAAGGCGACAGTTCAGTCGGATGGCTCGGCCGCTGCAACCTTTTCCGGGCTTCCCGAAGGGTCTGCAATCGGAGAAATCTCAATTGATGGCGGCAATATCGGTGGCAAGTCAATGTTTCACGGCGCCTCCGACCTGTTTCCGGGTGATAACACCATGACTGTGAGCCCCAAGGGATCACTGCATGAATCTGATATTCTCGCTAACGCCATGCTGGCCATAGCTGCCGATCCTGAGCTTATAAAGATTTCAAAACCAAATCTCGTTACCAACATAGCCAATGTAGCAGCCACTCTCATTGCCAATCCTGCCGAAGATGTTTACGCAAAAGTATTTCAAAGCATCAGCTTGAGCCCGCTGACCTTCGATGCCAGCAAATATACCCAGATTGATATTACCGCGTCGGATGGCACCATGCGTGCCATTGGTGTTAACTCCTGGTCAATCACCCCCGACCAGTTCTGGCAAAATACCTCACTTGCAGGCTCAGGCCTGCTGCCGGTCAGCGTGCCACATCAGGGCACCGGCGATTATGCCCTTGTTGCCTGGGAAAACACCACGCGCAGCAGCCGGGCTTATAGCAGGGTCTCTGCTGCCAGCGGCACGTTGTTAAGTTATCTGCGACTCACTGACACAACCGGTTTTGTCCCCCAGGGCGGGCAGGTTCTGCCTGGTGACGGTTCAATGGTTATTGCCGGCGTCTTTACCGGTAAACCGGCGCTGATTCGCTGGAACGGCAAAGAAAACACCGATCTCTCTGCAGGGTTGACGGCAACCGGGCTGGCCTGGAATGCCGTTTTCGAGATCAACTCAATTGATACCGCTTCGGCAAGCATTTCCTACCTTGAATATGATAAAACCGGCACTGGCAAGATTCTCTGCTCTATTAAAGACCCTTCGGCCGGCAATCGCCTGTTTTTTGTCGATCTGATAACTGGTGTGGCCACCGAAAAGCAGCAAAACAATAATTTTGGCCTCTGGGCGCAGGCCGGCAGCGGCACCATTGCCCTCGGCTGGGATGGCATAGATGCAGCGGCAAGCTACAAAGTCTATTATGCTACCGGCACAGTGCTCGCCACCACGACGGCACCGCTTGTTTCAACTTCAGAAAAAATCCTGATCTTTGAAAACCTTGTTAACAACCAGGCATA
>MFYY01000180.1:36471-45604 GCA_001787855.1 Candidatus Riflebacteria bacterium GWC2_50_8 | reverse complement strand
ACTGTGATTGAAGCCATGCCGGTCGGAGCCGCCGACCCGATCATCTATTCGAACTGGAAGCTTGCCACCAATACCTTTGAAATAGGTTCGACAGCCCTGGCAAATGTTAAAATCCTTTCTTACAACGACCCGATGTTGTCGCTTGAAATTACCGGCACCACAGTGCTTACCACCAACTCAATCATTACCGGCCTGTTTAACAATCAGCCAATTTCCGTAAAACTGCTTCCGCCATTTGGCTTGCCCGGCAGCTCGCCGCCACCACCCATAGGCGGCGGGGCGCAGGTTTTTAACGTCACAGTCAGCAGTGTTGCAATAGAAGAAGTTTTTGAAGAGTGCAAATACCTGTTCAGGGGAAAAATGTCACAGCTTCCTGCCATGTCTGAAAATTTGCTAAGCCCCAGTGACCCAATGTATCAGTCAAAAGTCACTTATCTTCGCGGCGGCTTACGTCCGTCTCTTCGCGCCGGCCTTACCAGTCCGATAACAGCTGATCCTTCTTATGGTGCCCTGTCGCTTGAAATAGAAAACTTCGAGCTTGATCCCGATGTTGTTGTCGACTTTTCAACCAGCTTTGGCATTATTACCCAGTTCGAAATGCGCGTCGATGGTTATGCCTCATGCGAAATCTATGCAAAATTTCTCGCATCTGCTGGTGTTGAGCTGCCAGCAATCGAAGGAACACTGCTTCCGCACCAGGAAATACCATTTTTCGTTGGCCCGGTGCCCGGCACCTGGGGCCGCGAAGTCACCGCCTCCTGGAAATTCAGTCTCAATGCAGAAGCAGAAGTGAAAGCTGGCACCAAAATGCGTGTTGATTTCAGATCAGGGGTAAATTATTACCGGGAAAGCGGCTGGAACGGCCAACTTCTCTGGCGCATAAAAAATACTCCGATCTTTGAGGCTAAACTAAAAGGAACATTCACCAACGAAGCGGCCATTGAGATGAAGAACTCACTTAAAGTAGGTGGCCTCGCCGGCCCTGAGCTTACTCTTAAGCCATACATCAAGTCTGAAGCAACTGTTTCAACCGAAAAACCCTGTCAGGTTGACGCAGCACTTTCAATGGGTATGCAGGGTGAACTTAAAGCTATTGTGCAGGCCTGGAGCTACAACATCGGCGAATGGGGCAGCACCTTCGAGCCTTTTGGCCCACTGGTGATTGCCTCGCAGACCATTTCGGCCAATGCCACACCAACCCTTAAAATAACCGGAGCAAGTAACCTGGAAAACAAACTTTCAATCATCTGGCCGACAAGCCAGGACATCGTTTACCATCCACATGTTTTCACCAGCACCGGAACCGACAGCATCGCTATTTTCATGGATGATTCAAAAGGTCTTTACAAGGGTCTGAGCAAAGTTGAAGTTTCTTTCGACGGCAACCCGGCGTTTCTGTCATTCAGTCTTGCCTCAGACACCACCGAGACTGGCATCCCCATAACTCCGTTCCCGTTGCAGGCAACTCTGACCCTGAGTCTGCCATTAACCATGGACGAAAATATGTTAACCGTCAGTGATGAGAGATTCAAGTGGTATACGCCATTCAGATTGCCTCCGGGAGCGCATGAGATCATGTTCAAGGTCTATGACAAGTGTGGCGAACATTCAATAGCTACGCATGCCGTGTGGGTTGAAGCTGAAGAAGAAATCTGGAAAGTTCAGAATGATGTTGGCAGCATTTCATGGGAAGTTGGCATCAATGGCTTTGAAAAAGGCTCCCTGCCTGAACTGACCAGAAAGATAGAACCGGTAGAGGGCGGACTCGATATTTCACCGCTGAAAGACGGAGTGGTAAAGCATTACGACAATTCTGGAACGCTTCTTTTGGAAGGTGCCTTCAGCAATAATGTCAGGAGCGGGATCTGGAAGATCCTCCAGGATGACATTATAATAAGCACTTACAAAAGCTTTGTATATCAGATTGAATTCGCAGATGGCGGTCAACCGGTCAGCTGGCTCCATTTAGTTGACTATGTATCTGATTCCACCACAGATTATCGCGGTAGAATCCAGAAAACCCCGTCCGGCGCAGTGCAGTTCTCAACGATCTCTACCGATACGTCTTACATATATCAGAATATCAACCGAAGCTCGTTTGAGACTGGCATCAGAACCATAGGATTTGAAGCTGCAACTTGCACTTATGATATCGAAACTTTCGTCGGTGGGCTTAGAAACGGCAGCGCAACCCACAATTTATTCTCAGCCTATGAATCTACCGTACAAACCTGGAACGGAGAATACATCGATAATCTAAAAACTGGCGCCTGGGTCAGAAAAGGGTTTAAAAACCTCACAGAATTCGTTTCCAGAACAGAAGGTGAAGTTGCAGATGACCAGCCGACCGGACTCTGGACTCACACTGACATTGCTGGCGTTACCAGCGCCAACTATACCAACGGTGTCGCACAGGGCGGATTCGGCATTTCATGGTTAAATGGCAACCACGTTAGTGGGTCGTACCCCGTAACCGGCAGTGAACGATGGCCAATCATGAACAGCGCCAACCAGCAGGTGGGAACTTTCACCCCTCAACTGACTCCGATTACCATGAGCTGGCCTTACAAGTCACCTGAGGCTGGTGATAACTGGTAATAAGCAATCAGTCATCGGGCAGGCGCCTGAGGAAGTCAAAAATTGTGTTAAAAAATTGTTGCGTTTTGTTCAGGCAGATCAAAGTAATTGTTATCCTGGCCCTGGTTGTAGTATTCGGGGCTGGTTGCTCAAGATATCCTGCCGGAGTTGGTCCGCAATCTATTACGCCGCAGGTGCCGCGTGAAGAAAAGAGTTTGACGACGGTCAGGCTGGTTTTTAATGGCAGTAGCGATAATTCTTCGCTGAGACCTGCTGGAGCACCAGAAGTTACTTTTCAGCTGAAACTGCTTGATGCGGCCAATGCGAGCTGCCCTGTCATCCTGTTGCAGAAAAAGACCAGTGCTGAGCTGGTTTCTGATACATACCAGGCCGAAGCTGAATTTGTCGGGGTGCCTGCTTTGCCAGCGCTTGCCAGAGTCGAGATTGCCGGCGGTTATATTGTCGATACTACAGACAGCAAACAATACCGCGCCTTGGTTGGCATGAAGGACCTTGTCGAAGGCGTTGCCAATGAGATCTCACTTTATGGCGAGGGCAGCAAAATCTCGGCAGATGTCGGGGTGAACCTGCTCGAAAGGCTGGTTGCGGCGCCGGCAAATGTGGCGACGCTTCCGGTGCCGATTGTGGCAACCATTAACAGTGTCGTAGCGGGCCTCGACCTGTCAGCAACCTCAGTCTATGACGATGCTTTGCTGGCGTTTAACAGCGAGTATGCGCAGGCCGCACCAGCTGATGCCGAATTTGCGCCGCCGGTTGACTATGCTTCGCTGGCTTTTCCGAAGTCAGACTCTAATCTCAGCCTGACGGTAAACAACTTCAACAGCCTCTCTGACGTTTATCTGGTGCTGATGAACCGTAGTGCGTCCAACCTGACCCCAACCTGGTCAGTCGCACGCGCTACCTCGAGTCTGCGCGCCAATCAGGCTGTCCCGGTCGCCGCGCGAGCATCACAACCAACGGCAGAGCAGCAGTTCCACTGCTGGTTGCGAGAACAGAAAAACCTTCTGCCAAAGGCAACGGTAGCATTGCGGCCGTCTCTGCGGGCAAGCTTGCGGGCAGCGACTCTGAACGACCAGCTTCCCTTCACTGCTTATTTGAATCATGATTTTAATGATGCAACTCCCTATGTAAAGACTACTTTTAATGCTACTTGCGTAAAGATCGTCGAGATTGCCGGCACCGGAAAAAGCACATGTTTTTTTCTCGATAACAACGATCTCGCGCTTTCTGATATGGCAGAAGTATTGGACGGGGTCAGTGCGGCCTGGCTCAACATTTATGCGAAGAACCGTGAGATTTTCGGAGCCGAACCTGAGGGAGATTTCAATGGCCTGGTGGTCGACGATTTTTATGTTCTGCTCTCGCGCAAAATCTTCACTGCTGGCTATTTTTATGGCGGCGATCTCTACCCCTCAGCAACTGCCGGAGTGGATTATTCGAACGAAAAGAAGATCGTTTATCTTCAGTATCCACTTGACAGTATCAGTCTGACTCACACTACCGACAGGTTTGCAAGCACTCTCGCGCATGAGTTCCAGCACATGATTCATTTCTATCAGAATGTTGACCTCACCAGCAGCGCAGTTTGGCTTGACGAGGCCATGTCTGGCTATGCCGAGTGGGTGAATGGCTACCAGATCGAGAATGGCAGAAACCAGTCAAAAGCTCTGCAGGTTCAGGATTATTTGAATTCGCCCAGCTCATCATCTCTGGTCAGCTGGCAGGGGAGCAACGAGGGCTATGGCCTGGTCTACCTTTTCGGGGTGTGGCTGGCCCAGAATTACGGCACTGCCGGTTCAGTTCAGCCTCTTATTGCTGCGCAGAAAGAAGAGAAGCTGGCGATTGCCGGGTTTACCGGCGAGCCATTTGACAAGATTTTCGCAAAATTCATGCTGGCCTTGCTGGTTAATGATACTGCCGGTGGAACTTATGGTTTTAAAAATTTCAGTCTGAATGCAGAGTATGATTTTGGCGAGAATCTGGCTGCGGTGTCTTTGAACGGTCCACGCATGACTCTGGTCGATTTCAGTTCTGCGACAAGCGGAACTTCAGCCGTTTCTCCCTACGCGGCATCTTTTGTAAAGATCACTGGTGGCACTGACACTGCCTTGACTGTAAACGCAGGATTGCCTGCCGGCATTTACATGTTTCAGCTGAAAAAGAATTGATGATTGATGGTGACAGGGCGATTGCATCAAAATGTAGTGTGTTTCATATATGAGAATGCTGGATAGAGCAGTTCTGTCGTGTCGGGCAATTTTGCCGCAAAGCTATAGCAGGTTACTATAACTTTTGCCTGGTGAGAGTCGCAGCATTAAGGCTCTGTTGAGAGCGATTTGCGTAAAATCTGTTTAATCTGAGAAATCTGTGGATTGTCTTTTCCTTGTTTTTACCGGTTAAATTCTGTTGCAAAAATGTACCGGATTGATTATTCTTTTCTGTTAATACACAATCATGCAACAGGTAGAGAAGCATATGGCGGTAGAGGTAATTCAACTTGAACGTGGGGGGACTCTTATTAAGACTCCCTCAGGGTCTCTGCAGGTCGGCGCTCCCCCTGAAACCATAAAAGACACCATGAAAATTCTGGGCGATGTTCCAGATACATTCGTCATTCCCAATCGCATGTTTTCGGCCGAACGTGGTGTTTCGCTCGCCGATATCGAGTTTCCGGCATATTACAATTTTTTCCTCAAACGGCGATCGATCAGGGTTATCGGCATGAGCCACCAGATCGATACCATTCTTCGCGTGCTGCGTGAGGCCGTTCTCGGCCCGGATAACATACAGCTGGTGCGCGAATACCCTTATGGTATCAACCGCGACCTGATTCCAAACCTGCGCGCCGAAATGGAATTTCTGCGCCCTTTCAGCCTTTCTGGCAAGCGAAAAGCCGAGCTCAACGATATGGCGATCGGCGTCCCCTGGGGCCCCGAAAACCGCGTGCCGTTTGGCGACATGGCTCTTGAGCGTAACAAAGACAGTCTGCGGGTTGTCGATGGTAACAAGGTACTGGCCGAGGTTTCGCTTGATGTCAGCTTTGGCGGCATTCCATACAACGATCGTGCCACCGGGCCTTTCGAGCCGCCACTTTTTGGTATAACGGTAATTGGCTCTGGCTCAGGGTTTGATCCGAGAGAAATGACCAGCGGTTTTATCATCTGGGTCAACCGTCGTGGAATTCTTGTTGACCCGCCGGTAGACTCGACCTATTGGCTGCGGTCGATGGATATCAATCCGCGCCTGATTGATGACTGCATTCTAACGCATTGCCATGCCGATCACGATTCTGGCATACTTCAGAAGCTTCTTGAAGAAAAGAAGATCAATCTATATACCACCGAAACCATTATGGAAGGCTTTGTGCGCAAATACCAGTCGCTGACTGGCCTGAGCCATAAAGCCTTTATGAGCCTGTTTCATTTCCATCCGGTTACGCTGCAGGTTCCGATTCGTATCAATGGCGGTGAGTTCAGGTTTTTCTATACTCTGCACTCGATTCCCACCATAGGGTTCGAGATTTATTATCAGGGCAAGAGTTTCGTCTATTCTTCAGATTCGCTGTATTGCCCGGACACCTTTAAAAAGCTGTTCGAGCGCGGTGATGTCAACCGCTATCGCATGATTGAACTGACCAATTTTCCGTGGCACCATTCGGTTATCTTTCATGAGGCGGGTATTCCTCCGCTGCACACACCGATGCAGACCTTAAATGAGCTGCCGGAACAGGTTAAGAAGCGCATCTACCTGATTCATGTTGCTGAAAAGTCAATTCCAGAAAATTCAGGGCTGCGCAAGGCGCCAAATGGCCGCGAAGAGTCCATTCTTATCGATGTAACGCCACCAGAAAGCAACGAGGCGCTCGAATATCTGAACGTGCTCAATCATATCGACCTGTTTTCCGGCTTGCCGATTGAGAAGGCGCGGGAGTTTCTGACTCTGGTCAAAGTCGAGAACTTCAAGGTTGGCGATTTTGTAATCAAAAAGAATACTGTGGGCGACCGCTTTTTTATGATTGTCAGCGGCCGGGCACGGGTCGAGCGCGAGGGCGCCGTGATCAAGTGCTATACCAACAATGATTACATAGGCGAGACCTCGATGATTCTCAATATGCCGCGCAACGCCGATGTAATCGCCGAAACCGACATGAAGATTCTGGTCATGGATAAATATGACTTTCTTTATTTTATCCGCGGCTCTGAAATTGCGCGCCAGATGAAGATTATTGCGCAGAACCGCGAGCACGACACCTGGAGCCTGTTTGACGATGCGCAACTGCTCAGGTCACTCTCGGCAACGCAGCGCACTCAGTTGCAGGGTCTTATGGGGCGAATTCGCTTCAAGAAGGGCGATGTGGTCGCAGCCCAGGGCACAACCCGCGAAACCTTTTATATCGTCGATCAGGGTCTGGTCTCCTTCGACCGCGGTCAGAGGCAGATACTCAAAGCCGGTCGCGGCAGCTTTATCGCCAAAATTTACGCGACTCCACGCCGCGGGGTGCATCGTTTCTCAATCGTTGCCCAGGAAGACTCAATCCTTTATTCTATTGACACCATGGAATTTTACAGGTTTCTTGAGAAGAATCCAGGTGTTTTCCTTTCTTTAAGGGAAGCGCGCATTCGTGATACTATTCAAAATGCCTGATTTTGCACCTCGGCGCAAATGGCAGATTAAGCAGATAAGGAAGATCAGATGATCGATAAATTTCAGGCAAGCCTGCTCGGTTACGCGATAGGCGATGCTTTGGCAGCCCCCATTGAAGATGTCTACCGCTCCCCGGAAGATGGAGATGAACCGGTAACCTTCTATGTAAAGGCTTTTCCGTCTCATCCTGTCAGTCATCTCCGCCCGGGACAATATTCTGATGAAACCCAGGTCATGCTGTTGCTTGCCAGAAGCTTGGTCGATAAGGGCGGATTTTCTATCGAAGATCTTATTACCAGACTCGTTGACTGGTTTCATCTGCAGAAAAAGCGCGCTGAGTGGCGTTTTCCTGGAAATACTCTGATCAAGTCCTGTCGAAAACTCGCAGCCGGAACGCCATGGAGTCAGGCAGGTCACCTCTCTGCAGGAATTAATGCGGTTTGCCGTACTGTGCCTTATGCGCTCGCGTTTTTCCGTTCGCAGCCTTTGCTCAAAAACGCCGTCGACAAGTCCTGTCGGGTAACTCACACCGATCAGAAAGTTGTCGGCACTGCGCTGGCGCTTGCTTCGGTAATCGCTCTTGGCCTGGAAGGCGGCGAATTTGCCCCGGATTATATTATGAACCGGGCGATTGAAAAATCACAGCCTTTTGCCGCTGAAATGGTCAAGAAGATGAAAGCGGTAAAAGATTCGCTCAAGCTTGATCCAAGAGTTGCCATCGAAAATATTGGCAACAGCGGTTATTGTCTTGATGCTTTTGCGGCCTCGCTTTACTGGTTTTTAAAGTCGGAAGGCCGCTTTGACGAAATGATTATTGGCGCTGCCAATGCCGGCGGCGACGCTGATGCAATAGCCGCCATGGCCGGGGCAATGTTTGGTGCCTGGTTTGGGCTTGGTGCCATACCCGAAAAATGGTTCGCGCCGCTCGAAGATTTTCAGACAATCAGGCAGCTCGGTTGCGATATCTACCGCATGGCGGTTCCACAAAACTGATTGCAGCTGCGCATAGGAGTCGGTTAATGAGCGAAAACGCAACACTTACCCATCAGGACAGCGAAGGTCGGGTTAAAATGGTCGATGTCGGCCGAAAACAGCCAACTGAACGTATGGCGCTCGCTTTTGCTTCGATGTTTGCCGGCGAGAAGGCTCTCGATTTGTTGCGGGCCGGTGAGCTGGCCAAGGGCGACGCCTGGGCGGCTTCACGTGTGGCTGCGATTATGGCGGCCAAGAAAACTGCAGATCTTATTCCGCTGACGCACCCGATTCGGCTTGATTCTGTGCGTGTCGATCTTTTTGCCTGGGGCAAGGAGCGCATTGGCTGTTTTGCCACGGCCAGCTGTTTCGATCGCACCGGAGTCGAAATGGAAGCGATGGTAGCGGCTTCAACGGCCATGCTTAACATGTATGACATGGTCAAGGGCGTTGATAAAGGTGCTTATATCGAGCAGACCCGGCTGGTTTACAAGAGCGGCGGCAAAAGCGGAGACTGGTTGAGCCCGGCCTCTCAGGTTGGCCGTATCGAAAAGCTTGCTACCAGCAAAGGTAAGGGCACTCCGAAAGATCCGTGCGACGAGGCGGTGCTGAAAGTCTGCTTCGGCCTGGAAAGTGACGCGCATGGCGGCGACTGGCATCGGCAGGTTTCCCTGCTCGGAGTGGACAGTATCGAAAAGATGCGCAGCAAGGGCCTGCAAGTTGATTTTGGCTCGTTTGCCGAGAATATTGCGACTTCGGGCGTTTGTCTATATGAGCTGCCGATTGGCACGTTGATGTGGTGCGAGAGCGGGCCGGTGATGCAGGTTACGCAGATCGGCAAGGAATGTCACACCAAATGTGCGGTATATTATAAAGCCGGCGACTGTGTTATGCCGCGCGAAGGCATATTTACGATAGT
>MFYY01000180.1:20884-36459 GCA_001787855.1 Candidatus Riflebacteria bacterium GWC2_50_8 | reverse complement strand
GTGTAACTGTCGGTTGAGTCAAGCCTCGTGGCCAGGCGCAAACAAGGGGCGGCATGTCTGATAATCCGAAAAAATGGATTCTTGCGATAGATCCCGGTTCTGACAAGGTCGGTTTTGCTGTGGTCAACTACGATTTGAGCCATGGTGAAATGGGGATTGTCTACCTTGCTGAGCTGCATCGCATGTTCAAGCGCCTGTGCGAAGTGCCGGTCGAGACCGCGCCACAGGCTGTAGTTATTGGCAACGGTACGGCAGCGGCGATTGTTTGCAGGCTTTATAATGCTCTGGAACTCGAACTGCCGGTGCGCTTTGCCGAAGAAAAAAACACCACTTACAAGGCGCGTGCGCGCTATTTTGCTGATAACCCGCCGACCGGTTTCTGGCGCCTGGTGCCGATCGGTCTGCAGTTGCCGGCGCGCCCGGTTGACGATTACGCCGCCTGGCTGATCGGCGAGAAGTATCTGGTTGAGAACAAACTTGTTGAGCCGGCGCAGTGAAATTCCGATCTGTTTATGTCGCCTGAATGCTGCTTGATTGCAGATAAGAGCGCAGCCACTGTTCAGGCCTGTGTAAAAATACGTGATTTTATCAGGGCCGGAAGTGTATAATTTAAGGTCAAGTAAATGATTAATTGCAGGAGCAGTATATGAATAAGTTCCATTTTAAATATCTGTTGATGATTGCTATTGTTATGGTCGCAGCGCTGACCGGTTGTGGCGGTGGCGGCGGCGGTGGTGGAGTCGTAGATCCCGGCGCCGCCACGTTGGCTATCCCAACGACAAATCAACTTACCACGCCAGCGGCCTTCAGCTCTGAGCCAGGGTATTTCCCAACTATCGGGCCAAATGTTGAACTGGCTCTTAACAATTTTACAAACACTTCAGAAGCCCTGATGGTTTTTGTAAATATGACGGCCCAGACGCAGCAGTTGTCGTGGGGCGTTGATAAGCTGCCTACTGCTGCCAGCAGGCGTGGGAGTGTAATAGCCGGTCGTCACGAGGTTGAACAGCAGGGTGCGCTCTCTCCGGAACATTCGTTTCACCTGATGCTGCGTCAGCAGTCGCAGCGCCAGCGCCGCTTCGGGCAGGCCTCGTCGCAGACTCTGCGTGCCAGCACGCGTGCGGTTGCTCTTAATGAAACTCAGAGTTTTATTCTTTATGTAAGCGATACTCAGACCGAAACCATCAGCGCTGTCTGTAAACATACTGAGCTGCTGGCCGGTACTGACAAGAATTTTCATATTTTTGTCGACAACAGCGTCAATATGGCTCAGGTTGCTGATGTGGTCAGCAATATTGCCAACAATTGGACAAAAATTTACGCTAAAAATCGTGAGATATTTGGTGAAGAACCAACCGGAGTGCTCGATAACGGCGTCAATGCCACTGATTTTTACATGGTTATTTCGCCGAAGGTTTTTACCGCTGGCTACTTTTTTACCGGCGACCTCAATCTCACCTCAGTTACTCCGACTTCAAACCAGAAGAAGATATTTTTTCTCGACCTTGAAGCAATTAATACGGCAAATGATCGTGCCCGGGCCATCAATGTGCTTTCGGCAACCATGGCGCACGAGTTTCAACACATGATTCATTTCTGGCAGCGTGGCAGCACCAGTGATATCTGGCTCGAAGAAGCCATGTCGGGCTATGCTGAACATATCAACGATTACAGAATTGATAATGGCATAAATCAGTCCAAGGCTCTGCAGGCCAATATATATTTTAATCACATAAGCGATGTTCAGCTCGATGCCTGGCATGCAGGCAACGATCTTGATTCGACCGTGAATGCTCACTACGGCAAGGTCTTTCTGTTTGGTGTCTGGCTGGCACAGAATTACGGCAGCAGCGGCTCGGTCGTTGCGCTTCTCAAAAACAAAACCACAGATGTGGCGGCGGTAGAAGCATTTACCGGCAAAAATTTCGGCGAACTCTATTCAAAATTCATGCTGGCGCTGATTGTCAACAACCCTGATGCTGATAACGATGGTTATGGTATTGATGGACTGGATCTGACGGCCACCTACCCATTTCTTAACGATCTTTCGTCTGTTTCGCTCACTGGCCCGGCTGTAGCCGAGGTGGCTGCCACAGCCGAAAGCTCATCAAACCCGACAATTGCGCCGCGCGCGGCAGTCTACGTAAAGGTCGGTCAGGGTGACGGCAGCGGAGTCTGGCTGACATCGACCCTGCCATCTGGCACCGCAATGTTTCAGCTGCGCAAATAAGCCAGGGCGCGATATTCTGAGATATGTCAGACCAGCGTAGAGTCACAGTTGTAATCGGCTCTACGCTGGTTTTGTCTTTTCTTTCTCTCTATTTCGGGTTCTGGGGCCTTGAGCACGCCAGCATGGAGTCATTGTACCGTTCATGCACCTGGTATTTTCTGTTGTTTGCTTTTCTCGTCTGGTTGCAGAAACTCACGACCTTTGTGCCGCCTTTGGAAGAGCAGCCCGCAATATGGCGCCGGCACCGGCCTGCTGCTGCTGTGGCGTTTGTTCTGATGGTTCTGGCAGTATTGGCTTCTCCACCGGATTTTCGTATTCTCGCCGACGAGACTAACCTGCTCGGAATGTCGCAGGCCTTTTATGAAGAGCATTCTTGCCACAACCCAACGCAGGCGCTGAATTACTACCATGGCATAAAGCGCACCATAAGCAGCGTTGTCGATATGCGCCCGGCTCTCTACCCGTTTTTGACCGCAGCTGTTCACGCGCTTATCGGGTATCGACCCGAAAATGCCTTTGTAGTAAATGGTGTTGCCGGCTTTTTTATTCTGCTGCTTGTTTATCTGCTCGTTCAACAGTGGTTCGGACGTTTCTGGGGAATCTGCTCGATGCTGCTGTTCGCCGCTTTTCCTCTATTCGTGCTGTATGCTACTTCGGGCGGTTTTGAGACGGTCAATCTGTTGTTCGCGTTGATAACTATAGGTCTGTGCTGGAACTTTATCTGCCGTCCCCAGGCTGACCGGGCAGAAGTGCTTTTTCTCACCCTGCCGCTCCTCGCGCAGACCCGCTATGAATCAGTTCTGTCGGTTTTGTGCGTAGTGCCGCTGGTGTTGTTCTGCCTGCCGCGCCCGGAATATGCTCGCCTGACCTGGAGAACTGCACTGGTGCCAGTTCTGTTTCTGCCGGTGGCCTGGTTGCGCGTGGTAACCTTTACGCAGAGAGCTTTTCAGGTGGAGAGTGTGGAACAGGCTTTTGGTCTGGATCATTTCTGGGCGAACCTGCAGAATGCGCTGCCCTTTTTTGCCGGCAGCGAAAGAGCTTATGGAATGGTTCCTCTGCTTGCTGTAGCCGCTCTGGCCGGCTTGATATGGCTTCTGGTCGATAAGTTTCGCCAGTCGAACGAGGAGCTCAACAAATCAGTATTTGCAGTGTTTACCGTGCTGTTTTTCGCACTGCACGCTGCCGCGCGCTTTGCCTACTTCTGGGGTGATTTGCGGTTGCAATATACTTCGCGGCTTGGTTTGTTTTTTCTGCCGCTGCTGGTCTTTTTGTCAATTTATCTGCTTTACAGACTGACAGGTGCTTTGCAGCTTAATCGCAACTGGGTGATACCGGGTGCCATCCTGCTGATGATTCACGGATGGCCGGTTGCCGGGCAGAATATGGCGGTTCGTGATATTTTTTATTATCGCGAACTCAAGACAGCCAGAGAATTTCTGCAGCAGCACTATCCGAACCCGAAAGGTTACATTCTGGTCGCTGATCTCAGCAATCTTTATGTACCGTTTAATTACAGTTCGGTCACTCCAGCCTGGGTTGCGGCCAGCAGCGATGAAGTGGCGCGCAGTCTCGAAAAACGCACATGGCAGCACCTGCTCGTTATCCAGAAAATCGACATTGCCACCAATATGCCGACTCCCGGCTCAGAAATGCCGGCACGCTTTGCTCTCAAGACTCTCTACGAGTCGCAGCTCAACTCAGGAAAAATGCTGCGCATTTCCCTGCATGAGCCTCCCGAAAAAACCGGCCTGCTTCGCTAAACCACTATCGCCCGAAGATTTTTTTTGTTTGTTGTCATAATAGCGGTTTCGTGATATCATGCGGGGTACGTCCCTGCTTCTGCCCGAAAGTGGCAGAGGCTGTAATTTATCCGAAGGGAGGTTTTCTAGTGAAACCTTACGAAACTTTGTTCTTCACCGAACCCGGCATTGAAGACACAGCCCTCGACACCCTCGTTGGCAAGGTCGAAAATGCAATCACCAAAAATGGTGGTCAGATCGAAAAGATCGACAAATGGGGCAGACGCCCACTCGCTTACCCGGTCGAAAAGCACGTTGAAGGCAGCTATGTCCTGGTTAATTTTCAGGGCACTGGCGAAGCACTCAAGGAACTTGAAAGAACTTATCTGATCAACCAGACCATTCTTCGCTTCATGACAACCGTTCGCGGTCAGTGATGCAATATGGCTGGCAACCTCAATAAAGTCTTTCTCCTGGGTAATCTGACCCGCGATCCAGAACTCAGACACACAGCACAGGGAACCTCTGTCGCTAACTTCAGTATTGCCGTTAACCGCTCTTATAAGGGCAACGACGGTGATTTCAAAAAAGAAGTAAGCTATTTCAATATAGTTGTCTGGGGCAAAACTGGCGAAAACTGCTCGAAATACCTTGCCAAAGGTCGATCAGTTCTCGTTGAAGGTCGTCTGGCCAATCGCAGTTATGAAACCCAGGACGGTCAGAAGCGCACCATCACCGAAATCGTTGCCGACAACGTTCAGTTCCTGAGCAATCGCAGTGATAGCCAGGAAGAGGGCGGCGAGGCATCCGGAAGTGGTGAATACAGCAGTTCTTATGCTGAAGGCAGTGACGACGACGCAGTTCCGTTCTAAACGTTGACGCGATCTGAAGCACTTTTTTAAATTATTCGGAGGAATAAAATGGCTGAATTTAAAAGACACAGACACAGAAAGGTCTGTCATTTCTGTAAGGATAAAGTAACATTCATCGATTATAAAGATGTATCCCGCCTGAGAAGATATATCAATGACCGCGGCAAAATCACCAGCCGCAGATCAACCGGCACCTGCACCGCGCATCAGAAGCACCTTACCACTGCCATCAAGCGCGCGCGCAACATGGCTCTGCTGCCATTCTCCAACGTCTGATCATAATTTACCGAAACTGTTAACAACAGGAAACCAGCTCGATGACTAACTCAACCGGCACACGAACACTGGGTATGGCTGTCATGTCTTTAATAACCATGGCAGGGCTTATTGCCGCAATCCAGATGCCTTTGTTCGGCGCCTTGATGTTGTCACTGGCCGGGATTCCAGCTTTTGTGATAATTCTTGCCTGGGGAGGCCTGTGGTTTCTCGGCTATTCAGCCCTGACCCTGACCCTCGCCGGAATTCTGGCAAGCCCCGCAACTGCTTTGACTCTGGTTCCGCTGATCTTCATGCCGGCAGCTCTGCTGTCGGCAACCGTGCGTCTCGGGTTTGATCCTCTGCGTGCCATCAGCATTACGCTGTTGTCGGCAACTTTGTTTTCGACTGGACTGTGGGGGCTGGCTAACGGCTTTGGCAGCGACAGTCAGACTCTGTTGCCAGTACGCGAAGAATTTGCCCGTCAGATTGCAGTGGTTGAAGAACAGCTTGATAAAATCCAGGAAAAAGGTGGCGAGTCGGCCGAAGCCGTCGATGTCGCCCGCGAGAATCTCAAGGAAGTATATGATTATACGCTGCTCCTGATTCCTGCGACCTTTCTCTTTGTCTGGCATCTTATTACGCTTGCCGTGTTCTACAGCGCAGCGCAGAGATTTGCCAGCCAACTGGGATTTGCCGTCGTTCCGATGCCGCCATTTCAACAATGGCGCATGGACTGGAACCTGATCTGGCTGTTTATTGGGGGCTGGCTGCTTTATCACGTTGTTGGAACTGCGGAAAGCATAGCTTTGAGTTCGCTGGCGATCAGCGTCGGCGCTAACTGCCTGGCGATCAGCAGTATCATCTACTTTATCGGCGGTTTGTCTCTGTTGTTTTTCATGTTCGACAAATACAAGATCGGCTCGATTGCCAGAGTTGGTCTCTCGTGCCTTGCGCTGGTATTTACGCAGGCTGTTGTCTGGTTCGGCATCATTGATGTCTGGGTCGACTTCAGAACGCCAAAGCCCGCGCTGTTTTCATCGGGCGATTCCGATGAAGATTTTTAATCATTGATATTTAACCAGGAGGAAGATAATGGAAGTCCTATTGATCAATAACGTTCCCCGGGTAGGAAGTAAAGGCGAATTCAAAAACGTCGCCGAAGGTTATGCCCGCAATTTCCTGTTCCCGAGAAATTTCGCAATCCCCGCTACTGAAGGTGCCAAAAAGCATCTGAATCTCATGAAGACCTCATGGGAAAAGCAGGCTGTTCGCGAGAAACAGGCATATCTTGATATGGCCAGCAAAATAGAAGGTCTTGTAGTCAAGATCACCAGACGCGCCGGCGACAAGGGCCGCTTGTTTGGCTCGGTCACCAGCACTGAACTCGCCGCTGAAATCAGCAAAACCGCCAAGGTCGACATCGACAAGAAGCTGGTTGTTGCTGATCACATCAAAGAACTTGGCGAACACGCCGTAACCATCCGCTTTACCGGCGAAGTTAAGGCTCACTTGAAAGTGGTTGTTGTCGCAGAAGAAAAACAGCCGGCCTGATTGCCATTTAAAACAGGGTAGTGAGCGGCTTTATGCCGTTCACTACCTTTTTCTTGAAGCGCCTTTGTAAAATTGCAGTCTGGCATATCTGTGACATTCTGAGTGGCTTCCTGAGCGGTTTTTCTGTAAGACACGTTTTGTCCTGATTGCTGTGCTATTGTAAGCCTGTCGTTGCCAGATCGAATTTTTGTAGGGAGAGTGTTTTATGACAGAGGGTTTTCAGAAGATTCCGCCGCACAGTCTCGAAGCCGAACAGAGCGTTCTGGGCTCGATGATGCTCAGCGAAGAAGCTGTCGTTACCGCGATGGAAATCATCGAAGCGCTTGATTTTTATCAGAGTTCACATCGCCATATTTTTCAGGCGCTTGTTGACCTGTCTGCTGCTTCCCGGCCCTGCGATCTGATTACCCTTCAGGAAGAACTCAAAACCAAGGATCGTCTTGCCGAAGTCGGCGGGGTGAGCTATTTGTCGCAGCTGCTCAACGTTGTGCCGAGCCCGCGTAATGCCGAACATTACGCCAAAATCGTCAAAGAAAAGTCGATGTTGCGCCGTCTTATCATTCTTTCTGGCGAGATATCGACAGATGCCTACGATCCGCAGGCCCAGGCCGAGCAACTTATCAGCAGTGCCGAACAGAAAGTGCTGCAACTGAGCCAGTTCAAGATGACGCACCCATATCTTCGCGTCAAAGACCTGGTTCGCCCGACTTTCAGCTATCTTGAGAGTCTGTATGAGAATAAACAGGCGGTTACCGGCATTCCCAGCGGCTTTACCCGGCTCGATGAATATACCGCCGGCTTTCAAAATTCTGACCTGATCATTCTGGCAGCGCGCCCTTCCATGGGTAAAACCGCGTTCTGTCTTAATGTTGCCCAGTATGCAGCTTACCATACCAGAAAGCCGGTCATGCTGTTTTCGCTTGAAATGAACCATCAACAGCTGGTTACCCGCCTCCTTTGCTCTGAGGCGCGCATCGACGGCCAGAAAGTTCGTCGCGGCTATCTCGGCGACGAAGACTGGATGAAGCTTACTATAACGGCCGGCATAATCGAAGACACTCCAATGCTTATCGATGATACCGCCAACGCCAGTCTGCTTGAAATTCGCAGCAAAGCCCGCCGCGCTTATGCTCAGGATAAAATCGGCATGATAATTATCGACTATCTGCAGCTGATTTCCTGGTCTGGCGCAGATAAGCCCGAGAACCGCCAGCAGGAAGTTTCGGCAATCTCGCGTAACCTTAAGGGCCTTGCCCGCGAACTTAAAGTGCCGGTCATCTGTCTTTCACAGCTTTCCCGAGCGGTTGAATCGCGAACCGACAAGCGGCCGATGCTGTCTGATCTACGCGAATCAGGCGCTATCGAACAGGACGCCGACGTTGTAATGTTTTTGTATCGCGATGAATACTACACCAAAAAAGAAGAAAGCAAAGGCAAGGGCGAAGTCATCATTGCCAAACAGCGTAACGGCCCGGTTGGCAGCGTCGAGCTGGCCTTTAATCCGAATTTCGCAAGATTCGACAATCTTGAAACCACCTACACCGAACAATACTAGCCCTTTGTCGTATTTGAATCGGGGGGCTTAATGGATATATTGACAGCGCTCGATCACAATTTGTTCGCCATTCTCAATGGCAGCCTGACCAGCAGTTTTCTCGACTGGTTCATGCCGCTGATTACCGACGCAAAGACCTGGATGCCTCTAATTGCAATTGTCTGGCTGGGCCTGCTCTTCTCTGGCCGGCCGCAAATGAGAGTTCTCGCACTGGCCCTGCTGGTATCAGTCGGCCTCACCGATATCATCTGCGCCAGAGTGGTTAAAAAGGCGGTCGGTCGGCTCAGGCCCTGTGAGTTGTCGCAGAAAACCGACTTTAAGTGCCGGTTACTGCTGCCAATGAAGACCAGCAAGTCATTTCCGTCTAATCACGCGGCTAATACCGCAGCCTTTGCGACTGCAATGATTTTTATTTGTGGGCTCAAGGCCGGCTGGCCGTTTATTATACTGGCTTTTCTCGTCGGCTATTCACGCGTTTACGTCGGCGTGCATTTTCCGTTGGATGTGCTGGCCGGCTGGTTTTTGGGTTTTCTGATCGCCCTGTTTGTCTGCAGAATTGTCAGGAAAAAGTGGCCGACGCCGTTTCCTGCTGCAGCCGAATGCCCTGCGCCGCCAGTTCCGCAGTAAAGCTTCGTCCTGATAGCGGAATCGTTCTGATTCTTAACACCTGCAGATGCATCTCAGCAGCAGTTTGAGAGCTGATTTTGCAGAAATCCTTTTCGGTGCAGACCAGTCTCAGATGTTTTTCTTTGCCCTGCTGCCCGAGTTTCTGCAACTCACTGGCGCTGAACTGGTGATGATCTCTGAATTCAACTCTTTCACAAACCCGGCAGCCCACAGCAGCGAGTTGCGCGTAAAATGCAGCCGGCCGGCCTATCGCCGAAAACGCCAGGCAGTCAGTTTTAATCTGGCTTTCTGGCAGCCTGTTGCCGAGATGATCGAACATTCCGTCACACTCGGTTTTAACCGCGATTACCGGCACATTCGGCGCCTTTTCGTTGAGCCAGTTCTGCCAGAAGTCGATTTTGTCCTGTGTTGCTGATTCACAGCGGGTAAGCAGAATTGCATCGGCCTGCAGCAATCTGAATACTGGTTCGCGCAGACGCCCTGCTGGCAGAAGCTGCGCTTCGGTCGCTTCAGACATTGCGTCCCAGAGCAGCAACTCGATGTCCTTTTGCAGTCGGCGATACTGAAAGCCGTCGTCAAGCAGTAAAATATCTGGAGCAAGGCGCTGTTCGCCAACGATGGCGGCATGATGCCGGTTTTTTCCCAATAACACCGGGATCTCTGGAAATCGGCGATTAAGCAGCAACGCTTCGTCAGTCAGGCCGGTCGGGTGAGGGCCTTTGCCCTGCAGGTGGTAAAAGCTGCGTTCCCAAGGGCTTTTGTAGCCGCGACTGAGAATACACAGGCGACTTTGTTGCTGCAACTCACTGATCAATTCGAAAAGCACCGGAGTTTTGCCGGTACCGCCCATGCTGAGGTTGCCGACCGAAATTACCCGCGCTTTCGGGCGGTAGACGAGAAAATTGAAAATATCAAAAAAGCGTCGTTCGATAGTGGTCAGAGCAAGGTAAATAGTCTGCAGCAGCCTTTTCATCTGCGTCTGTTTGCTTCTACATTTCTTGCCCAGCCTCTAAATGCATCTTGCATTAACGCAAATTTCTGGTGCTCGCCGGCTATAAATGCGGTGTTGGCCTGTCTGAAACCGCTTACCTGGTTTTCTGCAACCGTCAGCACGCCGGCGGATTTTGCCAGTTCACTGACCTTGTCATCGTAAGCGACCAGTTTGACTGGCAGTCCGGAGCGCAGCATGGCCAGGGCGGCGTGAAAGCGCATGGCCAGGCCAAGCGAAAAATTGCGGCAGCTGTCGGCAAATTCGCTGAAAGTCGCCGGGTGAATGACCGAGGCGGTTGGCGCCAGCTCTTTGATTACATCAATGTCACTTCGCCGGGCTGCTATGCCAACCAGTTGCCGCTGGCTGTGTCGCAGTTGATGCGAAACCTGAGTGCGCCAGTCGCCAGTACCCCACTGTCGCAGATTTACCGCCATCGGTGCGTTTTCGCGCTGCGGGCGTTCGGTTACCGGAAAACACCAGCTCCAGTCCGTTCCGTAGCCTGGGTTTTCACCGGTCAATTCAGTGAAAAGGTGGCTGGAGGTATCGTCGCGCAACCAGGCTGTTTTAACGCGCTTTAAAGCTCGGCTCGCCAGTTTCCTTGCACCAATGCTGCGAAGTGGGCCAATTCCGGCTCCCCAGAGCGTTGGCTCGCAACGCAGCATGCTGGCTGCGATAATGCGCAGTGCAAAAAAGGTAACGCCTTCAAACGACCAGTCCTGAAGTATGCCACCAGAAAATATTGCGGCGTCGTTTTCGAGAAGGGCCTGTATATAGGCTGGCCAGGCCAGCATGCCGCGTCGTCTGATCGACTGGCCGCCGCTGCTCGACCGATGACCACTGGTGATGGTCAGGCCGCAACTGTCAGGCAGCTGATGTCGAATTGCCTGCAGAATAGTCTCGTCACCGAGATTGCCTTCGCCAAAAAAACCACAGAGTAAAATTTTCATACTTCAATCTGACCGCAAAACGGTCAGTCTGTCAAGAATTGTCTGCAACCGGTCAGACCAGCGTGCAATAGTGGCAGGCGGCGGCAGTGGCAGCGAGGCAAAATCAGCAACAGCCTGGTTGCGTTCGCCAGAATTGCCGACATATTTGCTGATCAGCTGGTTGCCGCGCAGGGCTTTTATCGGCGGCGCCCAGATTTCGAGGCCGCTGGCGGCATATTCGTAGGCTTTGACCGGGTCGACCCCCTTTATCAGTTCGATGTCTTTAAAAGCGATAAGCCCGATATCGCAGGCTTTGAGCAGTCTGGCAAGTTCTGGCCGGTCCAGCTTGCCATGATTGATAACGCGCGGAAGCCGGCGCAGATTTTCATAATCGCCGCCGCGCCCGGTGCCTGCCAGATGCAGTTCGACATTGTCGTGATCGCACATCATGGCCAACCAGCCTGAATCTACCCATTCATGGTGCGCTCCCGCCGAAACCATTTTTAAAGGCCGACCGGCCGGGCGTTGCTGCAGGCGTTCACTAAAAAAGATGTTGGCGCAGGCATTGCTGGCCAGAACGCTTTTTATGCGGGCATGTTCGGGCAGACTCTGCTGTAAATATTCGTGTGAACAGCTGACGAGAGTCGCCCTTTTAAAGAGAATGTCTTCGTATTTCTGCCAGACGAGCTGCTGTTGCCCGGGAAAGCTGCCGTGCAGGTCACAGCGGTCATAAACTACTGCCTGCCATTTGTACAGGCTCAGCCATGCCAGCGAGGGTTCAGCGATCCAGAGCAGCGTATTGTGCCTTGACAGCGCAAGTTTTGAACCGAGCAGCAACATCGCAAATTTCGCGCAGATTGTCTGAATAGCCGGCCATTTAACCCCCTTGAACGGCACTCTGATTTTGACAACCTCAAGGTTCGGTGTTGCCTGTTCTGTTTTGCAGCTCAAACCACCTGTTTGTAGCGGGTCAACGAAGTTTACCTGCCAGTCGTTTTTTGCCAGTTCCGCCGCAAGTGACTGATGGCGCTGCTGCAGCCCTGAAAACGCTACCGGTGAAACGAACAATACTCTGTTCATACTTCAGTTCCGATTGCCTTCTGCAGTAGCTTTTCGAAGTCATCGATCATTCTGGAATAGTTGTTGATCTCTGTAAAATGCTTTGTTGCAGCGATGCTGAAACGTCCATAATTGCTGGATATCGCAAGGATCGCGCTGATCAGCGCCTTTGCGTCGCCTGGTTCGATCAGCAGGCCATTTTTATCGTGCTCGATTATTTCTGGTATCCCGCCAATATTGGTGGCAATACAGGGAATTCCCCAGCGCATTGCTTCGAGCAGGCTTAATGGGATTCCTTCGCCCAGAGAGGGCAGCAGAGCGATATCGATCTGGTGATAAAAGACTTCGGGATCGTTAACAAAACCGTGAAAGCGCACATGCTCTCTTAGACTGCTGCTGTTGCAGTATTTTTCGAGTGACGCCCGCTCCGGGCCGTCGCCAAGAAGCTCGATTCTTATTTTGCCAAGCTGCTCGACGTTGTTGGCAATCGCTTCTAAAGCCCAGAGATGCCCTTTGTTTTTATGCAGCTTGGCAGTGATAACTATTCTTAGCGGGTTGCCATGCGTGGTTTTGTGAGTGAGTGCCGTTTTGTCAATCTGGTTGGCGATGACGTGAATATTGTCTGTTCTGGCGCCTTGTTTGCTCATGTGTTCTTTAACAGCATGCGATACGGCAACCAGATAGCTGCTGAAACGATAGTAGCCCTTCCGATTGAGCCCATGAATGTGTGAAACAACTGGTGTGCCGATGATTTTACCGAGTATTCCGGCAAACAGGCTGGCACGGTTCAGGTGTGAACTGAGAATATCGGGTTTGCGAACGCACATTGCAAACAACAGTTTAAGCGCAAAAAACAGTCCTCCGGCGCGCATGTTGCTTGTGTAGACAGGTATGCCCGCGTTTTTCAGCGCTTCTGCCAGAGGGTTTCCGGCGCAGGTCGCACTTATCTGCCAGCCACGTGTTTTTAGCGCTTTCATGATACCGAGTGCTACGCGTTCTCCACCGCCGAGTTCACCGGATGATACGGCAAAATGCGCATGCCGCTGCTTTGTCGACAACTGGCTGAAAAGCGCAAGGTGCTTGTCTACAGCCGTTTTCCGATTGAATATTTTTTCAATTTTGCGGCGGGCATTCTGTCCCAGCGTTTTTCTGATAGCAACATTATGGGCAAGCATGGTGAGCGCCCCGGCCAGTTCATCCTCGTTTTCAGGGTTAAATAGCATACCGGTCTGGTTGTGCTCGATCAATTCAGGTATGCCGCCAACATTTGCGCCGACCACGGCCAGTCCTCGTTCCATGGCCTCGCAGATGTTAATGCCAAAGGCTTCCTGACGTGATGGAGCCACAAAGATGTCGAGTGCGTCAAGAAAACTCTGACGGTCTGAAATCTCACCACAGAACCGGCAGTGTGCTTCGATTCTGTGCTTTTTGACCAGTTCCAGCAGTTCCTGGTGATGTTTGCCTTCGCCGCCAATAATCAGCTCGAACTTGACCTGCCTTTGTTTGAGCAGGTTGCAGGCATTGATCAGGCGATCTATGCCCTTTACCGGGTGTAATCGCGATAAAGTGCCAATCTTGATTACATCGGCGGATTCATGCGTGGGGCTCAGAGGTGTGATGGTAACGCCAGGATAAATGACACTGCATTCATCGCTTTTGCGCGATCTTATTCTGCTGACATACCAGTTGCGCAGAAACCGACTGGGAAATATGAGGCGGTCGGAAAGCCTGTTCATCAGGCTTTCAAGGTAGTGAAAGTATTCGCTTTCATAACCATGAATAGAGGTTATCAGCTTGATGTGCGGCGGCAGCCAGCAGCAGATGCGCGCCCAGAAAGTAGCCCGGAAAAGGTGAGAGTGCACTATGTCAGGCCTGAAACTTGACAGAATGCCGATCAATCTTGCAAATGCCGGCAGGTCGAGAACTTTTTCGCCGAGAACATGTACTGTAAACCCTTCCTGGCGAAGGGTTTTGCCAATCGGGCCGTCACGAAAACAGGCGACCTCTACCTCGCAACCGTTGCTGCGGGCCTGACGTGCCAGATCGAGCATGATAAACTGGGCGCCGCCCAGTGTTAAAGCATTGATAATCTGAAGTATGCGCATAGCCTGAATGGCGTTATTCTAAGAGGGCATCAGGCAAAAGGCAAGCACTCTATTTTTCGGTTGCCGGCTTGCCTTCTTTTTGAGCGTCGTTAAATCTGGCAAAATCGTTTTCGGTCATGTTAAGCATGAATTCAAAAGATTTGCCGGCAAATACATCACCTTTTGCTGCCATTTTGTGCAACTCGCCGGAGCGATGAACTATGTCACCAATCAGCTTTCTGGCAGCATCATCCAGCTGTTCTGAAAGCTGCTGAGTGCTGGAACTGATTTTGGCAGTGGTCTCGATCAACAGTTGCTGGTTTCTGGCATTCCAGGCATCCCAGATATAGTCAAACTGCATGGGAATGTCGAGCCGCAGTCGAGATCGGCTGTCCATAGGCAGGTTGTCATAAAGTCTGGTCAGCTGTCGGGAAAACTTCTGGATCTCACTGTGCGACTTGTTATAGTCTGGCTCGGCACTGATCAGGTTTTTCCTGATACTGCCGATCAGATCGGTCAGCCCGTCAAATTTGGTTTTCCATTCAGGGTCTTTCTTGGCCCATTCTGGCGGATTTTGCAGATATGTGTTGCTGAATTCGATCCACTTGACCATAACTTGTTGCAGGTGCCCGGGCAGCGTCTCTTTGTTCTGCGAATTATTGCCAACAGCCTTAACGCAGGTTACCAGACCGGTTAAGGTAGATGCAAAAGCTTTGTTTGGGCTGTTGCCGGCGACAAGAGAGAACAGACTGACATCGCAGGCCTCGACCGGCAGTGTATTTAATAGAACCAGACAGATAGCCAGCATAAAATTTCGCACGGTAAAACCTCCCAATATTCTATGCTTTCATTGTACACCCACCGACAGGCGATAACAAGCAGTTGAAAAAACTTAACATCTTTACAGGTGGCACTAAAAACAATACAATTTAAAGGTTAGAGTCGATTAAGGGAGCAGATTATGAAACTAACTTTCAGATCTCTGGTTTGTGTTCTTGCAGTATTTTGTCTTTGTGCCGGAGCCGCTTTTGCCGTGCCTTACCGGCCATTTCCCGACAATCGCAACCTTGGTGAGGTTTTTGCCGGAGTAAAGATCGACAGCCCTTTTGATCAGACAATGGTTCGGCTGATAACCGCCAACGACGAAGCCTGGTACAGCCGCTGGAAAATGATCGAGGATGCCCGGGAGACCATCGATTGTACTTATTACATCATCGATAAAGATATTTTTGGCCAGGCATTTCTTGGTCTGCTGCTTAAAAAGGCCCGCCAGGGCGTACGCATTCGTCTGATGATTGATGGGCGAGTTTATCGCATGCCTTATATGAGCAAGATGCCTGACAAGGTAGAGGAGCTTGCGGCTTTTCCTAACGTGCAGATCAAGCTCTATAACTCAGTCAGTAAAGCACTGCTTTCGGTTTTCAGCGATTATAAAAAGATCGTCGCTTCGAATCACGACAAGATCATTCTCTGTGATGGCATGACCTCGATCATTGGTGGCCGCAATATTGGCGCTGACTACTTTGCGCAGAATGGCGAAAACGATATCGTTTATAACGATGCTGACGTGCTGATGCATGGACGACATGTTTCCGGCCAGCTCAAAAAGGCATTTGACGACGAGTGGAAATATCTCAAAAACCTCGTGGTTAAGGCCGATCCAATAAATTTCAAAAATCAGCT
>MFYY01000180.1:18418-20816 GCA_001787855.1 Candidatus Riflebacteria bacterium GWC2_50_8 | reverse complement strand
ATTGATCCTGACAAGGTTTCTGCTGAAGGCAAACTGAAAAAAGAACTTATCGAGATGAACAAGGAAATCAGTGCCTTTAAGGACATTTGCTCATTCGCCTCCTTTCAGATGTTCCGTGGCGAACGCGCCAAGCCGGTTAAGATTCTCGACAAGCATTCTTATACTGGCCCGCTGAATGGCATTACTCCCACTCTGCTTCGCATGATAGAGGCTTCTCAGCATGAAATCATCATTCAGAACCCGTATCTGGTAATCACCGAAGAAGCTGAAGCTGCGCTAAAACGTGCTTCTGACCGCGGCGTCAGCATTATTTTCCATTCTAACAGTGCAGAATCTACCGATTCGCTTTTCCCGCAGGCCTTTTTGATGAACGACTGGAAAAGGCTCTTGCAGACCATGCCGACCGCCCGCATATTTGTAGCGCCAAGCCAGAATGAGCGCCTGCACGCGAAAATATTCGTCTTTGACGGTACTATAACCGTTGTTGGCTCATATAACATGGATCCGCTCAGCGAAGACCTGAACTCCGAAGTGGTCGCCGCCATTCATGACAAGCCTTTTTCACAAATGACCCGATTGCGCATTCTCAACCTGATCAAGAAGAAAAACATCGAGTACCGCATTGAAGTTGACAGCCAGGGCCGCATTACCAAGGCTTATGGTCCTGAAGATCACGTAAACGAAAAGGTTCTCAAGAAGATGAATTTTATGCGCAAGCTGCAATGGCTGCGCCCGTTAATCTGACAGACATCTGAAGGTATATTTGTAAAAAGGGCTGTCTCATTGTAGACAGCCCTTTTTCATGTACAACCGCTTATAGATGTTCTGTTCAGTGATGCCAGTTCACGCCCACGGATAATCCACTGCTGCCACCGATTTGTAAGAACTCTCAGCAAAACCGAATTTGCAGGTTCCTCTGGTAATTGCTGTCAATCGTCAGTAATCATGTTCGGCAGTTTTGGCGCATAGACCTTGTCGAAAGCCTGCTGTTGCATTTTAAGCTCAAATTCGCCATTGCCGAGTCGCACTATTTTCCAATCGCGTTTGCTGGCAATAACCGGCAGGTCTTCATGTTCCAGGCTGACCAGCCCTTTCCAGACAAGCTCGCCGATTTCGTGATTATAGACCGTCTGCTCACTTACGTAACCTTCAAGCAGGGGCGAGAGATCCTTGCCGAGCTGACCGCGCACCGCCGGGTTCAATTTGAAACCGAACGGATTGACGAAGAGAAACACATGAATGATAGCGGTTAAGGTTATGATGCCTGCCAGATGATAGTTCAGCGGCAACGGTTCAACTTCAGAGAAGCATTTGAGCAGCATGGTCAGACCCATGAGAATGAAAATCGGCACTGATGCCGGGTTGATTACTGCCATGAATCCGGTGATTGCATAAAAAAACAGATGTGGCATGTCTTCGTGGCCCAGCCGATGCAGCGATACCAGGTTGATCAGCAGAAAAATGCCGGACAGCAGATACATGATTTTGGTATCGGCATCTGGCAAAAACTGCCAGGCAAGCACAGAGGTTCTGTCTACTGCGGTTGCGGCACCTTCTGGGAAAAACAGCAATCCGGTCAGGGCGCAAAGCACCAGAGTCGGACTGTATTTGTCGTTATAAAAGGCGTGACAGGCCACCATGACAACAAGAAGCCAGCTGTTCAGACTCAGTCCGCTTGCCGCCGCTGTGATCGGGATCAGGATGACGCCGAAGTTGTTCTTGAGGCGGTTGTTGTCGAGTATGGTCAGTGTGCCGGCAATGAATATAAGCTGCAGCAGCATACGCAGACTCAAAAACGACTGCATCGACAGCGAAAACACTGCCAGCAGAAGCACTCCGGGCATTATCTCGCGACTCTTGAACACCCAGGTGCAGATCAGGCAGCACAGCAGAAAGAATGTGATGTGATACACCGCTTTGAGGCCAAGCAGAGAAGCACTTGAGTCAGCAATCGACAGTGCCAGCGTTTCAGGAAGAAAGACCCAGCCAATATTCAGGTCGAAATCGCGTGCCAGGGCGAGATCCCAGAAAGTCGAGGCCGGAAAAGGCGCCGATCTGGTGAAAAAGAACAATACCGCGATTGTGGCAACCAGTGCGGCTATTCTATTCCACTCTATTGGCTGTCCTGATCCGTGCTGGCTTTCTTCGCTGTGGCTGACATCATACATGTTGTTTTCCGCCCGGGCTATTCATCAAGCCCCAGAATTTTTTCGGGTTTGATCGGCAGTTTGCGTATTCTTACGCCGGTTGCATTGTAAACGGCATTGGCAATAGCTGGGGCAATGCCCATCAGCGGCACTTCACCAAAGCCTTTGGCGCCATAAGGCCCGCGGTCGTAGGCGTGCTCGACGATTATCGGAACTAGTTCCGGCGTGTCTTCGGTTGTCGGCAGTATATA
>MFYY01000180.1:11836-18398 GCA_001787855.1 Candidatus Riflebacteria bacterium GWC2_50_8 | reverse complement strand
TCCATGGTTGCATAGCCCATACCCTGCAGTGTGCCGCCCTCGATCTGCCCTTCAACCTGCTGCGGGTTGATTGCCTTGCCCATATCGTGCGCCGAAGTAATGCGGGTAACCTTGAATTCACCGGTTTCCATGTCGACTTCTACCTCGGCGACATTTGTACAGTAGCTGTAAACGAAGTAGGCATTGCCCTGGCCGGTATCTTTGTCGTATGACGAGTCTGGTGCAATAAACCAGCCAAATGCGCTGGGCATAAGGCGATAAGCGTAAAGTTTGGCAGCCAGTTCTCTGAATTCAATCTGCCTGCCGTTTGGGTCTGCTTTCAGGAAAGCTTTGCCATCGACAAGTTCTACTGCATCGCTGCCGGTTGCGCCCAGCATGTCGGCAGCAACCTGCAGGAGTCGCGGTCTCAGCTGTTCTGCCGCCAGCATCAGCGAGTTGCCTGACATGAAAGTCGTGCGGCTGGCTACGGTTGGCCCCGAGTCAGGTACCAGGTTGGTATCAGTCTCAACGACATTTACCAGTTCGTAAGGAGCGCCAAGCGCATCAGCGGCGATCTGAGCAAGCACTGTGCGGGCGCCCTGGCCCATTTCGACGTTGCCGATGGCACAGTGTACTGAACCGTCTTTCATGATGGTCATACTGGTTCCGGCGCGGTCAAGATGCTTTCCACCGGCACCAAGGCCGACACCGTAATATACTGTCGATACGCCGACGCCTTTGCGCACTGTGCCGCTGCGGTGTTCCGGTTTCTGCCATTTATCGCGCCAGCCCGCCTTTTCGACGGCTTTATCGATGGTTTCCATGAGGCCGCATGACTGGTCGATAATCTGGTTGGTAGCTGTTGATGAGCCAATTTTATAGCCGTTGATCCGCCTTATTTCGACCGGGTCGATGTTGAGCGCGATCGCAATTTCATCAATCATCGATTCGCCGGCAAAAATGACCTGGGGCGAGCCAAAGCCGCGGTAAGCGCCACATGGCACCTTGTTGGTGGCAACTCCCCATGATCTTATGTGAATGTCATCGCAGTCGTAGGGCCCGAGCGCATGCACAGTGCCGCGCCAGAGAACGATCGGGGTGAGTGTCGAATAGGCGCCGCCATCAACGTAATAATCAATCAGAGCAGCGGTGATTTTGCCCTTGTCGTCTGTCCCAATTTTCATCTTAATCAGGCCGGGATGGCGCTTGGAACTGGCAATAATGTCTTCTTCGCGTTTGTAAATCAGTTTGGCCGGGCGGTTGAAAATCTGGGCGACAATCGCCGCCTGCCCGGCAACCACTGACGGAAAATCTTCTTTGCCGCCAAATCCGCCGCCGGTAGTTGTCTGTAAAATTCTGACCTGGTTGCGTTCGCGGCCGATGGCCTGCGCTACTGCGTCATGCACGTAAAACGGGCATTGCATGGTGCCATAGACTGTCATAGTGCCTTCGATGCCAGGAACCGCTATTACGCCATTGGTTTCGAGATAGGCGTGCTCCTGATATGGAGTTTCGTATTCCTGTTCGAATACATGCTTTGCCGATTTCATGGCCTCTTCGGCGTTGCCCTTCTCTACGTTGTAGCGGCTGAAAACGTTATCATTGCCGTAGATTTTAGGAGCAGAATCAGCGATTGCCTCTCTGATGCCAAGAATCGGCTTGAGTGGCTCAATGTCGAGTTTGACCATGGCCGCTGCGGCCTGAGCTTGTTCGTAGGTCTCTGCAACCACCAGGGCTACCGGCTCACCATGAAATCGCACCATGTCATGGGCCAGAAAGGGTTCGTCTTCAAATACCAGTGGCACCGCATTTTTGCCGGGTACCTGGCTGGCTGTAATAATGCCGGCAACACCTGGCATTTTCTCGGCCGCGCTCTTGTCAATGCCTTTGAGTCGACCGTAGGCGATGGGCGAGCGAACAGTGGTTATATGCAGTATGTCAGAAAAATTGTAATCGTCAATGTATTTTGCCAGCCCTTTCAGCTTGTCGAGGGCGTCTTTGCGCGGCAGCGATTTCCCCACTACGGGCATCTTCAAACCTCCTGAGGTTTTTGTGCATTTTTTTGCAGTTTAACACATGCCGCCGTCAGATTCCAAAAAATCTGAACTGCCTCAGAAAAGATAAATGCGGTGGGCATGAGGCGCGCGCGCATGCTTTTGTAGTCATATTTCTGGCGCCTGTCAATTTGAAATGCGCAGCAAAACGCCGGCTGAAAAATATGTGTCATTGCTGTTCAGGCAAGAATAGCGCTGCTGGTGCAGAAAATGGTGCGGCGTTTCAGCAGAATTCTGCGCAGGGGTTTAAAATCGGCAATCTCAGCAATATGAAATGACCAGAGCTTCGCCAGTCAGGTGCCGGCGAAATTCGCCTTATTTTCTGGTTGCCCGTTGCGAAAGTTACAGGCCGAGCAAAAACTTGGCTGCTACTACCACGATTACTGCTATTACGAAGAACAGAAGTTTCTGTTTGGTTTCGCCGGCCGGATCAAATTTTTGCGGCTGCTGGTCGAGTTCTTCGTCTTTTCTTTCTTCTTTGTCATAATCCATGTGAAGATAGTCCTTGTGTAGTTTAGTTCTGTGAGATATCGACAGTTTAACGAATAATAATTAGCTACACTGGCTCACTGCTGCATCTTAACACAATCAGCGCATGTGCTGCAACAATAAATTCGTCGTGACCCACCCGCAGGCGCTGCTCATAGGGCTACAGACGTTAATGCAAAAAATGCGTTTAAGGCTGTTATTTTGCGGCGAAATGTGGCATATATATTGTTCAAACACCAATTCAATTCTTTCGCAAAGGAACAGGCGAACTAATCATGTATCTCAAGTCACTCGAGCTGATGGGCTTCAAGTCTTTCGGCCGCAAGACTGTTTTTGATTTTCAACCAGGCATTACCGCGATTATCGGCCCCAACGGTTCGGGAAAAAGCAACGTGTGCGATGCGATACGCTGGGTGCTCGGCGAACAGAGTGCCAAAGCTCTGCGCGGCACCAAAATGTCGGAAGTTATCTTTGCCGGCTCGGCAGAGTTCAGGCCTGCTGCCTTCTCACAGGTTAAGCTGGTTCTCGACAACGAAGATCGCGCAATGCCCATGGACTATTCCGAAGTCAGCATCGGGCGGCAGCTTTTCCGATCAGGTGAAAGCAATTACTTTGTAAACAACAGCAGAACACTGATGTCGAGCATTAAAGAAATGCTCATGGATACAGGAATCGGCAAAGACGGTTACTCGGTTATCGGCCAGGGTGACATCGAAGATATCGTATTTCAGCGCACTCAGTCGCGGCGCGCGCTTATCGAAGAAGCCGCCGGTATCACCAAGTTCAAGCATCGCAAGATGAATACCATGACCAAACTTGGGCATACCCGCACCAACATAACCCGTCTCAACGATATCATCGGTGAAATAGAGACGCAGCTTGGGCCACTCGCTGAGCAGGCCGAAAAGACTAAAAAATATCAGGCGCTTGCCGCCGAAATTCGTCAGCTTGAGATCGACCTCATTCTGTTCGATCTTAACCAGTATTATGCTGAGCACGAAAACATCAATTCGATGCGACTTGGCCTGCTTGCCAAGATCGAAGAGATCGAAAAGTTTCTAGCCGAAGTTGATGCAAAAAAAGCTGATGCCCGAGTCAAATTTGCTGAATTCGAAGAAGTTCTCAAAACCCGGCAGGACGAAGTAAAAGCGGTTACAGTCCAGATTGACGAACGCCGTAAACAGGCCGGAATTCTGCGCGAAGACATTCGCAGCCAACAGGCCAGGTGCCAGGCAATTCTCGAAGAGATCGACGGCATTGAGACCATGCTTCTCGATGGTGGCCAGGAAATTTCTGAGGCCGAAAACCGCTTTAAAGACGAAGAATCCCGTGAGATTGAGCTTGGCTCGGCTATGTCCGAGGTCGAAGAAAGCCTTGCCGGCGTGCGTTCCGAGCTCGAAAAGCACCTCAAGGAACAGGCCAACGACAAAGATTCAGCCTTCCAGATTGCCGTAAAGCTGGCCGACCGCAAGAACCGAATTAATACAGCCCAGGCTCAGGTGCAGATTCTCGATCGGCAACTCGAAAAGGGTGAGGCCGATGTTTCTTCGGCGCAGGCCCATGTTGCCAAGCTCAAAGAACAGACGAGCCGGCTTGAAAAAGAGATTGCGACAATGAAGGTCGAGGTCGAAGAGAACCGCGTCAGTCAAAATGCAGAGGTGGCGCGGCTTAACAAGATTGAAAGCGAATGTCGCAAAAACGAGGAAGAGCTTAACGCCGCTACTGATCAGATCAAGATTCTCAACGCCCGCAGCAATATGCTCGAAGAATTGCGCCACAGTAGTGAAAGTGGCATTTATCGTGGTGTTCAGGCTGCGCTGGCGCTTAAGGAAACCGGTCGTTTGCCCGATATTTTTGGTATCATCGGTGACCTGATCAAAGTGCCACAGGGTTACGAAACCGCATTCGAAACCGCTCTTGGCGGAAGCATTCAGGATATTGTCACCCGCGACGCCGAAACTGCAAAATCGGCAATAGCTATTCTCAAGCAGAACAAAGCCGGTCGCGCGACTTTTTTGCCGCTCGACATGATCACCGCGCCGCCAACAGTGGCAAATCCCGGAGTTAAAGGCTGTGTCGGTGTTGCGCTTGATCTGATACAGTTCGATGCCAAGTTCTACACGGTGATGAGCAATCTGCTTGGCCGTATTCTCATTTTTGACAATCTTGATAATGCCGTTGAATTTACCCGTAACAACCGCAATTTTAACCGCATAGTCACTCTCGACGGCGAAATCGTCAGATCATCGGGCGCCCTTACCGGCGGTGGTGAAGCGCGCAAATCCGGCGGCATTCTTTCCCGCAAACGCGAACAGGAAGAGCTCGACGCCAAACTCGCTTCATTTGCCAGTAAAGAAAGCAAGCTGCGCACCCTGGTCGCCAATCTTCACAAGGAACGCCAGCAGTTGCAGAGTTCGACGCGATCGCGCGAAGAAGAAATTTTGCGGCGCGAACAGTCGATCGGCTTTTTTGGCAAGCAGCTGGAGCAGTTCAGGGGTGAGCTGAACACCCGCAACGAAGAATATTCAAACATCGCCCGTGACCGCAGCGAAATGACCTCGCGCCTGACTGCCCTGCGCGAAGAGATTGAGAAAGCTACCGAAGAACTCTCTTTCTTTGAGGCGCAGGATGCTGAACTTAGCGGTCGTCTTAACTCGCTGAGTGGGCGCGAAGATTCAATTCAGACTCGCCTGGCTGCTCTGAGCAGCATACTTAATGAGCGTAAGCTCGAACTGGCGCAGGTTGTCGAACGCAAAAAGGCTATCCGCAAGGAAATTGAAAACGCCAGTCGCCGCCGCAAAGAAGCACAGGATCGCAAAGACCGCGCATCTACTGAAGTCGCGCGCCTGAAGACTTTGAGCACCGAAGGCGACGGCAGGGTTGCCGCGATTCAAAAAGAGATCGATGAGCTGGAAAAGCGCCGCGAAGCGCTCGAAACCGCCATGGAAGACATTCAGACCGAATACCGCAAGATGTCGAAAGAGCTGGATCAGCTTGATCATGCCTATCAAAGCCGTGTTCGTATCGAAGATTCTACGCGCAAAAAACTTTCTGAACTTGATATCAAGATGGCAGAAGTCAAAACTCATATCAGCACGAAAGAAGGCACGCTCGGCGGTGAATTTGGGCTCGACATCAATGAACTGACCCACAATATGCATAAATATGAGAGCCGTGAAGAGCTGGTTGGGCGCACAACGCAGCGCAAATTCGAGCAGGAAGTTCTTGAGCCGGTCAACCCGCTGGCCATCGAAGATTACGAGAAAACCCGCGAACGTTTTGATTTTTTGAATTCGCAGGTTGCCGACCTCAGTGAGGCTGCCGATTCGCTTGAGCAGGTTATCGCCGAGATCGAAAAGATTTCTTCAGAGCGCTTTCTTGAAACATTTGCGCAGATCAACGTGGCTTTTAACGATATTTTCGAAATCCTTTTCCCGGGCGGTAGCGGAATACTCAAGCTCGGAGACAAAGATAACCCGCTCGAAAGCGACGTAGATATCGTCTGCCGACTGCCCGGCAAGAAATTGTCGACGCTAGAACTGTTTTCTGGCGGCGAAAAGTCGCTGATTTCTCTGGCATTGCTCTTTTCGATTCTACAGGTTAAACCGCCGGCATTCTGTCTGCTTGACGAGGTCGAAGCAGCACTCGACGAGTCCAATGTGCGCCGCTTTACGCGAATGTTGCGTAGCTTTGCCGACAAGACACAGTTTCTTGTTATCACTCATAACAAGGAAACCATGCAGGCTGTCGATGTAATTTATGGTGTCACTCTTCAGAAATCCGGAATTTCCCGGCCCATTTCGATACGTCTCGAAGACGAAGATAAAATTAAGGAATTTACTGTAGGCAAGTCAGGCCATGTCAGCGGAAGAAACATTTCGCTGGCGGCGGCGGCTGCCTCAGAGGAGAATCTGCAATGAGCGAAGATCTTCAAAAGACCACGCCGCAGGGCGAAGCCGAGCCGGTTGTTTATTCCCGGCAGTGGGATGAATCCAGGATCATAATTCTTTTGATCGGGCTGAGCCTGCTGATTGAGGGGC
>MFYY01000180.1:11317-11803 GCA_001787855.1 Candidatus Riflebacteria bacterium GWC2_50_8 | reverse complement strand
TGGTAGTCGCTGGCATCACCGGTCTGGCTCGTGTTACTCTGCTGCTCTTTGCCTGGCTGGTGCCTTTTTAAGTTTTCGACGACACAACGCCTGTCGATGAAGATGAGAAAAAACCGGCGCTGGTCGCTCGTGTGAGTGAAACCGCCGTATCAGGGGTTGCCGCGGCAGAACCTGACAGATTGGCTGATGCTGTCGTATTGGAAAAGGCGAGCGAACCGGTTAAACCTGTTGTCCCGGTTATTCCTGCAGCACCTGTTATCGAAGAGCCTGAGCCCGAGCTGTCATGGTTTCAACGCCTTAAGAATGGCCTGACCAAAACCAGAACAGGATTTGTCGGCAAACTTAAGAAGCTGGTGCTGGGCAGTACGAAGATTGACGATGACCTTCTCGATAAGCTCGAAGAAGCACTGTTTGAAGCCGATGTGGGCGTTAAAACCACCCAGGAGCTTCTCGCTTACCTGCACAAAAAGGTCGATGAAGAAGATA
>MFYY01000180.1:0-11309 GCA_001787855.1 Candidatus Riflebacteria bacterium GWC2_50_8 | reverse complement strand
ATCAGTTTCGCGGCATGTTGACCCGCTTTTCTTCTGAAGCGGTATTCAACCCCAATGGCCTGACGGTTTATCTGATAATCGGTGTTAACGGCGTTGGCAAAACTACTACTATTGCCAAGCTGGCACGGCGTTTTGTTAAAGATGGCAAGAAGGTTGTTCTGGCTGCCGGCGACACTTTCCGCGCTGCTGCGATTGACCAGCTCTGTATCTGGGGTGAGCGTGTCGGAGTTGACGTGATCAGAGGCACTGAAGGCGGCGATCCTGGTGCCCTGGTGTTCGACGCGATTCATGCCGCAAAAAAGCGCGAAGCAGATCTGCTGATTGTCGATACCGCCGGTAGAATGCACGTTAAGACCAACCTGATGGCCGAACTGAAGAAAATGCAGAAAATCGCCGAGAAAGAAAGCGACGGTGGCCCGCACGAAATTCTGCTGGTGCTTGATGCAACCACCGGGCAAAACGCAGTTCAGCAGGCGAAGTTGTTTAAAGAAGCCTTGCCAATATCTGGGCTCGTAGTCACCAAACTTGACGGCACCGCTAAGGGCGGCGTTCTGTTCGCGGTAGAAGAACAGATCAGCGCGCCGGTCAAGTTTATCGGCGTCGGTGAGAAAATGGATGATCTGATGCCGTTCAACCCCGAGCAGTTTCTTGAGGCTCTGTTTGCCGATGACAGCGAAAAAACCAAGCAGAGCGATTATCTGGTGCTGTAAAAGAACAGTGTTTCCCAGAAGTTCATATCAAGGTTTATCTCCTGTTGCAGGCTGTTGAAAAGCCCGGCGATCACTTCCTGATCGGTGCCGGCATTCTCGTGCTCCAGGATTCGTTTGAACGCATCAATGTGCGAATCGATGTCTGTGTGTAGTTTGTGCAGCAGTTCGGCATTGTCGGCTAACTGTTCATGAATTGCGGTTCCCGGAACCAGCAGGGCCTGGTCGAGCCAGATTTTTCGCTTGTTGCTGCTGTCGCTGTTTTCAAGAATATTCTGGTCTGTCACACTGCTTTTTTCTACGAACTCCCGCCGGGACTTGAATACCTGATGCAATTTTTCGATGCGTTGTGGTTCTTTAAGCAGCAGGATCCTGAGATTCAGCCGATTTAAATCGGTTTTGTCAATTCCTGTGTTGATTAAGCGGGCTATCACCTGGCCAACATCATTCATAGCTTCGCTCCAGCTGTCACTTGCAATAAATGCAAGGGTCGGTGGCGTGTTGGCGTGATTGCCATGTGCCAGGTAAAATCGTACCCACTCACGGCTTAATGCCCCGTTGTGAAGCTTGATGTCAGGGTGGTCGAGGTTTCTGACCAGGTAGGCTTTTTCGCATAGATCGAGCAGAAGCTGGCAGCGCTCGGCAAAATCTGACTGCACAAACGCGCTCATGTCACAGGCTTTAAGATTTGCGCTGCAAATAGTCAGCAAAAATAGAGCGCCAGCCAGGCCCCGTAAAAAGGCTTGGCTGGCGTTCATTTTCGAGCTTTTATCAGTTGCGGTTTTCTTTGATTTCAAGAACACGGGTGTCGAAAGTGCTTTCTACTACCTTTATGGGAATTATCAGTTTGCGTCTGTTGTTGTTCTGGTCACTGGCAAAAATCTCGATGGTCACCTGATTCTGCTCTGGCAAAGCCTTCATCGGCATATCGACGGCATAGCTGGCGCGCGGGCGGTTCTCAAGGCTGGCTACCGTGTTTCCGCCGAGATCCTGAGATGCCATCAGCGGAATCGCCGGGCTGTTAGACGGTAGCAGGTTGCTCTCAGTGCCGTCGTTATTGGTGATCTTGATGCTTGCTGTCTGCAGTTCTCTGAAACCGGTGTTGTCATAGATCTTTACGTTTACCAGCAGGCGGCTGGCACGTCTGAACGCTGGAACTGCTGCTGACAGTTTTGCAGCAAGATTGATGTCGGTGTCGCCAAAATCACTTGGATATGCTGTAAAGCCGTCTAGAGCAACGTCTTCGTAGACATTCAGCTCGGCATTTGTCTGCAGATTATACGAAGTTGCCTGCAGGATACACTTGCCAAGCTTGTCGACAGTTGTTGGCACGGGGCCAACGTCATTGATATTTTCAATAAGTTTGATTACCCAGCGCCGATTGTCGACCTGCGATACCAGCTCGACCTCGATGCTCGGCGGGTCGTTGTCATAACGTTCGACAGCCTTAACCAGCGCATTGTCGATATTGATTTTGGCATCTTCGGATACAGTTACGCCGGGGTAAATATCGTTCCATGCTTTGGGGTGATAGAACTGGTGTTCAACAATGGTTGAATAAGAACCGATACCGTCTTTTATCGAACCAATAACTGTGTAGTTGAGCGAACCGATCCAGTTCTGCAGTGTCTTGCCGCGGTCAAATTGCTTGCCCGGTCCATACTCAATCAGCTTGGTGGTGAACGACGCGCCGGCTTCCCAGCTGTTACTGCTGAAGAATTCGGTGGTTTCCGGGCCTTTGTGAGTTACGATCTGGGTTATCACAGGTCCCTTCCTGAACACCTTGTTGCTGTCACTTGAGTCAAACGGGCTGACAGGAAGCTCAGTGATCGGGTCTATCTTGATCATTTCGTAAGCAGGGAAGAACTCGCCGATTTCGGCGTGCGGGTTGTTGTCGTAGACTGCAAAGGTGACTTCGACATCTTCGACATCATCACCTGTGGTCTGAATGATCGGGGTTGCGTTGGTATTGGGGGCTTCAACGAATTTTGGCAGAGTAAAGTCGCGTGCCATTGTTCCAAAGCTTTCCTTGCCACCGACAAAGAATTGTTCACCAGTGTCGTCGTTTTTCCAGCTCTGGTTGATCAGGACGTTGGCCGCTGGTTCGCCTGCCGATCCTGGAGCCAGTCGCATGCGACCGAGAATGTGGAACGGTTTGTCGCCTTCGCTGTTGCTCAACGGAACCATGCTGCTAAAGCGTTTTTCGCCGGCAGTTGTCGTGTCGTCGAGGTCATTGCTCAGCCAGGATACTCTTGGGTAGATCATTTCCAGGTGCAGGCTGAATGTTTCGGGATCCTTGGGCGTTTTGATGATCTGGCTGAATTTCGAAGAATCGATCGGAATTCTCACGCTGTATTTGCGGTCACCACTGAGGGTTTTGACTACTTCCGGGTCGTTACAGGCGCCCTGTGCGATAAGAATGCCGCGTGTGTGTCTGCCGTCTGCATCAAGAGAACTGGTTGGTGTCGCCAGGCCGTAGGGGCCAGTAGGCTGCAGATACAGACCCCACTGTATGAAGCTCCAGTCTTTGGTGTTCGGTTCGCTGGCGCTGTCAACGCGTGTTCCGTTGTCTGCAATCAGTGCCGAGTCTGGTTTCGGTCGGCCCGGGTTGTAAACGTCAGTTTTAATTTTTGAACTGATAACAAGCGGATCGCCACCAGTGTCATAGTTGTATACATGGTTGGCGGTGGCCCCGTCGAAGGGGGGATTGACGGTTGCAGGTGCGCTATAGGTCAGTCCTGGAAACTGATTTGGGATTTCGTCGTAAAGCCGCGCATAGTATTTGTAATCCCAGACGCCGATGCCATCGAATGTTGCCAGCGCTGCGCTGACATTAGTTTCGCGGTTGGCGTCACGAACGAACTGCGCGTCAAATGTGATTTCTATGCCACCAAGAGGCTTGTCTTCTTCGAAGTCGAGCAGTGAATTAACCAGGCCGGTGCCGGCTTCTGAAGAATTGGCAACACCATGCAGTCTGGTTCTGGTGGTCGGCTTGATCTGGATATTGGTGATGTAACTCGGGCTCTTGTTGAGGTTGAGGCTTTCAGAGAAAACCTTAACCAGGAATGGTGCGGTGGTAACAGTTGAGGTGCTGTCATTGAGTTCATGCGGGCGAACGCTGGCGCTCAAGCCGCTGAAGTCGAATTTATTATAGGTAACTTCGGCCTTGATCATGTAGTTGCCGGGATGCGGAAAGGTAAAGTTGAGTGCATTAAATTCGCCGGTGCCGGTTACATCGGGGAAGGTGTCGAGAATGATCAGGTCAGACAGGTTGGCGGGTATTGCGTTGTTCTCAACAAGTGAGATTTTCCACTTAACAATTGTTTTCTTGGTGCTCGATTCAAACATGCTTGACGGAAATCCGCTGGGTGAGCCGTCATTATTTTCATCGTGCGTGTATTCGCCGTCTTCATTTGGGATTGCATTAAGTTTAACATTGGCGTGTTTGACCACTCCGGTGTTCGGGTCGACAATGTCGCCAATAGGCTTGAGGTCATGCATAACGCCATCGATGTAAGGCTTGTAACCTTCAACCTTGAAGGTCATGGTTGAATGTTCCCTGATGGTCTGGCCGGGATTTTCTTTGGTGTAATCTTCGTTGGGCAGGGTAGTGCTGCTGTCATCGACGTTGCCGATGGCTATTACATTGAGAAAGTTACTTCCTGGCTGAACATCTGGCACCTTGGCAAGGTTAACCACTGCAAGTTCGCCCGGAAAGTTCGAATCGCGGTCGCCTTCTTCTTCGATGCTCCAGGTGACATGCTTCCAGCCAATGCTGCCGTCGGGTTTGACTTCAATCGACCGTGTCCACAGATCGAATCCTGCCGGAACCTGGCCGCGATCTTCTTCGGTGCCAAGTGAGCCGGTGCCCTGCGGGTAGCGCTTGAGAGATTTCACAACATCCTGCTTGATGGTTACATTTTTAAAGTCTCCAGGAAGCTGACTGCCTTCGGCAATTGGCGTCGGGTCGCCTTCCTCTATTGCTGCTCGCAGCCATGTCGGCGAAATTTCAAAAAACAGTGCTGACGCCTGCGGGTTGAGAGGATTTATATCCATTGCCGTCATGTCTGCATCTGAAGGCGATTTTGCTGTGCGCAGAACATAGAGATAACCTTCGCCATCGACACCGATGTCATCGATTTTACCTGCAAGAACCCCAAGTTCCTCGACAATCGGAACATCGTTGGCCATATAATCCAGTTTTCTAACCGCTCCAGTGTCAACGAAGTATTCATAGGCAATACCGCCACGGCCCCACCAGGAGTCTTGAACAACGAACTTGTCGGCATCTGAACCATAGAGGTAATCGAGTCCGGTCGGCGTTGAAAAGTCTGAAGAAACGCCGATGGTTTTAAGATTGGCCGGGGTGATACCGAGGCTTGCCAGATAACCTGCATTTCTGACAATGGGTGCAAAAGTGGTCCCGGCAGCGTCTGTCGAAATCGCCAATGCTTCAGTAACCGAACTACTTGGTCTGACCACGCGGAGTGCAGCGTTTATTTCCGAGGAAGAACCAGGTTTTCTTATGCCCTGTGGATTGAAACCATAGCGCGCTCCCTTGGTCGAGGTAACTACTCTTACTGTCGATAACTGGGTCATGATGCTGTTCTGACCGATTGAGCCGCCGGGAATACAGTTGTCACCGCAATATTTGCCGTAGGCCTCAGTGACGTTAACGTCGATTGATGACAGCATACCGGCACTCTGCAGACCGGGAACGAGAGAAGGCGGTGGCGCGGCAGCGTCAATGGCAGAATACAAATCGAGTGATTTTGTGCGTTTTTTGTATATGCGTTTAACGATACAGGCAAAGAATGTGTTCGGGCTCTGATGGCCAGAATTGGCTGCAGACCAGAGAATTGTTGGTTTGACGTTGCCGTTATTGCCTATTGTGCCATCAAGTGCCTGGCCGGGAAATTCAGGGTGATTAACGGTTCCGTAGGCGTAATAGGCAACACCAGCCCAGTGTGATGGCATAATCACCTTGCGCGGGTCAGTGGGGTGAGCGATACCCGTAGTTGGAGAAAAATTACCCGGCCAGATTGGTGTGTCTTCTACGCCGCTGACGCCATTGAGGTATTTAACCTCTGTCGGGCCACCAAAATGAACAGCATAGTCATAGGTTACGCCGGCAATTGTCCAATTGGTTTTCCAGTGAGCGGAACCGTGAGGAGTGCCATCCCTCCAGAGTCCGGTAACGCCACCTTCAGGATCATTTGGGAGCATCGTTTTAAGATATATGGCAGAGTCATCTTCAAATTTCATGCCGGTTGGCAGCCAGCCAACTTCAGCATCTGCCCATTCGCCGGCGAGCGGGCCAGCCAGCAAAAAAACCTGCTTCTGTTGATTAGCTGACAGTCCGCTGACTTTCCCGGGCATGCTGTTCAGGTCGAAGAGCTTGTATGGATCCGTTCTGACCGAAGCGTCACCGTCATAGTTGTTGAGACGATAAACGCCGTGCTGGTCGAACTCATTGCCAAGCAGCACGTAGGCTACACCGTTTTTGCTGAGATCCTCGGCGTATACGGCAACACTGCCGACGCATAGAATCATCAAAACCGCCAGGCATTGCCCCAGAATAAGTTTTCTCTTCATAGTTGCCTCCCCCGAGCTGATAACAGCACTGCAGATTACTTGTCAGAACCAACCTTACGGAAATAATCCTGGATAAAATCGCGATGAGACTTGCTGATCTCATGCTTCTGGTAAATATAATCAACAACGGCCGGCGTCATGTTGACTCCGCCCTTAATTACAAAGTTGGTAAGCCTTGGATCTATACAGTTAACCAGATTATTGTTCTTGAGATCAAGCCAACCCTTGATGCCGGCGGCAACGGTAATTTTGCCTTCGGGGTCTTCTGATAGTCTATAGTCGAGATCTTTGAAAAATTCGGGCATCGGATTGGTGATAGTAACTTCGTTGCTGTTGCGGGAAAACTCAAAAGAACTGTTGAATACAAACGGTATCTTGTAAAACTTGGCTACCGCATCAACAGCCTCATACAGTTCGTCAAGAATAAGCGCGAACACCTTTTGCGTCTCTTCATGAGACGCATGTTCAGCGTATTCTGATTCCTGATTCAGTTTGGCAATACTGTTTTGCACCTTTTGCATCTCAATTCGCAAAGCACGAAGTTTGCGCGTAAATTCGAGATCGACCGACTTCCTCTCTTCATTATACTTCTCCATGGAGATTTCGCCAGACTTCGGACTGGTATTTTTCTGCTTAATCAAATTCTGCAGCTGCTTTGTATATTCACTTTCTTCCTTGCGGCGGTTCTCTTCGAGAGTTTTCAGTTCTTTTTGCGCCTGCTCGACTTCGCTTTTGATTTTTGCCAGATTTTGTGTACGCACCTTTTCGACATCACCCTTGATCGCGGTGATTCTGAACCGGCGGGGTTTTGCATCGAAATCTTTCATGAGCGGGTGAAGCAGGACCGCTTCAGCGAGGTTCACGTAGCCAAATTGCACCTGATCCTGTGCCTGCAGGGCAGATTGCATGTACAGACTGGCGAATACCAGCAGAAACACCATCAGTTTTTTCCCAGAGATCATTTCTACCATCCTCCGATATTGTTGTGTGGCACGAGTGCTACGTTAGGAGTACCTACCGCCTGCTCTGATCGCGAGGTTTCGCCTTTCGGGATCTTGCAGGTAATTCTTACCAGGAGTGGGCTGCGCGGGTTATCGGGACTGGTTGGTTCACAGGTCACCGATTCGACATCGCGCGCCAGAACAGAACTGAACGTGCTGGCGGCGCCGCCGGGCGGAATAGACGGCCGGGTCAGTCCTGCAATGCTGGGGCCGGCAACGGTTTCCTGTAAGCGGTAGTAGTGCAGTTTCCCTGTGTCTTCCAGTGAGACGATATGGTAAATCAGCACTGCGTCTTTGTTGTCTGCAGCTGCGAAGCCTGTTTTTGCCGGGGTTGACTCGGTCAGCGCCAGAACCTTGGCGCCGACAAAACCGGTGCCGCCGATTCCCGAAGTTTGAGTGGCGTACATGGTGCCGTTATAGTGATGCAGGCCAAAATGATTGCCGGTATTCTCGCTGATATCACCCGGAAACGTAAGGCTCGCCGGGTAAGTGCTTTTTTTTATGGCCGAGTTTATTTCCCGGCAGGCAAGTTTAAGCTGATTAGCTGTCTGTTGCGCCCATAGTGTGGCGTTGCTGAGATTGCTGCCGCCACGGTACAGACTGAACAGACCGGTCATGAACAGGGCGGTTACCGCTGAAGCAATAACTATTTCCATAATGGTTACGCCACGTCGATTTTGTCGATTAGTCACGGTTGATCCTCATGGTTTTGCGAATTTCATAGTCCCAGACTTCGCCGCGCGAGGTTTCGACACTGCTTTCGATGACGATCTCGACGATAGCGGTGTTGTTAACTATTCCCGCCGATTCAGCGATTTCCTGGGCGGCTATATTCAGCGTTTTAACGCCATATTCGGCGAGATTAAACGGATCGCGCATGCGGTTTTTGATTTCGGTCGGTAACGGTTTCATTGAGAGAACAGCGTTTGTTGTCGTGCCGTCGAATACGGTGGCGTCAGACTTGATATCTGACATGAAGGTGTCGAGCCATTGCCGCTCTGCTCCGCTGTTGATGGTGAAGCCGGGCGTGAAGAGTCGCGAAGGGGTGAATTGCCCGCTGCGATACAGGTATATTGGGCCAGGATTATAGCTTTTGATAGCGCCTTCAGGCGCGTTAAGGTCGGTAACCTGGGTGAAGTCAAAAAGCGGGTTGCGCCCCTGTGCCAGGCAGATTGCGTCGTAGAGCTCTCGGTGTAGAAACTTGATTTTGAGCATTGCGTGTTCTATGCCGGCTCTGGCGGTAAAATGTGCCTGGAGCTGGGCGAAACTGGTGACATTCGAGCGGTTATACTGCATGGTGTTCTTGATGATGTAGGTCGCAATGATTCCCAGTGCGGTTGCAAAGACGAGAACCAGAGGAATTGCCATGCCTGCTCTGTTTTTGCTAATTTTCATTGCAGATTTGCTTTCATCGTAAAGATGTCGATGGACCGGTCGTGTCCGCTTCTATTCTGCCACGAAACCCGCAGCAGGATTTTTTTCATGACGCAGTGACTGTTGCCATCCGGGCCGGCTGGCGCGCCCAGTTCGACCGCACCCAGAGTTTTCAGCGGCGGTTGAACCAGCTTTGAGCCGTCTGGCGTGTCGTATGGTGAGAGTGCTGTTCCGGCTACAAAGGCGTTGTCATAAGTGTACCAGATGTTTTGCCCGTTTGCGTCGACCTGGTTTTCGTAGATCGGCCGTGGTAGATGGGTGAAAGCGATCTCGCTGTCGGTATCAACCGTGTTTGAAACCGGAATCGGAAAGACATAGAGCTTGGTTTTGTAGACCAGACCGCGCTCGTCAATAATCTGGCCGCGCGCGAAGCTGTCGGCGCTCGCGTCGTTTCCAAGAAGTGTCAAAAAGGTTTTGCGATCAAAAACCGGGCTGGCCAGATCGACTATTTCGGCGACGTTATCTTCGGCGTTGTTACCATCGACGTCGGCTACCTGCCCGGCGGCTGGTTTAATTGCGTAAAACGGCACATCATCAAGCAGTGTGTCGAGGATATTGCGCACTGCGGTCTGCGCAAATACCACCGAATTGGCGACATCGGAGTCACTCGACGAGGTACCGATAACGCCGATCAGCGGAATAAACGCAAATGCGAGAATCAGCAGAGCCGAAATGATCTCCAGCAGGGTTACACCATTTTTATCAAGTCGCATTGGACAACGCCTCGTTCTGCTCAAATAATCTTCACTATGTACAATTTTAATTTATACTAACCCAGAACACAAGCTAATTAGCCTGTAAAAATAATTTAACGCGCCTACAACGATTTAATTTACGTATGCGATAAAATTGCTTGACTTTGAGCTTTTAGACTGATACAATGGAAATCGATCAGCCGGGATGGCGGAATTGGCAGACGCACCGGACTTAAAATCCGGTGGGGTAAAACCCGTGCCGGTTCAAGCCCGGCTCTCGGCACCCTACGACGCGGGGTGGAGCAGTCTGGTAGCTCGTCGGGCTCATAACCCGAAGGTCGGCGGTTCAAATCCGCCCCCCGCAACCGTAAAACAGGGCCTGGATTCATTCAGGCCTTTGTTTTTACCCGGCAAGGTAGCTCAGCTGGTCAGAGCTCACGGTTCATACCCGTGCGGTCGTCGGTTCGATTCCGACCCTTGCTAGTGTATTAAAGCAAAAACCCGCTCCAGTAGCGGGTTTTTGCGCGTATGGGCCCGGCGAAATTCGCCGTGTTTTGCCAAAAAATCTCGTTTTTAGAGACAAAATAGAGGCAGAACCCCATAATGATTAAAAAGTGGGTAAAATATGTTTCTACAAACCGAGAAAGTCAGCTCTGCAAAATGAAAGCAGCTAATTGACAATCTGGTTGAATCGCCCAGGGTTGGCAGCATATCGCAGCTTTAAAGCGGCAATATGTCGAGCTGACCAAAAATAAAAAACGGGTCAGATGCTATGACACAAACCCCGACTGGAAATTCTTATCTGCTTAGCTCCTGATGGAGCAATCAAGATCGATGTTCAGCTTGAGAATGACACAGTTCGGCTGACTCAGACAGGCATGGCCAGATTGTTTCAAACTACTCAGCAGGATATCGACCGGCATTCGCAGACTATATTACGAAGAAAAAGAATGAGCGCTCGAAACAACTTGCAAGAAAATCTTGTAAGTTCGCAAAATGGCAGCAGAGGGGGCAGGCGTGAGATTGAACACTACAACTCTACGATAAAGCCGGCAATCCAACCGGCGAATACCGCTTCGACTCCGCCGGCGCCGTCAGCGCCCTCAGAATCCTCGCCAAATTCCTCGGCATGGAAAAATCCACCGTCGAGCACCAAAGCACTGGCGGCCTCGGCATAGTCCTCAACCTGAACGGCCGCCAAGCGCCATAGAATTGCCAAAGCTGAATTTCACCGTTATAATAAAATCGCCAGAAGTGAAGAGCAGAAAGGTCAGCTGCCCCCTGGGAGCATGCTCCCTCGGTTATGAGGAATCGGCCGCCCTCCCTTCTGGTTCAGTTTTTGAAAGAGTCTGACGTAAGCACAGGACTATCTGACCGCTTCGGCGTGAAGACGTTCGCAAGGCTTCAAGGGTGACCTTGTCTGCCGTCGCTGTCAGGCTCTTTTTGTTGTAGGGCGCTGTGTTATGACCTGAATTCCCGGCTTTATTGTAACGATGGTGGTGCAACATCTATCGCTCGGTAAAGTTCGGCTTGTCGTTTGGTTATTTCACCGGGCCGCAGCTCATGACCAGGCTGCTCGAAACATTCAATAACGTCGAATTCATCGAAAAGTTCCTGCATGGTATATTTCTTGAACAAGTCTTTTTCCTGCATCTTTTTTTTGATGTATGAAAGAAAAATCAGAGCAATAAATTCTACGAATAGCTTCCCATCAAGGCTTTGATCTGAAGAAACGGCTGTTCTGCTAAAATTCAGGCGTTCTTTCAGGTTTCCGAACGCCTTTTCAACAAGGTCTTTGTTGCGGTAGATTTCAAGAGCCTTAATTGGGTCTTTAATTTCGTTGCTGAGCATTGCGAAGTAGCCGTAATTCTTTTTTG
>MFYY01000179.1:23019-29623 GCA_001787855.1 Candidatus Riflebacteria bacterium GWC2_50_8 | reverse complement strand
ACCGGCACTTTTGAGTTGTTGCGAACCGAATCGATCAACCCCTGTGATCCTCTTGGAATCAAAACATCGACATAGCCGATCGCGTTCATCAACTCGGTTGCTGCCTCGCGTTCTGGCGGCAGCAAATGCATGACATCCTGCGAAACATTGTGCGCCTCAAGGCTCTGATGAATGAGCGCGGCAATTGCCTGATTTGAATTTGCTGCGTCCTGACCGCCTTTTAGCACCGATACATTGCCGGTTCGAAAGCAGAGCGCAAAAACGTCGAAAGTGACATTGGGCCGGGCTTCGTAAATTACGCCGACTACGCCAAGGGCAACACGAACTTTTTTAAGATGCAGGCCATTTGGCATTGTGCGCTCTTCAAGAACTTCACCAACTGGTGAATCCATGCTGGCAACATTGCGCAGATCGCAGGCAATAGCCTGTATTCGTTCGGCAGTCAACTTGAGGCGATCGTAGCGCGGGTCGCTTACCGACATTCTGTCGAGATCCAGCTTGTTGGAAGCCAACAGTCTGTCTGTATTCTTTTCTGCACGGTCAGCGAGATCGAGCAGCACTTTGCGGTTAACAGCTCCGTCAATGCGCACCATCAGGCGTGCAGCTTCTTTTGCTCTTTGTATCTGTTCAGTCGCACTCATATCTTAGACCTTTTCTTAAAATGCAAATCTGACAATTTAACATAATTGACTAAGCAGTTATCTGTCTAGCCTATCGTCAATATTGGCCGAATGCTTATCCGTCAATGCTTAATGAAGTGAGAACAAAACACTTAGGGCGTAGGCGGGCAGAGCGGCCTAATCACGCCGAGAGCCCGGTATATTTTAAGGAAATAAATACAGGTAATCATAGTGCACTAATGGTTTGTATTTGGGGTCTTTAAGGTGCTCATCTGCTTTCTGCCGGTCATACTGTGCCTTGCCTATTCCGATGAGGCGCTTTTCGTGATCGATGATGCGCAGCAGGTCACCTTTTTTGAAGTCGCCTCGCATGCTGGTAATGCCGGCCAGCAGAAGGCTGGTAGCTTTCTTTGAATAAAGTGCTTCGCGCGCGCCTTTGTTTATATGCACTTCCCAGTTGGTGAAGTCGGCTGAACAGGCCATCCATTTCTTTACTGCCGGGCGCGGTGTGCCCGGAACGAAGCGGGTATGCGCGACACTGGTTTTTTGATAAGCCAGATCGACTAAAACATTCTGCTGCGTGCCATTGGCAATATGAACGGCAATGCCGGCAGCGGCGGTATTCTGCGCAACGCGACCCTTGGTCAGCATGCCGCCTCGGCCAAAGTTGCTTTTTTTTGCGGTTATAAAGGCAGACAGGTCGGTTGTTGTTCCGCTGATTTCTTCGATAAGTTTAACGCCCTTGTCGCCAGGGTTGCCGGTGTAGATGCCGTCTACATTGCTCAGAATAAAATAGGCCTCGGTATTCATCATTGTCGCCACCAGGCCGGCAAGCTCGTCATTGTCGGTAAACATCAGTGCGGTCACCGAAACCGCGTCGTTCTCGTTGATTATTGGCACTATGTTGTGCTCAAGCAGCACCGATAGGCAGTTTTTCATATTCAGGTAATGTTCTCTGGTCCTGAAATCTTCTTTGGTGACCAGCACCTGTGCGCAGGTTATACCGTGGGCCTCGAACAGCGAAGCGTAGGTCGAAACCAGCTTGATCTGCCCGACCGACGACAGCAGCTGGCGTTCTGAAACCGGGTCTTTCTTCGGCGGATTGGCAACCATGCCACGTCCCGAAGCTACCGCGCCAGAAGAAACCAGAATTATCTTTATTCCCTTTTTGTGAAGCGTAGCAATCTGGTCGGTGAGGTGCGATATGCGCTCGAGGTCGAGCTGGCGGTCCGGTCGGGTTAAAACGTTTGAGCCAATTTTTACGGTAATTGATTTATACACGGTGTTGCTCGCCGGCGCTATTTGCTGACATTTTCGATTTTCTTGAATGAAGTTATCAGGCCCTTGATCAGCGACGAGCTGAATCCCTGGTGTTCCATTTCGTTGAGCCCTGAAATGGTGATTCCGCGAGGAGTTGTGACCTTGTCTATCTCAGCTTCCGGGTGTGTTTCGCCTTCGATGATCAGTTGCGCGGCACCTTTAACTGTCTGTGATGCGATTTTCAACGCAAGGTCTGAGCTGAAACCAATTTCGATGCCACCCTGCGTTGCTGCTCTGATAAATCGCAGCGCAAAAGCGATGCCGCATGCTGCCAGAACAGTCGCACCAGCCATCAGCTCTTCTGGTATAAACAATGCGTTGCCGAGTCTGGTAAAAAAATCTTCGACTTCCTTTTTCTGTTCGGGAGTCTCATTGATCGCGGCGAGGCAGGTCATTGACTCGCCAATCGCCACGGCGGTATTGGGCATGGCTCTGAATATAGCATGCCTGCTGTCGGTCATTTCCACGAGTTTCTGGTTTTCGATTCCAGTAGCCAGAGAAATCAGAATGGCATCTTTTGCAAAATGCCCCTTCAATTCCTCGCAGACTTCGGCGATCTGATAGGGTTTCACCGCAAGTAGAACAATTTTTGCGCCTTTAACGGCGGCAACATTGTCGCTGCCAACAGTAATGCCCGCTTCAGCCAGTGCTGAGAGCATTTCAACCCGGCGTCTGGTTACGTGAATCAGTGCCGGTTTCACCGCTTTTGTGTAAATGAGTCCGCGTGCAATGGCCGAGCCGAGATTGCCGCCACCGATGATTGCGATTTTTTTATTCATTCTTGTGTTTTACCTTTACTGCGGGTTGCATGCTTCTTGTTTTCAGCCGGTTTGTTTCTGTTTGCGCAATATGGGCAGACTTTTTCCTTAACCACCCTGATAACGGGCAGTATCTCTTTAAGGCGCACCGATAATCCCTTGAATTCATGTGATTTGAGGGTAGCGGTGTCGTCGTATATGCCTTTGAGTGCATAATTGCCGCTCTTGAGATAATAAATAGTGGCGGTGCGCTCGGTCGGGTGAATCAGCCAGAATTCTTTGACACCATGCTTTTCGTAGAGATGTCGCTTTTTAACCTGATCTTTCGAGGAAGTCGACGGAGAAAGTATTTCGATTGCCCAGTCAGGAGCGCCAATACAGCCTTTTTCGTCAAGTTTGTCAGAATCACAGATAACCGATATGTCTGGCTGAACCACATTTGAGCAACTGCTGGTGTTTTCGCCTGCTTCAGCAAGCCTTACGTCAAAAGGTGCAACAAAAACCTGGCAGGGGCCTTTTCCCATAAATGCCTGAATTTTGGAGGCGAGTTTTAACAATACCTCCTGATGGGCGGTTCCGGGAGCCGGAGACATCGCGTAAGTCTGACCATCGATCAGCTCGCACCTCTCGTCATCTGTCCAGGTCAGATAATCTGCGTAGGTAAACCTTTCGGTTTCTGTTTTTCTTGCAGGAAGCGTCATCGCACTCTCCTTGAACATCAGCAGGATTAAAAAAAATTATATTCTCAAATCAGACCGGATGCAAGATTGCTTTGCCTGTGCAATTTTTCATTGTAGCGGCGCCGCGGCAGATATACTGCGTGGGGCAGCACGACTGCTCAGAGCGCGAGAAGCCCGACGGTAAACTGGTCGAGAAATGGCGGTCTGGCTGTGCCATTGCGCGGCCCCAGTCTGATCTTATCGATGCTTATCTTTTTTAGCTGGTCAGGCGTGGTTATAACCAGTCCGCGTAGTGGGTTGGCAAGATACAACTGGCCTTCGCGCCAGCCAATCACGCCCACTGCGTGCTCGACATTGCTGATGCCTGTTGATACTGTAACAATAAAAGGCAGATTTTCGGTAAGCAGCTGCTCGATCGTCATTTTGCTGTAAGCGGCTTCGGTGAAGCCAAGAGCCCGGCATCCGGTGACCGAGTGACTGGTCAATGAACCGGGAAACAGGGTTTTAACACGTCTGGTCGCCTCGTATTCATTAATCGGTTCGCCATACAGTTTGCAAATCGTCGAAAGGGTAGACGGAACACAGGTTACCTGCAAGGTCTGCAAAGTAACGCCATGCTTATCATAAGCTGGTGGCCCAACAAACAGTGCCGCCGGTATGATTACAACTGTTTCAACGACAGTTGTGCCGATAAAAAAAATGCCGACGATCAGATTACGCAGGCCGGTGAGCTCGGGGGCAGGATGCCTGAACATGCGCTTAACAATATAGCTGAGAAACAGCAGCTTGCCGGCCAGTATCATCAGCCAGATTGGCAGTGACGGATCAAATTCAAGGGCCGCCCTCATCAGATTGGTATGCGATAGCAGCATGCTGCCCGCAAAGAACGCAGCAGAAAGAAATATGGGTGCTCTGAGCCTCAGCAATGCGCTGTCGCCATTGTTATAAGACGTTAGCGCCTGCTTTTTGCCCCAATAGATTGCAAAAATCGAGGCAATGAAGCTCAAAACCAATTTGACGACAAATTCTGCTGACAATACTGACTCCGTAGCATTAACCTGTGAGCTCGCAGGATTATAGCATTTCCCGCCCCCGGGCGACATCCCGCTTTGCCAGTGCTGAATCGATTTTTTTGGTGCAACTGTGACAGGCGCCGATTTAGTGGTATTATTTGTCAGATACGGAGGGACACTTGGAACTGCTGTTTTTATTGCTCGAAATTGGCGCAGAAATACTGTTGGAGTTTGGGATCAGTTCCTTTTTCGGCGGACTCGCCGAAGTTAGTGAGCACAATGTAAAAAAACTGCGCAAAAAGAAGTTTGACGCCAGGGTGGCGCGGGCACGTGCTGCTGGCGAGCCAGAACCTGAACCGCCCAAGCCGTTCAGCTGGGCTGGCGCAATGGCTGGCTACGCAATTCTGGGAATCCTTTTTGGTGTGCTCAGTTTGCTGCTTTTTCCGCATTCATTTATAAAAACCGCCAGTGGTCGCCTTTTCTATCTTTTTTTCGCACCAACTGTCGCAGGCATGGGAATGAGCCTGGTCGGGCGCGTGCGCGAAAAGAAGGGCGAAGAACCGATTCGTCTCGACAATTTTTATTACGGCTTTCTGTTCACGTTTGCCATGACCCTGGTTCGTTACTATATTGCGGTTTAACTGCACCAGAGCTGCCGTATTTCATCGCAAATCGGCTATTAATCGATTACTGAAGCATGGCGATGTCTGCTTGTGGTTATCTACTGCTGATGCAGCAGAATAAAAAAATATTTTCTATCTGTTTGTACGTACAGAAGATCTTTGGCGACTTCTGACGTTTGCCGATGTACGCCGGCGGCTGTTTTTGCCGCAAAGATTGTACTAAACAAAGCATCAATTCTGCCCGAAAGGGTTTATGGATTTGTTTGCCTCCTTATTTTTCAGCCCGGGATAACTCCCGGTCTTTTTTTTTCCGGTAATTCGGAGGCAACGCACTTAAACTGCTTTTCTTCGGGTCCCTGACGGAGCTTTTTAGAGATTCAATTTTTGAAATCTTGGGCAAGGATCAGTTATTGGCCAGTTCGGCGGCCCATTCTTTGAAATCTTTTTCGAACTGGTTCTTATCGAGATCGATAGCTGTTTTCATAGATTCGTCCATGTCCATGCCGCTTTTCAAACAGTTGATGATCTGTCTCGGCGCAGCCATGGTACTGTTCTGAACCAGAAAACGCGCGTAGAGACCGGCCAGATGGTATGCCTTGTAAATCCTTTCCATCGGTGCGGGGCATAATGTCTTGATTTCGGCGAATTCCTGATCGAGTTCATCGGTGGTCATGATATCGCTCGGTGCCGGTGCGTATGGCTTGAATTCAGTGAACCCGTCATCTTTTTTCTCAGCAAACACAGCCAGTCCTTCGTTGAGCCAGGTCGGGCAGCGGCCTTTGCCCATTATAAAAATTATATTGTGAGTAAATTCATGCAGCAGCAGTTTGCGGGCGGGAAGACGAGTTTCAGGCTCAGAGCGCGGAAAGCTCTCTGCCGGCACGGTCATCGACTTGCCGCCTGTAGCAAAACCGCCGGCCCATGAAGCCGGGCAGACCTCTTTAAATTTTATCGGGTCGAGAACCAGTATCGATGTTCTAAATGCCGGGATGCAGGCCATGTCACCGGTAACCTGCAGGTAAATTTCTTCAAGCCGGTCGTCGGTGAGCTCATTGGTTACGTAAGCGTAGCTGTTGTCGACAGGAGTATAAATGATGTAGCGGCGTCCGGCTCTCATCATCATTGAGTTCTCACGGGCCATGCGTTCGAGCTGCACCATGACGCGTTTGCGGAGGGCGTGTTTTTTGGGGTCGGGATCTTCATCGTTTTCAAGCAGCTCGCGCAGTGTTTCCCAACATGACAGCTCGCTTGCTTCCTGTTTGAGGGCCTGATGGCATTCTGCCAGCTTTTCGAGAATGGTCAGTTCATCTGGCTTGAGTTCATAGGCACGTTTCAGGCGAGGAATAGCCTGGGTGTAATCGCGTTTTACATCGGCAAGATATTCACCATGTCGCAGAAACAGCTCAAAGGAGTCGGCAAATATCAGCTCAGCGAGAAACAGCAACTGTCGGTCTTCTTCGGGCAGATCAGTTACCGGTTTGCCTTTTAGAACTGGTTCTATCGCTTCTTCGATCTCTTTTATGCGTTCTTCTGTATATCCGGCCAGATCGGTTTCGGCGGCAAGAATACTGACAGAAAAGCTGAGAGCAA
>MFYY01000179.1:17765-23012 GCA_001787855.1 Candidatus Riflebacteria bacterium GWC2_50_8 | reverse complement strand
TAAAATAACGACAGGCCAGAGCAGCCGACGATTGTTTAACAACATGATTTTTCCTCCGCGACAAGGCTATACTTTCAGTGTATCCTCCCTCCGGCAAAGTGTCAAACCGGTAGATTTGCGTGTTTGACTAAGTCTGTTGATCTCGATAAGCGCAGGAGACAACAGTTGTTGAAACAGCAACTATTCTGTTATGCTGTTCAAACAAGAGGTATAAGTTTTGAGACAGAACGGCAGAACGATTTTTCCGGTTCTATACTGGACTTTGCTGATTCTATGTTTTTTCATCTTTCCGGCTTTCTTGCTGAATCTGGCGGTTAGTCGATATTTTACGCTGGCTCAACATGATCTTGAAAGTCAGGGGTTGCTCAAGGCTCAGAAGGTGCTCGCCCGGCTGCGCTGGCAGTCTGATGGCACCAGATTTTTTCACCAGCTGTTCAGCAATGTCCTGGCTAAGCCTTGCTTGACCGGTGTTCCGGCGAGTGAACTGGCGCAACGTATCAACCGTTTGAAAACTGCTTTCCCTGAAGAACTCGGATTCATCGTCTGGGATGACAAAGGTAAACTCAACGAAGAACTGAGTGATGATCAAGGTTTTATTACTGTAAAAAACAGCCTCAACGCATATCTTAAAGAGCTGCAGCAGATTGCCGTTACCAGTTTTCCACAAAACCCTTCGCTCAGCACTGAGATTAAGAAGCGCGCCAGAAAATTCAGGCAGTTTCTTGGCCCCTTTATTTCAAGCGCGAAACTGGCCGAATCTTTTGTGCCCAACAATAAGTCCGGGTGTTTTCAGATGCATGCAGATGGCCGGCAGGCTTATGGTTGGTACTCGGCGCAGCCTGAGTTTTCTGTTCTGGTTTATATCTCGAAGGAGCTGATTCATTCAATGATTCAGCCCAGGGCGTTCTGCCAGAAAAATGCTCGCACAAAATCCTCGACTGCTTTTTTTCTGATAGACGAGAAGACCCTGGAGATATTTCCAGAAACCTCGCCGGAAAACGCAAGACAACTGGCGATAAATCTGAGAAAAACAGATTCATTCACGCCGCCTGAGCTGCTTAAATCGGGCAGAAGCTTTTACACTTTCCAGAAACTGACTGCTGACTGGTGGGCTGCTGCGGTAATAGACAGCGGACAACGGCCTGATGCGCAGATTCAGAACAATAAAGTCATGTTTCGGCTGCTGGCGGCGATGTTTCTCAGCTATTTTGTGTTGAGATGTTACTTTCTTGTGCATTCTAATCCGTTCAGTTCGATCAGATGGAAGCTGTTTGTCATTTTTCTTTACACTGTTGCCATACCCTTGATGATTTTTTCAACGGTTGGCTTTGAGCATCTGGCTCAGATGGAAAAGGGCATAGAGAGTCGTCGTGGCATTGAGCTGGTTCAGCTTCTCGGCAAAGTAGATCACCAGTTCAGCGTGCATCTGCAGCAAATGGCTGCAATGCTGAGTGACTACACAGATCTGGCGTTCTGGAATACCAGTGCCTCAAGGCCGGTTCCCCAGGATCCGGTTTATTTTGCAGATCAGATGATGCAGAAGTTTTCTCCGCATTCGGTCATTATTATGGATGAGAGGGGAGACAACCTGCTGCCGCGAAAATACTCGGGCAAGATGACTCAACATAGCATTATAAAAGCTCTGGCCATTGATCTGCTGGAATTTCTGAATGAAAGGGAGCATGCACAATGCAAGCCGGTTAAGCTGGTTACTGAATCTTTGATACTTGCCTATGCTCACTCGCATAAGGCAATCAGAATTTTCAATATGGCTGATACTACTGAGTATTACTATATGCAGACCGTCAGAAATCCTATGAACGGGCGCTATGAATACTGTATTCAGATGTTCTGGGACTTTACAGAAATGCAGCGTGAATTCTTCAGGCAATTTTGTCAGCAGCTAAAAGGTGATCATCAGCTGTTGCCAGTCATTTTTTTTCCTGGAAATAATCTGACGTTTCCGGATAGCGCGTTCAGGGCTGACCTGAACGAGTTTTTTGAACGGGTTGATCTACGGGGTCTGCAGCTTGAGAGATATGCAGATCTTTCCGGAAAAAGATTTCTGGTCGCGGGCATAAGAGGGCAGAATTTACTGAAAGCGGTTGTTGCAGCCCTTCTCAACTTTGATTTGATTGAAGATGAGGTTGGGCAGTACAAAGCGGTCTTTGCCGGCCTGTTTCTGCTGACTTTGCTTTTTACTGTCGCGTTGTACAATCTGTTAAATTACCAGATTCTTAATCCGGTTAACCAGCTGATTGCCGGTGTAGAAAAGGTCAGGGCCGGCGATTACGCTTATCGGGTCTCTTTAAAAGCAGATAATGAGCTGGGCAGTCTTGGCAATTCGATTAATAATACCATGGAGAACCTTCAGGAACTGGCTATTGCAAGAACAGTGCAGGAAGCGCTGTTGCCTGAAAGCACCCCGGCAATAGCCGGGTTTGAAATTTACGCGAAAACCAGGCCAATGACCAAGCTTGGCGGTGACTACTATGATTTTTTTGTGAATCATGAAGGGCGCCTGCTGGCAATGATTGCAGATGTTGCCGGGCATGGTGTCCAGGCGGCCCTGATCATGGCCATGGCCAAGTCGGTCATGCTGCTGGCCCGAAATGAAGAGGCAATCAGCGAACAGATAATGGAACGTCTCAACGCAACCTTTTGCAGTTTGCGAAAGTCTTCCATCAAAACGATGTTGACCGGGCAGATGCTTACATTTTTGCCCGCAAAAAACAGCTGTGAGCTGGTAAATGCCGGGCACTGCGCACCTCTCATTATTTCTGCCGATGGCAAAGAGGTTAAAGCCGTTGGCGGTAAGTCATTTCCGCTGGGTTACGGGGTAAATCGAAAGTTCAATTCAGAAGCAATAGAGCTTGCGCCTGGATCAACACTGCTTCTCTATACTGATGGGATTCTTGAATGCATTGACTCATCGGGACAAATGCTTGGCCCAAAGGGTTTTGTCGAACTTGTAAGAGCGTCATATTGCTCAGACCTGGCGACATTTTATGACAATATGTTTGCGCGCTATGAAAAATGGCGGGTTTCACAGGATGATGACATAACCTTCGTTCTGATTCGGAGAACCAGCGATGAGAAATGATCCGGTAATAAGCACTGCAAGAGTATTTTTGGCGCTCTGTTTTCTCGCATTTGTCATGCCTGTGCTGATATTTTCCGCTGGCTATCGCTATTTAAGCAGGGCGCATCTGGAACTTGAAGAAATCAGCCTTCTACGTCGATCAGAGCCAGCTGCAGCTACCCTTGAAGCATCTTTGAACAATGGCAGTTTCTGGTGCATGCAGTTAAATGAAGTATTTGCAAAGGCCGCTGATATTAAGAATTTTCAGGCTGGCATTGAGTCTCTGTCTGCAAAACATGAGCAAAAACTCAGGTATGTTGTCTGGCGCATTGATTCTTCGGAACTGTGCAGTAACTTTTCGGTTGCGGCACGTCGCTCTGAATGGCTTGAGGCCGGCCGTGTCATCAGAAAGATTTATTACAGTCCTGGTGGTCAGGTCAGGATGCTCGATGATTTCTTGTTGAAAAAACTGATCGGGCCTCATGTCCATGGCAAAAGACTTTACGAAACATTCAAGCTTATCCGCCCAAGAATCCTGGAAACCGATTTTGCTATGAAGCACCCGCTGGTGTGGGTTAACAGCCGGCAGGAATATACTGCCATGGTGCTGCTGCCTCCTGTGATTCTTAAAAAGACCCACGGAATCGCCGCCTTTTTTCGACAATTTGCCGGCACGGAGAAATCCGGCGACGAATTTGTTTTGCTGAGCGGCAAAAAGCTCTATTCAAACAGTTTGCTAGCCGCTGTCGAAATCAATAACCTCAAAGACCGCTTTTTAAAGACCGGAATGAAAGTTTTACTCTCAGGGCAAAGGCTCGTATTCGGCGAACAGTTGTCTGACGGCAGCTTTTTTATGGTAGCCAGGGCCGTAAAAGCCTCACATACTGCTAAGGCAGAGGGTCTGTTTGCTTTGGGCCTGTTATTTTTTCTTCTGCTTATCCTCAGAACGTTGCCAGTCAGCAGTCTTTCTGGCCGGTTAAGAATCAACACGGCGATTTATCTGTTCATCGGACTGTCGAATATTTTGCCGCTGTGCCTTCTGATGTGTTTTACCAGCCAGTATCTGGCTCAAAAGCATCTGGTTCTGATCGATGACAAACGGGCAGAATCAGTAAGATTCATTCAAATGCTGGAACAGCAGTTTCAGAATGAAATCGAACGCTTTCCCGGCAAGGTTTCGGCAATCATCGACTCGTTTACGGGCGAACTTGCTAAGCATTCACTTACCCTCGAAACAGCTGAACGAATACATGGCAGACTTGCTGATCGCAACCTCATTTTCCACCTGATTGCCAGTAATTCGGCGCAGATTCTCACTACTGACGGCTTTTACTCTGGCAGACAATTTGTTCCGCTCGGCAAAATCAAGTATAAATTGGAGTTTGCCAGACTGGACGAATTGATCATGAAAATGGGCAGCTGCTATCTGGCTTTCTGCAACAAAACTCCGGTGAGTCAGAAAACTTTGACTGAAACCGAACTGGTTGCAGATACGCTTTTTCGCAAGCCTGTAGACGAAGCCATGCATGTTTTTGTCGAACTTTCCTGCAAAATAGGTTCTCTTGGTTTCGGTGCTTACTCGCGACCTGCGTTTGTCGATGTGCTGTCGGTCAAATCGCCTGAATATGGCGACTATCTGGGTCTATATCAATACGACGTCGAAAAGAACGCTCTCGACTTTCTCAACGCCTGCAGGAGAGAGCGCATGGCAAACAGTGCCGGTCTTAAGGTCGTTTTTGCGCGCGGTGAAACAGTGTATCTTGATGGAATCGCTTCCTTTTCGAACATAGCAGAAATTACGCGGGTTTTTAACCGGCTGACAGAATACCCGCCTCTCAGCGCAGAAATCATCAAGCTGGACGAAAAAGACTGGATTTGTTCAGGTTTTCTAAGTTCTGTAATAAAGGGCCACGGGCTTCTCGCCCTTTACCCCATCGAAGAGATCGACAAAAAGCTGTATAGAGAAAGATCTGATCTGATGATTTTATTTTCTCTCAATCTGTTGCTCGTTTTTGCCGTTTCGTTTTTCTTCTCACACATGCTTCTTGGCCCGGTAAAATGGCTTGAAGAAGGTACCAGGGCCATAAATTCGCGAGATTTCGCATACAGGCTGCCGGATCTTGGTAATGACGAAATGGGAAGAATGGCCCGCATTTTTAATGAGG
>MFYY01000179.1:17602-17755 GCA_001787855.1 Candidatus Riflebacteria bacterium GWC2_50_8 | reverse complement strand
TCTTGAGGAACTGAGCGTTGCGCGCGTCGTTCAGCAGCAACTGCTGCCCCAGGGAATGATTGATACCGGCGTATTCAACATGTTTGGCCGCTCGACTACTCTTGCTGATCTGGGTGGAGACTATCTTGACTATTTTGAAATTGATGCCGAAAG
>MFYY01000179.1:3057-17517 GCA_001787855.1 Candidatus Riflebacteria bacterium GWC2_50_8 | reverse complement strand
TGCCCGACTGATTGCAAGGCTTAACAATCTCATTTACAGCACTAAAACCAGAAAACAGAGAAAGATCATGACTTTTCAATATCTGATGTTAAACAAATTCGATCAGACTGCGATTTTCTCGAATGCCGGGGGCTGTAATCCTTTTCTGGTAAATGGAATAACCGGTAATATAACTGAACTGGCCCTGCCGGCGGCTGCGCTGGGCGCTTTCAAAAAAGACGCTTTCACCGAGATGAAAATCAGGTTCGTTCCAGGCGATGCTCTGGTTCTTTATTCAGACGGCATTGTCGAGGCAAGAAATCTGGCTGGCGAAGAGATCGGGTATGAGCTGTTTAAAAGCATGCTGCTGAAGAACTGGTCTGCTGACTGCGCACAATACTATAATTCGATGGCGACAGAATACCAGCGCTGGCTGGGCGGCGCAGAACCGCAGGATGACATGACAATGATCATTATCGGCCTCAGAAATTGCTGAAACCTGCCTGAAAATACGCTGAAGCGCCGTTCAGCTTGAGATTCCGCTGTATTTGGCGCCGGTTGAGTCTGGCGGGCCTGGCGCCTGGGGTGTGTCTGTAATGGTGTTTTCGGCCCAGTAGTCATAGGCAGGTGGCAAGGTCGTGCCAAATGTATAGTGCTTTCTGAAGTATTGCATCATCTGATTGACTTCCATCTTGAATGGATCATCGGGATTACTTTCATTGTCGTAGCCGTAGGGAATGTCATAATCTTTGATGACAACGTTTTCTTTGGGTATTTTCTTGTACCAGCCCTGTTTTCGCTCCCACCAGAAGTAATCGTCCCGGTTGGCTGTCCCATCGGCTACCATCTGTTCGAATGGTGCGCTTTCCCATGGTGTGCCCTGATCGAGTTTGACAACCGCTTTCTTGGCGCCGCTCTTCAGTTCTGACATGTTCTTGATGTAATCTTTAACATTGTCTGAGCCGTTGTTGAGTTTGTCTTTGTTGCCCATCTCTTCCCAGTAGCCCTTTTTGGTCGCCGGGTTAGTTGTCGATGCGATATTATAAAGCTCATTGTGTCTCTGTGGCTCGGTCTCAAGCTGTTTCAGGTAGTCGATACCGTGCTGTTGTGAAATCAGCCTGAGCAGATCGAGCATTTCTTCGTCTATATTGCTGGGTTGTACGCCCAGTTTATATTTAGCCATTTCTGGGAATTTTTTGAGGGTGGAAGACGCCAACCTGCCATCAGGAGTAAAGCCTGACCAGAGTTTGCTGATGACTGATTTGCCTGCCTGTGCGTAGATTCTGTCGTAGTCGGAGTTTACATCTATGTCTGGCTCGAGGTTCTGGTCGCTTTTTGCCTTGAGAGAGGCGAACATTTTTTCGATGTCATCTACGCCCCATTGCGGCTTTCCTACCGAGTTCAGCAGGTCTGTAGCCTGGTTAAGGGTCAGGCTTTTCTCATCGAGGTTCTTGAATTTGTCAGTAACCTCGTCGCGGATCGATTGCATCGGAACCCGATTGAGAACGCTTTCGAGCATCATTCGTGAAACATGCGTGTAAACCTTGAATCTGTCTTCGCGCTTGTTGAGATCAAGATTTTCAAAGATAGAGAGTGGGATTTTGGTTATCTGAACCATTTTTCTCAGGGTCTTTTTAGAATAGAGATCGCCCGGATCTTTTTCGATAAAGGCTACTGGCTGCCCCATCAGTGTGTCCTGCCCGGGTACTACCAGAACCTTTTTGACTGTTCCTGAATACGGTGATATAACCTGTTCGCGTCGGGTTGTTTCAGCACCATCGGCCATATAGAATTTGAGAACCATGATGATCTGGCCCATTTTGACCTTTTGACCTGGCGCGATTGCTACGCTGACGACGCCTTTGCGCTCCTTGTTGGTAAATCCTTCTTCTTCTTTGTTGTCCCAGACCGGCTCGGGATATATCGGAATCAGGTCTTCACCTTCCAGCGGGCTCTCGATATGGTGCCCGACACTCTGATCATCTGCCAGGTAGGGTTCAGGTACCATGATGAACTTGCCGAAATATAATGACTTTTCGTCGCCTGATGTGCCGAGAGAAAGCACTCTTATGTGATCGAGCAATGCCCGATACTGGCGTTTTTGGGGCGCGACTTCGACCCATATTGAGCCGTCGGTGTTTTCAGCGCCACCTTTCTGTGCTTTCGGGTGCGGAATTTCGTCAATAAATACTGTTGTTCCGAGTGTTTTATCGTCTTTAAAGTAGTCTTCAAGCTTTTCGACGTGACTGCTTTTAAACTTCTGCAACTGATTAGGAATCCTTTTGGGCTGATACCAGCGGTTTTCGTGTAACCTCGCGTTGACGACATTAATGCCAGAGAACGCGGCAAAGTCAGCTTTTTTGATGTTGAGCATGGTTTTAACAATGCCGATTTCGTGCGAAGAATAAAAAGCCAGATTGGTTACCGCCAGCAGCACGACGATGCCGGCCGCCAGTCCTACGGCTATTGAAAAGCCTCGTTTGCGAGAATGACTTCTTACTGAACTTTTTGGTCGGTTTTTCATCACTTACTCCTTAATCTGGCACCATTTGCAAGGGTAAACACTTTTCCTTCAGGCTGGCCATCAGGGCGCAGCTCTTTAATCTTTACCTCGTATTCCAGGTAATCACGTGTTGGCCGCGTGACATTCAGTTCAATTGCTCCGTTGGCAAGAACTTCAAGCTGCGGCTTGCTGTCGGGCTTTTTCAGATGCTCGGTCCAATTGAGTTTAACCAGCCGGCCGGTCTCATCCTGAGGCTTGTCTTTCTGAATGTAGACGACAATCAGTTCGAAACTGTTATTGAAATAGACAATCTGGTGAACTGTTTCGTCAGGCTCGTCGCCGGTCGGGGAAAGAAATTCCTGACTCAACGCCAGTTCTTCTGAGAGCTTGAAACTGCTGAGACGAAGGCTGTGTAATACGTCGAGCCGTTGCGTAGAGGCTTTAAAATGCCCAAGATACCTGAACATCGCAGTTACGCCGGCCAGCAGCAGAGAAAAAATGCCGATGTAAACCAGCAGTTCGACAACGGTATAAGCTTTACGATTTCGTTTAAATAGTTTGTTCATGGCTATTTGATGAAAACATAAGATTCGAGCGCAAAACTATGTTTTTTGCCGCCAGATTCCCAGAGAAAATTCAACCGGATGTTTCGTATCACCGATGATTGGGGAGCAGGACCCGGTTTTACCGTCAAAAACGCTTTGAAATTGGTGGTGAGTGAAGTTGTGTCTTTACCGACGCCGCCGGCAAATATCTTCAAGTAATCCTGTAATGAAGGGCTGTCGAGAATCGCACTGGTAACGTCTTTATCGGTCATATTATCGATCATTGTGCCTTCGGCAATGTCATTATGCAGAGAATTTAAAAACCGCTCGCAGATGTTCATCGCCACGGTATAATCTCTGATCATTGCCTGCTGGGGCAGTGCAGTTTCTGAAAACACCTTGATGGCCGCGCCGCCCACCGAGGCCAGAATAGCTATTCCCAGTATCACTTCGACGAAAGAAAAACCTCGCGCAGTTTTATTGGTCATGTTTTAAGCCCCAGTTCCTTTGCTGCTTCCACAAAAGTAGCGAATTCGGTCATATGATTCAGCAGTCCGAGTGCTGAAAGTCCCCAGTAACATTTTTCGGGAATCTGGCAGATATAGAGCAGCACGTCGGGCTCACCGATACTGTCAGAAACGACTTCGAGAAGGTCGGCCAGAGCCATTGAGTTTATCAGTGTTGCCCTGGAAAAATCAAACAGATACTGTCTGGTGCCTTTCTGCCATTCCTGTTTGAATTTCTCTTTCAGGTCGGCGCCAACTGTTTCTTCGATGTAGCCTTCGAGGTGGAAAACGTGGATATGTTCCTCTTTGGCTGACGTAACTCTGCCGACCATGGTTATGCCCCTGCTTTAATGTATTAGTTGATCATAACATCTCAATTCTTTCCAGTCCAGACCAAAAATCATGGCTGTCTGTCTGTTTGCGATTTCTGCGCTCGCGAAGATTACGAATGACAGAATTTCGGAGAGTGCAGGATTGGTTTGAACTTGGTTAATTCGCCGGGATACAGGTGACGACCGGGAACCCCAGGGTCGATATCCGATAGTCGGTGATTCTGAAATTGCCCTTGTCGCCCTTTTTAAAATCGCCGAAGTTGGTCAACTTAAGCTTGAAAACATCTCCGCTAAGGCTTCTGGCCTGCCACAAACGGTTGATCGGGTCGTAGCTTTCAAGTTCGAAAACCTTGAGTTCGCCGACCTTTGCTGCGGCTGGCTGCTTGATCATTTCAAATTGAGTTTTAAGGCTTTGTGTGCTGTCTGTTGTCGGTCTGCTGATTTCTGTGTCTGGCCAGAAAATCAACGCCAGCAGCACTACCAGCAGCATTGCCAGTTTAGTCTGATGCTGGTTAAAAAAGACTACCATGACGTTGGTAAATTTTTGATTCTGCGAAATATAACGTATTTTTTCAAGACCCTTGCAGAATTCATCCCAGGTAATCTGCAATGTGGCAAACTTCTGTTCGTTGTCGCCGCTCTTCGTTTCTGCTTGAGAAATCAGTCCCAGAGATTCTTTGAGCAATGTGATTTCTTCCTGAAGAACCTCTCTTTTCTTGCCGCGGCAAGTGTCAAGCAGTCGCTCAAGCTCGTAGAGAGTAAGGTGATCTGGCGAAACCCTGAATATTGGCGAAAAGTACTTTATCAGCGACACTCTCTGCGTTGAAAAAAATGCCCGGGTGAGAATGTTCCTGCTGTCTTCTATTTTCATCATCAGCATGGCTGCTCTTGCGGCTTTCCATGTCGTTTCGCGGTCTTCGTGCAGCCATTTTTCGATCTGTTTTTGAAACAGTTTCGGATTGTGCTTCCGGAAAAGTCTGATGGCCTGGACCGATACCGGATCCTCTTTGCTCAGGCATAATATCGGCAGATGCGGCAAAAGGCGTGCCGGACTCAATTCCGCCAGCAGTTTCAAGATAAGTATGGAATTCTGAGTGTTCGCTCTGCCCAGCGATTCCTCAAGCCACGCGATAACTGCAGCATCGCCAGGCTTAAACTTGTGGAGCACTTTCAGCAGTAGATGACGTATTTCCTCTGTCTGAGCCGATCCTAGAGAGCTTGTCACGAAATTTTTGTGCTCGGCAGATAGAGAATCTTGTGACAACATCTTGGTCAGTCTGCCTTCATCGGTCTGGTTCGGTCTGGCTGCAGCGGCTGGTTTAACCTCAGCGGTTTCGTATTCTATGCTGGTTTCGGTCAGTTGTGCGTTGTCGGTATCGACCTGGAGAGTTATACCTGACTTGCTTCTGATGTAATCCTCAATTTTTATCAGTGAATTTTTGCAGAATACCGCCCTGTCTTCTTTTATCATGTCGGCCAGCGCCAGGGCTTCGGCCGCTTCAGCTCTGAGTGCCGAGATTTCAGGAATCTCCTCTTTGCGCAGCAGTTCAATTACCGTCAGGCGCTTGAAAAAATCCATGTCGGGATTGTTATAAACAAGGTGATAAATAAGCTTCTGCAAAAACGCATCGCGCAGAGAACCGCATTCAATAAGACTCAATACGACATGCTTAATGTCATTGAATGGCAGCAGCAACATAAATGTGCTGGCGGAACGCCTGCTTTTCTCGCTGCTCAGAATCGATTCTTCGAGAAGTCGAAGAGCATGTGGCCTGGATACTTTGAACAGAAACTTGATCGCTTCAGATCTTACCAGCGCATTTTTGCTTCTCAGCAGGATTTGCAGATTTTTTGCAAGCAGAGCGGGACCATGTCCCGAAAGAAACGAGATCAGGCGCAGCGTAAATATGCTGTCATTGTCTTTGAATCTGTTGACAAAAGCGTGCAGAACATCAGGTCTGGTGACGAGTTCTGGCGGCCAGCTGAAAAAGGGAATCAGCCGGTAAAGCTCGGTTTCGTTATCGATTATCGTAACTGTGGCTCTGATTCTGAGCTTTTCCGGGAGTTTGCCAAGAAGATCAAGCAGATCGCCATGTCCGCTTATTTGACCTGAAAGCCAGTCATCAGTGATTTTGCTTTCATCAAGATAGGCGATATCTGGCAAGACAGGAGCAGCGTTTGTCTTTTTCTCCGCCGAGACAAGCTGTATCAGAGACTTTATCTGCTTTTTGAGGTCAGGGTTTTCTTCGGCAGCCTCTGCTGCTGAAAGCGCCGCGATTATTTGCGGAAAATGGGTAAAGCGGCTGAGCTGGCTGACAGCAAGCTCTCTGAGCATCAGGTCTTCTGAGCGCAGGTCAGCCAAAAATGTTTCAAGTAAAAGCGTTTCGTTTATCCGGGTCACTGTTTGAAATCATCCTGCCTCGATACAAATCTTCGCATTCACTTCAATTTGCCAGCGTATTACATTACACTTACATAACGAAACCGAAAAATCAACATCAGGCTTGGCAACATGCGTATCAAAAATTTTGAACAACTGTTATCGAACGCGGTAACACCTTCTTTATGGCGCCTCAGAAAGCTTGCTTTGAATTCTTTCGACTATGCTCTTGGCGCAATAAGCCCGCAGATTCTTTTAAAATCAAGGTTACGTTTTGCAGACAACTGTCTGCGCATTGATCAGCACAGCTTCGATTTCGACCAGTTCAAAAATATCTATGTGATTGGCGGCGGTAAGGCCACTGGCGATATGACGCTTGCCGTTGAACAGATTCTTGATGGGTGCCTGACACGAGGTTGCGTTAATATTCCGCACGAAATGCGGTGCAGCACAAATGTGGTTTTGTTGAACCGGGCCGGCCATCCCGTTCCTGACGAGGCAGGTGTTTGTGGCGTTCGCCAGATGGTTGAACTTGCCGAGCAGGCCGGGTGCGATGATCTGGTGATTTGTCTGCTTTCTGGCGGTGGCTCAAGTCTGATGCCGCTGCCGCGCGGAACGCTTTCGCTCGCCGACAAGAAAGAGCTGACCGCTATGCTGCTCAAGTCTGGTGCTTCGATTAACGAGATCAACACCGTGCGCAAGCACATCTCTGATTTTAAGGGCGGCTGGCTGGCGCGCCGGGCTTATCCGGCTACTGTGTTGAATTTGATCCTCTCGGACGTTATCGGCGACCCGCTCGACTTTATCGCGTCAGGCCCGACAGTGCCTGATTCTACGACCTTCGCTGATGCCGTCGAAGTGCTGCAGCGATACCATCTGTGGGGAGAGGCGCCCGATGCTGTAATTCAGCTGTTGACCGCTGGCTGTCGCAGCGCGATAGAAGAAACGCCCAAGGCGCATGACCCTGCGTTCGAGCGAGTTTTTAACTGTATAGTTGGCAACAACAGGTCGGCACTGTCTGCTGTTGGCGCAAGTCTCTCTGCCAACGGTATTAAAACGGTTTTATTGCCGACCGCCATGTCTGGCGATGCTGCCGAACTCGGGCGCTATCTTGCTGGCCGCGCGCTTGAAATAAGCAGATCAGATGAGACTGTGGCCATAATTGCCGGTGGTGAGGCCACGGTAAGAGTGCGCGGTGGCGGTCGCGGCGGCCGAAATCAAGAACTCGCTCTGGCTGCGGTTGAGAGGTTGTCTGGCATCGACAATGTGTTGCTGGCTGCTCTGGCCACTGACGGCATCGATGGCCCCACCGACGCCTGTGGCGCAATTGTCGATGGCTACACGCTGGCGGCAGCCCAGCGCCGGGGTCTTGATCCTGAGCAATTTCTGCAGAACAACGACGCATACAATTTTTTCAACGCACTCGGCGAACTGGTTGTAACCGGCTATACCGGCAGCAACGTCAACGACATCTATATTCTGCTCGCCGCCGCCTCCGACTGAAAGCTGACTCCCAGAGCAGTTCGGTCTGATCACGCCGAGAGCCCGTCGAAAGCACTGTAACAGCCGTCTATCTACTCAAATGTGACAGACGACTAGATGAATGTCGTATTAATCTGTCTTGATTTTAGTAGATAAATTTGATATAGTTTATTTATATGCAGACGAAAGGCTTAAATGTTTATGAAAAATTCAATTAGCTGGCAGGATTTGTCGATAGAGATTATCAAGCAGGGTTTTACTGAAAACCGGCAATTTTATGAGTGCCTGATCTGCGGTCGCGAAATCGAAAAAGGCATGGTTTACAGGGATGCAGATAACCTCTATGAAGCGCAGCGCTACATGGAACTGCATATATCGCGGGCTCATGGCTCAGTATTCGAGCATCTGGCCGGTCTCGACAAGAAGATTACCGGACTTTCCGAACATCAGTGCAAGTTGTTGCGCTGCTTCTACGAACGGATTCCAGATGCCCAGATCCAGCAACAGCTCAATATTGGGAGCGCGTCAACCATTCGGAATCACCGGTTTGCGCTAAAAGAGAAAGAAAGGCAGGCTAAAATTCTTATGACAATGATGGAACTGATTAGAGAAAACGAAGCGGCTCCGGTTAAATACCTGGCACCGCATCCTACTGCAACCATGGTCGATGATCGCTACAAGATCACGCCCGAAGAGAACGAAAAAACTCTCAAGAAGTATTTTCCTGATGGTCTTGATGGCCGACTGACAACCTTTTACATCAAGGAAAAGTGCAAGCTGGTTGTTCTGCGCCATATTGCTGCCCGGTTCGAGCCGGAACGAAAATACACTGAAAAAGAAGTTAACGCGATTCTCAAAAAGATTTTCGACGACTATGTGACCATTCGCCGATATCTGATCGAATACGGTTTTATGGGTCGCACCACGGACTGCAGCAGTTACTGGCTTTGCGCCAGCGAACCGCAGAGCTGATCTGGCAAGTTACACAGAGTAAATAAGCGGGGCTGTTTCATAGTTTTATGAGACAGCCCCTGTTTTTATGGCGGTTTTAAGCTGTTTGCGGTCAGGCGCGTCTAAAGCCGCATTCGCCGCAAAACTTGGCGTCAAGAGGCAACGGTAGCCCGCACTGTGGGCAGCAGGCCTTGTCGCCTGGCGCGTCTTCGAGAGAAAATACCGTGAGCGATTCGCTGCCCTTTACAGTAACGCCGAAACGCTCTTCTACAGCTCCGGGCCAATCTTCTATCTGTTCATAGCATGCTCCGGTTATCAACACTTCGCCAGGTTTGGCGATGTGGCAGAGACGGGAGGCGATGTTAACTCCGTCGCCCACGGCTGTAAAGTTTGATAGTCTTGGTGAACCGACGTTGCCAACAATAACTTCCTGAAAGTTTATGCCAATACCGATGCCATATTGAGGAAATCCTTCGGCAACCCATTGCGGCATCTTGATTTCGAAGGCGCGTTGAATCTGCATTGCAGCCTGAACTGCTGACAGGGTCGGATTGACATGAATATTCGGAGTGCCAAAAAGCGCCATTGCCGAATCACCCATGAACTTGTCGAGAGTGCCGCGGTTTTTGATGATGATCTCTGCAATCAGAGTGAAATAGTGATTGAGCAGTTCTACTGTCTGCTCCGGCGTAATAGTCTTGGCTAGCGCAGTAAAGTCACGAATATCGACAAACAATATCGCGATCTGTTTTCGTTCGCCGCCAAGTGTAATTCCATCCGGGTTATTTGCAAGCAGCTCGATGACTTCTGGTGCTACCATGCTCGAAAACATTTTGCGCAACCTGTCAAATTCGTTTTTCTGAGCGGCAATAGCTTTGGTATTGTTGAGAACAAGTCCCAGCAGCGAGGCTACCATGGCAACAGTGTCGAGATCATCTTCGCCGGTAAAAACATTGCCGGCATAGGTGCAGATGATGATAAGCTTTTCGACGTTGCCATCGACCCGTACCGGGCAGACAATCTTGCAGTCAGGAACCACGCCGCGGCGTTCGAGATAGGCAAGATCGTCCTGCTTGCGAAGATGGGCGAGACTGAGCACGGCTCCGGTTTCTGCAACATAACCGGGCAGAGAATCTTCATTCAGCGGTATAACCGGTATTTCTTCGTCTTTATAGCCGACGTGGTGGTCAGCAACCCAACCTTCGGCGGTGCGCTGAAATATGGCGCCTTTTTTGATGCCGAGAGCAAGATCGAGAAGATCCCAGCAGCGCTCAAGAACGAAGGAATCTTCGAGAGTACCGACCAGTAGCTTGAGGCGCTCCATGAACGCGTGCGTCTTGTCGATTATCGCCAGGTATTTTTGATGGTGCAGCGTTTTTTCATTGTCGCTGAGCTTTAACTGGTTTTTAAGAGTTGTTATCTCGCGGCGCAGGTCTTCGAGCTCTTTGTTCGAGCCGCCACCGCGCAGGCTGTCAAGAATTCCCATGCTACTTTTCCTCGAGCATTTCTGGTGGCACGTCTTCGTGGCGGACCAGTTTTCTTTTGAGCAGGTCTTTTACAATTGTATTCATTGGTATACACCCGGAGCGCTGCCCAAGCCGCATTACCGAATTTATCTCGTGAATCTTGCGTTGCCGGATCAGGTTGCTGACTGCCGGCAGCATAGGAAGCATTTCATAAGCCAATACACGTTTTTTGTGATCAAAGGACGGCAGCAGAACCTGCGATAGCACACATTTGAGTGAGCTGGAGATCATGAAGCGTATGTTGTCGCGCTGATGCGACGGAAAGATATTGATCATGCGGGTAATGCTCTGTACGGCATTCGATGTATGCAGGGTTGCTACAACAAGATGCCCGGTTTCAGCTGCTTTCAGACAGGTTTCTACCGTTTCGAGGTCGCGCAGTTCGCCGATGACGACAACATCGGGATCCTGACGCAGGGCTGAAGTAAGGCCGGTCTGAAAATCTACGGTGTCTTCGCCAATCTGACGCTGGCTGATTATAGTTTGCGGATATTTGGGAAAAACGTATTCTACAGGATCTTCGATGGTAATTATGTGCAGCGCATGAGTGCGCGCAATCAGGTCGATAAGGCTCGCGGCAGTGGTCGACTTACCGGAGTTGGTAGCACCGGTTATCAGGATCATTCCAGTATTGATTTTGACGAGGGTATCGGTTACTTCCTGAACAAAGCCGAGCGTAGCCATGTCTGGCGGCGTTGGTGGCACCAGTCGGCATGAGATGGCGAGACTGTTGCGCTGAAAGAAGATGTTAGCGCGAACTCTGGTTATGCCGGGCAACGTGAATGAGCAGTCTATCTGTCCTCTGGCTTTGAACATCTTGCGTTGATTTTCGTCAAGCAGCGAAATTACCATCTGCTCCATTTCTTTTGGCGACAAAGCTGGCAGGTCGAGACGCCTGATTTCGTTGGCGACTCTTATGATAGGCGCAAATGCTGATTTGATATGAAGATCGTAGGCTCCCTGCTTAAGAGCCTCTTCGATCAGCCCCTGCATGATATGGCTCATAGCAGTCCTTTCCGTTCTAGTCTGGTCATGAGGCCTTCCGGATCAGGGCTGTATGGGAAAGCCTGATCGCTGGAAATCAGTTTTTTTACAATCAGATCTTCAAGCGCTGCGTTCATCGATATCATGCCGATGTCAGCGCCGGTCTCAAGAAACATCGCGATCTGCTCGTGCTTCTCTGATCTGATAAGGTTGGACACTGCCGGCGTGTTAAGCAGAATTTCTCTGACGGCAACCCGCTGATTTGGCATGTCTTTCTTCGGTATGAGAGCCTGCGATACGATTCCGATAAGAACCGAAGCCAGCTGATCGCGGATGAATTCACGGGCGTCAGTCGGAAAAACGCCCATGATACGTGCTACGGCTGACGCTGTGCTGCTCGCATGCAGGGTCGAAATTACCAGATGTCCGGTTTCAGCGGCTGTCAGGGCGAGTTCCATTGTCTCGGCTTCGCGCATTTCTCCGATAAGAATTACATCGGGGTCCTGACGCAGCGCGCCGCGCAAAGCTTCAGGAAAACTCATGAAATCACGCCTGAGTTCGCGTTGCAGAAACTCGGCCTTGGCGTCACGAAACAGAAATTCAATCGGGTCTTCGAGAGTAACGACGCGCACCTGATAACTGGTATTGATAAACTGCAGCAGGGCCGCAATGGTTGTGCTCTTGCCCGAACCGGTCGGGCCACACAGTAAAAATAGGCCGCGTCGCCGTTGAATCGAATCGACGATTATGCTTGGAATCTGCACTGAATCGATAGTAGGCAGCTCAAAAGGAATTTGTCTGAAAACAAAAGCCAGGGTTCCCTGCTGCAAAAAGCAGTTTACCCTGAAACGGCTGACGCCTGGCACTGAAACCGAGTAGTCGACATCTTTTCGCGCCTCAAATATTCTGCGGATAGTCGGTGTGGCGGTAGACTCAAAAAAGCGGTGCAGCTCTTCGTCGCTGAGTGGCAGGTTCGAAGATATCTGAATTGTTCCGGCAACTCGAAAAACGGGTGGGATTCCGGAGTGCAGATGCACATCGGAAGCTTCCATTTTATGGCCGAGTTTCAGAATATCGGCAAGTTGGTCATCCATAGGCGAGGCCTCTTCCGGGCTTTTAGTAAGAGCCCAAAGTATTGTATCACACATCGGCTGATATCAGGAAAAACCGAACCATAGAGAATACATTTGCCTCAAAGCCAAAAAATATACGAAAGTTTTGTACCGTTTGTTACACTCGACAAATTTGCTGGAGAACGCTGCTTTGAGTGCCAGCGCTGGTGAATGGCCTGTCGGTATCAATCCTTCGCTGGTCAAGGTGTTTTGCTGTCAGCTGCTGCAAAATTGCCTGTTTCGAGGTACATAACGTTTCCGTGTTTCCTACAAACTTGCAGACTCTTGCTTTTGTGCCTCTGAAAAAGCCTGATTATCGGCTAATGACATTCGTTAAATAAAAAAAAATAGACTAGTTGACACAATTGCTAAAATCGGTTAGTGTATTAGTAGAGTAACACACTAAAACAGCGAAACGCAATTCGGTGCACAGAATTCGTGTCAGCTGTCAGCAACACCAGATACTCGGTTTTATTCTGATAAGTTCTACTTTATGCAGCCAAGGAGCGCATTATGAGATCGATACTCTTAAAGGACTACCTCGAACAGAGAATGTATTTCTTCATCATTCTGGCGGTAGCGGTAGTCTCACTGCTCGTTGCCGCCTGGTTCAAGCAGCTCGACTCCGGTGTCGCCATGTTCCTGCTGTTCGCGATGCAGGGACCGCTTTTTATCTATCTTGCAGCTCATCACCAGATCAGTTCCGAGGTGAGCAACCGTACCCTTCCGTTTCTGCTTTCGCTGCCGATCAGCCGCGGCCGGCTCTGGCTGGCAAAACTTCTGTTCGTGCTCATTTACGCGGCGCTGCTCTATGTCTTCTATGTGATTCTGGCGATGATCTGCGGCGCAACTCTGCTGGATTTTCAAAAGCTGTTCAGATCCAGCCCGGCATTAGGCATTGGTCTGCCGCTGGCAATAATTGCTTATGGCTACTTCACCAGTATGCTGCCGCGCGGCTTTGCTACCATATCAGCGCTGATAGTCGGCCCGGCAGCTTTCTACGTCTGCATTCATCCGATGACGCTGACCACGCTCAACTACAGTCTCGGCGCCTTTCTTCTGATCGTCATGTTTCTGGCGCTGTCAGCTGCTGTCTTTATGTCGGACCGCACCATGAGTTCGCCCTGGCGAGGTGTTAAGGGGCTGATTTTTCTGGTAATTGGAAGCGGGCTGCTGCTGACCTGCTGGTTGGCAATAGATGCTGCTGCCGAAGCTACCTGGCAGTATGACCATGAAGTGTCTTCAGACGAATGGCTGCCGTTGAATGGTGGTCGGCAGATTGTCTGGTCGTTGCAGGCGAAACAGCCCTGGTGGGATGTCGCCGACCCGGGAAGATACTACAGTGGCCGCCTGTTTGTGCAGGATCTGGATAGCGCAGAAGTCAAACAGGTTGGCAGCCGCTTCAGCAATATGATTTATTCGTCGGGGGATGAGAGTTTATTCTGTAAACGAAGCTTTGCCATTGTCCGCGCCAGCCGGATGGTTGGCGGCCTGCTGCGCGGCTACAACCATTCTATAATCAGCAGCGAGGGAAAATTAGTCAAAACTCTGCCCTCGCCTTCGAATGAATCGACTAAATTTGTTCGCCTGATTGATGATGACCGTTTTATTTATGCTGAAACAGTTGGAACAGGCAAGGATGCTATCACTGAATTCTCGCTCTACGAAAAGGGTAAGGGGGAAAAAGTTGTTTTCAGTGCCCAGAAGGATTTCGCTTTCCGGGGCTATGTCATAATGCCGCCTGCAGATTCGACAACTCAGTCCCGCGTTTATATCAACGGCGTTTCCAGCCAGGAGCCGGATCGGCAGATTCTGGTTTCGGCAGCCGATGGCAAACGCCTGTTGCTTCCGGTTCCTTATCTTAGCAGGGTTGTTGGCGTTTCAAGTGACTTCGTAATCTTTAACGAAGGTCGCTGGAACCGTGAAACAAAGCGCATCACCAGCAATATGCTTGTGCGCGTCTGGCTTGATGGACGAATTGAGCGTCTCGACTGGATTACGGAAGACTGCGAAGTGGTTGGAGTAACCGGTAACGGCAACATTCTGGCCCTGAAACTTGCTGTCGGAGTAAAAGAACAATATCTGTCAGCCAAAGAAGGCCTCGTCGAGTTTGATCTTGCTGCAAAACAGATTAAGGATCTCTTCAGGTTCCCGCATATC